>JAFDWG010000316.1 GCA_018268605.1 Actinomycetota bacterium | reverse complement strand
AGGTCACAGCCTGCCAGGACCTCCATGAGACGCCCAGGGCACCGCGGCTAGGACTGCCGCCCCCGCCGGCACAACCCGCCCTGCCCCTCAACCGATCGCCCTCAACCCAACCCCGCCCAACCACTCACCCGGGGTATCGGCGCACGCGTAGTCACCGCGGGGGCGCCCGAACAGCAGTCCCAGGCAGGTGCCCATCACTTTCTGGCCGTAGGCGTTCGGGTGGAGGGATTCGCGAGTCGAGCCCTGGGTGAAGGAAAGGCGGCGGAACCACTCGGCGCTCAGCGGCGAAGGGCCGTCGTCGCCGACGCGCCGCGAGCGGCGGTCGCAGAGTTGGTGGCCGTCGAAGGCGTGGACCAGATCGAGGTACTCGGCGGCGGTCGCTACGGCGGCGTAGCGGAGTGCCTCGGCAAGATCGACGGTCGCCCGATCCGCGGCCCAGTCGGCATCGGCGTTCCAGACCGGACAGCCGCCTTCGGTCAGTCTGGCCCAGCCGTCCTCCGGATAGCGGAACCACCTCCCGCGGGGAAATGGCGAGGCGTATCCCATCGCCACCAGCCGGTAGTCGGACCGCGAGTATCCGGCCGCGCCCATCACCCTCCGCACCCCCCGGAAGGCGGCCGTGATCCGTCGCGTCGCGGCGGGCAGCGCGCCCTGGATATGCGCCTCGGCTTCGCGGTGGCACGTCGCCTCCTCGTCCTCCGGGCTGCGCGCCCAGTCGACCGCACATTCGGCGACCAGTTCACCGAAGCCGACGTCGTTCGCCCCCACCGTCACGACGACCATCCGCACCCGCTCGCGCCGCGCCACCGCCGCCAGCTGATCGGCCTCCGGTGGCTCTTCGAAGTGGCCCGTGCCGCCTTCGTCCCCGGGCCACAGATCCCGCGCCGTCGCCCCCGAGCAGGCCAGGTTCACCTTCTCGTCGACGTCGATCGGGGCGCTCGCGATCGGCGCGACGTCGGAGCGGTGGCAGTCATTCGCCTCGCTCGCGCCATACACGCGTACCGGGTCGTATTCACAGCCGAGCACACCGCACCCGTAGGCGGCGCGATCGGTTCCCGAGCGCGTCCCGAACGAATCGGACCCGTTGCCCAGCCAGCGGCCGCCCTCGCCCGAGATGAAGCTGTCGCCGATGGAGACGATCGCCGTGGGACGCGCTGCGGCGGGCGCGACGGCGAGGACGAAAGCGACGATGGCGAGGGCGGCGATCCGCATTGGCGCCACCCAAGCGCGGCTGCCCCGGAGGGGTCAAGTAATGCCGATGAATTGGTACAGACTGGTGCTTGGTTGGCACACGGTCAGGCCTTTCGTCACACGTCCCGAGGACATCCAGTGGCAGGCGTACGATGGCCCACCCATGCGCTACCCGGCCGAACAGTTCACGCCCGAGGAGAAGGCCCTCCTCGCGCCCCACTTCACCAATCTGGATCGACCGGTATTCGCCTTGGTCAACCTCCCGGAAACCGTCAAAGGCGCGCTTTTCGCCCGCTATTCGCGCTATTCCGGATCGGTCCGCCGTCTCTACCTGGAAGAGTTCGCCGCCGACGCGCCCGCCGGGGGCCGACCCTTCGACGCCGAGGAGGGAGCTCGCGCCGCCGGCCTGTATGAGCGCGTCTTCGTCGGCTACGGGGACGACTCGATCGCCCAGGTCGGCGGCGCCCACGTCGCCTGCGAGTGGGTCTCGAACATCCTCACCAAGGTCCTGCAGCGGGGCCGGCTCGCCGCCTACCTCGAGCAGTCGACCCGTTATATCCCCTATGACAAAGCGCTGCCCGGCGGCGGCTATCGCTTCTACCGCGACGAGAAGCTCGGCCCCGAGTTCGCCGCCGCGATGGACGAGATCTTCGTCATCTACTCGCGCTCCCTCGGCCAGGTCGAGGAGTGGGCGGCGACGCGCTGGCCCCGCGGCGACGAGGAGCCCGAGGCCGCCTGGCGGCGCTCGATCCGCGCCAAGGCGCTCGACCTTCTGCGCGGCCTCCTGCCGGCGGCGACGCTCAGCCACGTCGGCATCTACGCCTCCGGCCAGGCCTACGAGCAGCTGCTGTTGAGGCTGATGGCCTCGCCTCTGCCCGAGGCGCGCGAATTCGGCGCGTTGATCCTCACCGAGCTGCAGCAGGTGATGCCGAGCTTCGTCTCCCGGGTCGAGCGGCCCGAGCGCGGCGGCGAGTGGGTGTCCTACCTGCAGGAGCGCCGCGCCGGCACCGAGCGCTGGGTCGAGCGCCTCGGGCTCGGTCGACGCGAAGAAGCCGATCCGGCGCCGACGGTCGACCTCCTCGGCGTCGAGGGAACCGAAGCCGACCTGCTCGCCGCCTGCCTCTACGAGGTTGCCGCCGTACCGGAGTCCGAGATCCGCGCCCACGTCGAGGCGCTGAGCCGGGACGAGCGCGGCGAGCTCCTCGCCGCCGTGATCGGGGAGCGCGCCAACCGCCGCCACCGTCCCGGTCGGGGCTTCGAGGCGCTCCGCTACCGGTTCGAGATCGTCTCCGACTACGGCGCCTTCCGGGACCTCCAGCGCCACCGCCTGCTGACCGTGCAGTGGCAGCGGCTCGGCCCCGAGCTCGGCGCGGGGATCCCCGACGAGGTCCGCGAGGCCGGCGTCGGCGGCGAATTCGAACGGGCGCTGGAGATCTCCCGCAACGAGTACGAGCGACTCGCCGTCGCCGGCCTCGACGAGCTCGCCCCCTACGCCCTCAGCCTCGCCTTCCGCATCCGCTACATCCTCGACCTGAACGCCCGCGAGGCGATGCACCTGATCGAGCTGCGCTCCGGCCGCGAGGGCCACCCCACCTATCGCGCGGTCGCCCAGGCGATGCACGAAGGAATCGCCGAGGTCCACCCCGGGGTCGCCGCGGCGATGAAATTCGTCGACGATTCGACCGAGCCCCGACTCGAGCGGATGATGAGCGAGATCCGCACCCACCGCAAGCAGGTCGCGGCCGGCGTGCATCCGACGGAGTCCTAGGCGGTCGGCGGGGCGGCGTTCCTGGCAAGGGACGCAAGGGTCTGCGGCCAGCACGGCCGTCTCGGCCACGGCCCTGGCTGGCTGTGGCCGTGGCCGAGACGGCCGGAGGATGTGAGGTGAGGAGAAACTCCGACGCCGTTGAGGGAGATGCGCGGGAGATGTCGGGAAGTCCACGCTTCCGTGCGTGAGAGCGTGAGAAGCGCTGACTTCGGTGCGTGTTGCACAACACCGAATTCAGCGCCGCATGAGTTGACCCCCCTATAGGGGCCCTAAGTCATGCAGCGCGTTCTGGGGTGATGTGGAACCGTCATGGAAGGCAGCGGATTCAGGCAGAAGATGCGTGGAACCGTGGACTTCCCACGCCCTTCGTCACGAGATCGGCCGAGGTGTGGCCTCTCACGCACGAACCCTCGGAGAAACACCGCACTCCCTCCGTCCTGGGCGTCTCATGGAGGTCACAGCCTGCCAGGACCTCCATGAGACGCCCAGGACACCGCCCCTCGGACGGCCCCCTCTCGGACCGCCACCCCGCCGGCACAACGACCCCCGGGACCCCTACCCCCGGCGCTTGCGCTTGCGCCGCTGCGGGCCGCTGCCGCTTTCGCCGCCTTCCGAGTTCCCGTCGCCTTCGGGTTCCGGCGCTTCCTTGGGTTCCGGCGCTTCGATCGGCCGGCCCAGGCCCGGGGCTTCGACGGGTTCGTCTGGCTCCGGGGCGCCGCCCTTCGGTTCGATTTCCTTCGCCATCCGCTCGCCGGGGGTCGGCCAGGGCACGGCTTCGCCCGCGGCCCACGCCGGTGGTCGGCCGCGCGGCAGTTTGCCGATGAGCAACAGGCCGAGGTAGATGAAGAAGATCAGGCAGAACTGGACCAGCAGGATGAACGCTGCGACTCCGAGCGCCATCCCGAAGGAGCCCCAGAATTTCGTCAGCAGGCCCACCCGCATCGCCCAGAGGCAGCTGTAGACCAGGGCGACGGCAAGGCCGATGCGGCCGGCGAGGCCAAAGCCGGTCGCCGGATTGCGCAAGGAGGCTTCACTCAGCGCGTTCTTGGCCTTGCTTTCTTCCTGTTCGGTGGCTTCGCAGTCTTTGAGTGGGCTCGCGCCAGAGTCGTACTTTTCGCCGAACTCCTTCGCGCCCTTTTCGCGCTCTTCGTCACGACATTCTTCGGCGCCCTTTTCGGCGCTGATCGTCGACTTCGCTTCGCCCTTGTGGAAGGTTTCGGCGGCTTCGTTGGTCGCGATCCCGTTGAGGACGCCGCCGACCGCGAGGAAGATCGGCGCGACAACGATCACCCCGACCAGCTGCGCGCGCATTTTCCCTCCCGAACGCGCCAGAGCGGCGCGGAAGAGGAAGTAGAGCGGCGCGGCGAGCATCACGAAGCCGATCGCCTCGAGCACCGAGGAGAGCGTGACCGTCGAGGATTCGTCGTACAGCGAGCGCAGCACTTCGGCTTCGCCGGTACCGCTGACGCCGGCGATCAGGATCGACGAGACGATCACGATCGCCACACCGGCGAAGGTCAGCAACCCGGTGGGCAGCCTCCAACGCGACTCCCACGCCAGGACGTCCTCTTTGCGGCGGTTCAACTCGGGCTGCTCTCTCGCACGGCCCGTACGCTACATCCCATGGATGAATTGACGACGCGTCGGTCCGTTCCCCTCGAGGCGGGCGCCGGCCCTGACAACCCGCCCTGCCCCGCCTGTGGAGAGCCGCTCTTCGGCTGGCTCGCCGACGAGGACCGCCTCGGTGCTCCGGTGCGCCGCTGCGAGAGTTGCGGGCTCGGGATCGTCGGCGAGTCGGCGGGGACCGAGGAGGCCCTGCATGCGCTCGACCGCCTGGGCGACCAGGAGCGGGCGCGGATCGTCAACCGGGCGAGCCTCGCCTGCTCGATCGGCGGCGCCGGCTGGGCCGGCCTCGTCCCCGGCGTCCACTATCTGTTCACGGTCGAGGCCGTGCGCAGGCTGATCGCCCAGCGTGACCAGGTGGTCCGCCGCCGCCGCTGGGTCCCGGGCGCGAGCTTCGTCCAGACCTGGCAGACCCTGCTGAACTCGGTCACCTTCGGCCACAACGTCGCCCTCGCCGCGCTCGGCTCCCGCCCGGCTGCCCCGGCCCACGAGCCCTGGCAGCGCCGCATCGACGCCCTCGCCAGCGTCGTCCTGGCGATCCCGGCGGCGATCGTCGCGGTGCCGGTCGAGCTGCTCGGCGCGCTCTTCCGCAACGGCGCGGTCGTCGACCTGCGCTTCGAGCTGCTCTAAGACCGGATCGGCGTCCGGCGGGTCAGCTGAGGCCTTCGCGAGCCTCGCGCACCAAGGTCACGGCCTCCGGGAAGAGGACGCGGATGGCGTCGCGGACCTGCATCGCCTGCTCGTCGGCAGTGCCGTTCAAGTCGAGCCGGCCGATCGAGGCGACGGTCATCTCGACCGCCAGCTTGATCGCGTTGTCGGCCCAGGCGACGCGTTGCGAGGACTGCATCTGCTCCGAGAGCTCCTCCATACGGGCACGGAACTCGTCGGGATCGCCGAAAAGATTGAAAGGGCTTCCCTCCATGGAGCGAATGTAAGCAGAACCGGCAGGCCGCCGATGCACAATTGGCACGAACCGCGTGCCACGGGTGCGTATTTGCCGCCTAGCGTCGCCTTATGGGCGCGAAGCGGGGATGGAGAAGCGGAAGCGAGAGGCGGGGGGCGGCGAGCGACCTCGGGCAGGCGACGGTCGAATCGGCGGGGCTGGCGGCGCTCATCGCACTGATCGCGGTCGCGGTCGTCGCCGCCGTCGCCGGTGGCGGCGAAGTCGACGCGGGCAGGGACCTCGCGCGCGCGCTCGGCCGTCGCATCGTCTGCGCCCCGCACCTGCCGGACGCCTGCGGCCACCAGGCGCTGGTCCCCGCCTACGGTCGGCCGCTCGCCCGGCTCACCCGCGCGCTCGCACCTGCGCCCGAGCCTCTGACCGGACCCGGCGGCCTACCTCTCGTCCCGGTCGACTTCCGCCGCTGCCGCCGTGCGAGCTGCGCCGTCGCCGCCGGCCCCCACCTGACCGCCTCCAACCGCCGCACCACCGCCTTCACCCAACTGGTCGACCATCGCCGCGCCGACGGCACGGTCGAGATCGCCTACTGGGAGTACCGCCCCACCCTCGGCTGGCGCGCGGTCCGCCGCACCGCGACCGCGGCCGACGTCGAGGCCGCCGCCGGGACCGAGGTCCGCGCGTCCCAGGATCCCGCCTTGATCCCCCTCGAGATCCTTCCCGGTCGCAACCACTACGACTTCCCCGCGGCCGAAGAACCGCCCTGGCGGTGGCATGTCGAAGCCCGCTACCCGGGCTGGTCGGACTAGGCGGAGCTCGGGGTCGGGGCTTCGTTGGTGCCGCCGCCGGAGGCGCCGGGGCCGCCGCCCTCGTCGCGGTCGGCCTCGTCCCGGGCCTGTTTGATCAGGCCGCGCCAGTCGGTGGTCCGGAAGACGAGGAAGATCGCGGCGAAGCCGAGGACGACCGACCAGGCGGCCATCGCGATCTGGGTGCCGACCGAGAAGGAGAGGACCGCGGCGCGCGAGGGCCCCTTCAGGGTGGCGACGAGAAGGGCCTGCTGGGCGCCCGCTCCTCCAGGAGTGAAGGGGACGATGTTGGCGATCGCCTGGACGCTCATCACCAACATCACGTTGCCGATCGAGCCCTTCAGTCCGAAGGCCTCGAGGAAGAACCAGAAGGCGGCGAAGCGGAAGAGCCAGCCGATCCCCTGCCAGGCGAAGACCTGCTTCATGTAGTCCCGCGGGCGGGTGAGGATCACGAGGCCTTGTTTGACCCTGTCCCAGAAGCGCCGCACCCGATGCGCCAGGAGCCAGACGCCGACGACGATCGCCAGGATGAGGACGCCGACGGTGATCGCCAGCGTCTTCGGGTGGTTGGCCCAGAAGGAGACCTCGAACGCCGGCAGATGCGGCAGCTCGGGCAGTGGCGGCAGCAGTCCCTGCGTGATCGCGTAGAGGAGGACAAGGATGCCGATCGAGGTGTCGAAGACGGTCTGCACGAGGAACGACGAGGTGACGGCGGGATAGGAGGAGTCGGGGATCTGCCGCTTGACCAGGAAGACCTTGGTGACGTCGCCGGCGTGCGCGGGGATCACCGCGTTGATGCCCGCCCCGGCCAGGTAGGCCGCCGAGAGCTGGGTGAAGCCGATCCGCTTCCCCGGGTAGGCCGCCCGCAGGACGTTGCGCCAGGCCCAGGCCCGGCAGAGCTGCATCGCCAGAAGGCAGAGCAGCGCCAATCCGAACTGGTCCCAACGCACTTCGGAGAGGTGGCGGAAGAATTCCGTCGTCGCGTTGAAGAACTGTTCGAGGCTCGACCCGAGGTCGCCCGGCGGTGGCTTAACGAGGAGAACCGGCATCACAGCTAGAATGCCACGCTCGTGCCGGAAGCCGACACGCACACCTTGCCTACCCAGTTGCCCCCAGACCCCGCCGACGAGGCGATGTGCGCCCGCGCCCGCGAGCGCTACACCGCCGATCGCAAAAGCGCCCGCCGCCGCCGCCGCAAAGCGCATGCGGCGATGCCGAACCTGATCATCATCGGCGGCCTCAAGTGCGGGACGACGAGCATCCACCACTACCTCGGCCTCCATCCGGAAATCCAGATGTCCAAGCCGAAGGAGCTGAACTTCTTCGTCGCCGAGCTGAACTGGGACCTCGGCCTCGACTGGTACGCGAGCCGCTTCGACAACCGCTTCAACGTGCGCGGCGAGTCCTCCCCGCACTACACGAACCTGCCACGCTACGACGGCGTCGCCGAGCGGATCAAGCGGCATTGTCCCGACGCGAAGCTGATCTACATGGTGCGCGACCCGATCAAGCGCATCCTCAGCCACTGGGTCCATGCGACCGGCGCCGGCTACGAGACGCGTGAGATGGTCCCGGTCCTCTCCGACCCGGACAACCAGTACACGAACCGCTCCCGCTACTGGATGCAGCTCCAGCCGTACCTGGAGCACTTCGATCGCTCCCAGATCGAGATCATCACCCAGGAGGAGCTGCAGTCGGACCGCGACGGGACGATGCGCAAGGCCTTCGCCTACGCGGGCGTCGATGCGAACTTCACCTCCGAGCAATTCGACCGCGAGTGGGAGAAGTCGGCGGCGAAGTCGAGCGACAA
The DNA here is from genome assembly GCA_018268605.1 of Actinomycetota bacterium. Classification (GTDB taxonomy): domain Bacteria; phylum Actinomycetota; class Thermoleophilia; order Solirubrobacterales; family 70-9; genus VAYN01. The sequence goes on along the minus strand of JAFDWG010000316.1, from coordinate 41,194 downwards.
ATACCAGTTCATGGAGAAGCTGATCAAACTGCCGGGCTTCCGCTCCTTCGACCGTAACTTCGATCGCCTGCCGGAGCGGATGCGTTGGATCGTCGAGAAGGTCGTCCACGACCCGGACAAGCCCCCGGCGCCGAAGCCGAAGCTTCCCGACGACCTGCTCGAGGGCCTTCGCGGCCGCTTCGGCGAGGAAGTCGTGGAGCTGCAGAAGTTCGCCGGCCGCGAGTTCGCCGACTGGAACGACTACCCGGCCTGAGTCGCCCGCCCGGGGCGCTCTCTAGGGTCTCTAGGCGTGCAACGCCTCGTCCCCGACCCCGGCGCGACCTCGGTCGCCGACCAGCTCGAGAGCTATCGGCCCTGGCACGACCCGCCGGCAGGCCGTCCCCGCGTCGCCCTGAACTTCGCCTCGACGCTCGACGGTCGCGCCGCGATCGAAGGGCGCTCGGGGAAGATCGGCTCGGACACCGACACGGCGATGCTGGTCGGGCTGCGGCAGCGCTTCGACGCGGTGATGATCGGCGCCGGGACGATGCGGGTCGAGAAGTACGGCCGGATGATCGGCGATCCTGCCAGGCGCGAGCGCCGCGAGGAGCTCGGGCTCCCGGGCGACCCGCTGGTGGTGATCGTCGGCAGCCTCGACCTACCCTGGGACGCGCCCCTCTTCACCGACGGCGGCGGCCAGGTTCTGCTGATCAGCGCCGAGCCCGAGGACGAGCCGCCCGCGACCGCGACGCCGGTCGAGGTGGTCCGCGAACCCGATGGCCGGGTCGACGTCACCGTCGCCCTGCGCCGGCTGCGCGAGGAGCACGGCGTCCGGGCGCTGCTCTGCGAGGGCGGCCCCCACCTCCACTCCCAGCTACAGGCGGAGGGGGTCGCCGACGAGCTCTTCCTGACGATCGCGCCGAAGCTCGTCGGCGCCGGGTCGACGATCCTCGAGGGCGCCCTGCCGGAGGTCGCCGAGCTGGAGCTCGGCTGGCTCCTGCGCGAGGACTCCGAGCTCTTCGCTCGCTACCTGCGCCGATGAACTAGATTCGCCGCGACCGGATCAGCGAGAGGGAGGAACGATGGACTTCGAACCGACGGCAGAGGTCGCCGCGCTGCGCGAGCGCATCCTCGACTTCATGGACGCCGAGATCTATCCGGTGGAGCGCGAGGTCGCCGAGGCGCTCGACGAGGAGGTCGGTCCCGGTGTCCCCTACCCGGCGAACCTCACCGCGATCCGCGAGAAGGCTCGCGGCGAGGGGCTCTGGAACCTCTTCATGGCGGACGAGCGTTTCGGCCCCGGGCTGACGAACTGGGAGTACGGGCTGCTCTGCGAGGAGATGGGACGCAGCCCGCTCGCCGCGCCGATGGCCTTCAACTGCTCCGCCCCGGACACCGGCAACATGGAGATCCTCGCCGAGCACGGGACCGCCGAGCAGCGCGAGCAGTGGCTCGAGCCGGCCCTGGAGGGCCGCATCCGCACCTGCTTCTCGATGACCGAGCCCGAGGTGTCGGGCTCCGACCCGACCCTGCTCCAGGGCCGCGCGGTCCTCGATGGCGACGAGTGGGTGATCGACGCGCACAAGTGGTACACCAGCGGCGCGGTGGGCGCCGAGATGGCGATCGCGATGGTCGTCACCGATCCCGACGCGCCGGCCTACGGGCGGGCCTCGATGATCTGCGTCCCCACCGATTCCCCGGGCTACGAGCTGGTGCGGGCGATCCCGGTGATGGGACACGACAAGGGCCCTGGGCACTGCGAGATCCGCTACACCGAGTGCCGCGTCCCGAAGGAGAACCTGCTCGGCGAGCGCGGCGCCGGCTTCGCGATCGCCCAGGACCGCCTCGGCCCGGGGCGCATCCACCACTGCATGCGGGCGATCGGGACCGCCGAGCGGGCCCACGAGATGATGTGCCGCCGCGCCAACGAACGCCAGGCCTTCGGCGGCCCGCTGGCTGACAAGCAGTTCGTCCAAGAGTCGATCGCCACCTCGCGGATGGAAATCGACCAGGCCCGCCTGCTCACCCTCTACGCCGCCTGGAAGATGGACACCGAGGGCAAGCGCGCCGCCCGCCAGTCGATCTCGGCGATCAAGGTCGTCGCCGCGAACATGGTGATGAACGTCCTCGACCGCGCGATCCAGATCCACGGCAGCCTCGGCATGGCCGACGACACCGTCCTCGCCCCGATGTGGCGCTACAGCCGCATGTTGCGCCTCGCCGACGGCCCCGACGAGGTCCACAAGATGGTCCTCGCCCGTCGCGAGCTGAACCGCTGGTCGAAGCGCGCCGAGGCCGAAGCGAACGGCGAGCCGCTGGAGCCGCGGCACGCCGCCCGCATGGTCTAAGTGACCTGCTCCGTCAGTTGAAGACGACCATGAAGCCCTTGTTGGCGATCGTCCCCGCGTCGTTGTAGGTCTCGACCCGTGCCCCGACGTTCCCGATGGAGCAAACCGAGCTGGAGCCGAGTTTGTCGGGCGCCACCCCGGCGGTAATCTCACCGTTTTCGAAGTTGATCAGCGTCGCGACCGCGCCGGGTCGCGATGAAGTCTCAGCCGCGCGACTCGATCTCCTCGGCAGCCACGGCGAGGCGCTCGACCAGGCGGGCGAACTCTTCGAGGCCGCGGTTCAGCTCGAAGTTGCCGTAGCCGCCGGCGGCGTAGCGGGCGTAGACGCCCTCGAGGATGATCGCCAGCTTCCAGTAGCCGAGGGCGATGTAGAAGTCGAGTTCGGCGAGGTCGCGACCGGAGGACTCGGCGTAGCGGGCGGCGACCTCGGAGCGGGTGGGGAAGCCTGGCGCCAGGTTGGCGGGCATGCCGAGGGCGACGTCGGGGGCGTCGCGCTCCGGCCAGTAGGCCATCAGGGTGCCGACGTCGGCGAGCGGGTCGCCGAGGGTGCAGAGCTCCCAGTCGACCACCGCCGCGACCTCGCCGGAGTCGTTGAGGATCATGTTGTCGAGGCGATAGTCGCCGTGCACGATCGTGGCGCCCTCCTGGGCCGGGATGCGGGCGGCGAGCCGGTCATGGACGCGATCGATGGAGGCCAGCTCACGCGTCTTCGACTTCTCCCACTGCCCATACCAGCGGCGCAGCTGGCGGGCGACGTAGTCCTCCTTGCGGCCGAGCCCGCCGAGCCCGACTGCGTCGGGATCGACGGCGTGGATGGCGGCCAGCGTGTCGGCGACGCGCAGGCCGATCTCGCGACGGTCGCCCTCGTCGGGGAAGGAGGCCTCTGCCTCGGCGACGCCGCGCAGGACCGGCCCGCGGACGAAGTCCATGACGTAGAAGGGCGCGCCGTTCACCGCCTCGTCCTCGCAGAGCCCGACGACGGGCGCGACCGGGACCGGGGTGCCGCCGAGCGCGGCGACGACGCGGTGCTCGCGCGCCATGTCGTGGGCCGAGCTGAGGGTCTTGCCGAGTGGCGGACGCCGCAACGCCCACTCGCTCCCGCCGGCGTCGCTCACCCGATAGGTCAGGTTCGAATGGCCGCCCGCGATCCGCTCGAAGGCAAGCGGCGGCGTCACCGCCGGCACGTGCTCGGCGAACCAGATACCGACGCCGGCAGCGTCGATCCCATCCACCTCGGCCGCGGCGAACCTGTCGTCCTGGCCTGTAGCCTCGTCTCCCATCGCCGCGCAAGCATATTCACGCCAGGCCCGCCGCCTCAGTCCCTCGCTTGCCAACCGCCTCCGGATCGGCTTCGCGATCGCTTTCGCGCTGCTCACCGCGGTGACCGTGATCGGGGTCGGCCGGCTGATCGTGCAGCGCCAGGACTACGAGAACTCGATCGAACGCTCATACCAGCGGGAGATCGCGGCGCGGGTGCAGCTCGCCGAAGGGACGAACCCGACCGCGGCGCGGGCGGCGATCAGCCGCGAAGAAGCCACCCGCGAACACCTGCGCGACTCGATCTCCGGCGACACTCGCGACACCGTGATCCTCGTCGGCGCCGGGTTGATCGCCGGGCTGCTCGGCGCGCTCCTCCTCTTCGTCGGCCTGATCCAGGCGATGCGAAGGCCGCTCGAGGCACTCGTCGGGGCGGCGGGACGCCTCGCCGGCGGCGATCGCAGCGCCCGGGTCGAGGTAGGCGGCGTCTCCGAGGTGGCGACGCTCGGCAAAGCCTTCAACGAGATGGCCGCGGAGCTCGAGCTCGAGGCCTCCGAACGCGACCGGCTCGACCGGATGAAAGACGAGTTCGTCCTCACCGCCTCACACGAGCTGCGCAGCCCCCTGACCTCGGTGCAGGGCTTCGCCGAGCTGCTGATGATGGACCGCGACTCGCTGACGCCGCACCAGGTGGAGACGGTCGAGATCATCCTCGACAACTGCCGGCATCTGGTGCGCCTTCTGAACGACCTGCTGGACCTCGCCCGCTCCGACGCGGGCCGCCTCCAGGTCCGGCCCGAGCCCACCCAGTTGGGACCGCTGGTCGAAGACGTCGTCCGCACGATGAGGGCCCAGACCGAGGCGTCGGACCAGGACCTGACCATGCGAATCGACCCCGATCTGCCGCTGGTGAACGTCGAGGCAGACCGAATTCGCCAAATACTGGTGAATCTTGTTACCAACGCGCATGACTATTCCCCTGAACACGCGTCTATCCAGGTTGCCGCTCGGGTAGCCGACAATGGAGTGGAGATCAGCGTGACCGACAATGGCCCAGGCATACCCCCCGCTCAGCTTGAGCACATCTTCGAGAGATTCGTGCGCGGGGACGCGGGTCTGACCCAGCGGGTAGGCGGGACCGGCCTCGGGCTGGCGATCTCCAAATCGCTGGTCGAGCTGCACGGCGGCACGATCACCGCCGACTCCGTGGTCGGCCGCGGCTCGACCTTCACCGTCTCCCTCCCCGCCGGCGGCCCCGAGGCGCTCGGGGCGGCGCCCGCCACCGCCCCGATGATCGGCGAAGGAGGCCGACGATGACCACCGTCCTCGTCGCCGACGATTCCGAGACGATCCTGCTGTTGATGCGCACGCGCCTGGAACTGGCGGGCTACACGGTGGAGACCGCGGCCGACGGCCAGGAGGTCACCGAGCGAGTCGACCCGAACTCGACCGATGGCCCCGACATCCTCCTCCTGGACGCGATGATGCCGCGCAAATCGGGCATCGACGCCCTCCGCGAGCTGCGCGCTGCCGGGCTCGAGACGCCGGCCTTGATCGTCAGCGCCCACCAGACTCCCGACGACGCCGACGCCCCGGCCGATCTCGAGATCAGCGGCTACGTCACCAAGCCGATCGACTTCGACGCGCTGCTCGGTGCGGTCGCCGAACTGACCGCCAAAGCCGCCTAGCCAACCGGGCCGGGCGCGCCCGCCAGGATCCGGTTCAAGGAGAGCCCACGGTCGGTCGATATCCGGGACGTGCCTTCGTCCCGGCGGTTCCTCACCGTCCTGTCCACCTTCCTCGCATTCGGCTGCGTCCTGATCCCGGCCGCCGCCTCGGCCGACGGAGTTCCGGTCGGCGAAGCGCCGACGCTGCCACCGGGCGCCACCACTCTCGGCGCCGTGGCCCCGCAGCAGGAGCTGAACCTCTTCGTCGCCCTGGAACCGCGGGACCCGGCCGGGCTCGAAAGCTTCGCCACGGAGGTCTCCACCCCGGGGTCACCGCTCTACGGCCAGTACCTCTCGGTAGAAGGCTTCGCCGACCGCTTCGGCGCGGCCCCCGCGCAGGTGGCCAGGGTCCGCACGGCGCTTCAGGCGCGCGGGCTCACCGTGGGAGCGCCCTCGGAGAACAACCTCTCGCTGCCGGTGGAAGCGACCGCGGCGGAAGCCGAAGTGGCCCTGGGCACGAGCTTCGAACGCGTCCGCACTCCCGACGGCCGGGTCGCCTTCGCCAACACGAGCGCGCCTGAGGTACCCGCCGCGGCAGCCCCGTACGTCGCCGGTATCCTCGGCCTCGACGACCTGAACGTCCCGCAGAACCAGGCGGCCCCACGCGCGGAGCCTTCCCGGCCGGGGCCGAGCTCGCCCTCGACGGCCGGGACGACCTCCGTCCTCACCGGTGTTCCGCAGCCGTGCGCGGACGCGATCGAAACCCGGGAAGAATTCGAAAGCGGCTACACCACCGACCAGATCGCCTCCGCCTACAGCCTCACCGGTTACTACGCGGCGGGGAACTTCGGCGCCGGGCAGACGATCGCGCTGCTCGAGGAAGAACCGTACCTGCCGGCCGACATCGCGGAGTTCCAGAAATGCTACGGAACCCACGCCGGCGTAGAACCGGTCGATATCAACGGCGGGCCGGGGCCGTACAAGGAAGAAGACGGCGGTGAGTCGGAGCTCGACATCGAGCAGCTGATCGGACTTGCACCCGAGGCCGACATCGTCGTATACCAGGGGCCCAACGAATCGAGCACGACGACGCAGATCCTTTCGACCTGGATCACCGAGAACCGGGCGAAGGTGATGTCGAGCTCCTGGGGCCTCTGCGAGAAAGAAACCGACCCGGCCGAATTCAGCGCCATCAGCACGCTCCTCCAGGAGGCCGCCGCGCAAGGCCAGTCCTTCTTCGTCGCCGCCGGGGACGACGGCGCGACCGACTGCTACGACAGCGAAAACCCGGACAAGGCGATCACGGTCGACTACCCGGGGAGCGACCCGTTCGCCACCGACGTCGGCGGCACTCGCCTGGAATCGGCCACGGCGCCGACGGTCCAGTACATCTGGAGCGACGGGACGAAAGGCGGCGCCGGGGGTGGGGGCGTCTCGGCCCACTGGGGCATGCCCTCCTACCAGGCCGAATCGTCGCCGTCGCTGAACGTGGTGAGCCCCCTCGCGGCCGGCACCACCTGCGGGCTGCCCGGCTACTGCCGCGAGGTCCCCGACGTCTCCGCCGAGGCGGATCCCGACACCTCCTATGTCGTCTTCACCGAAAGGAAATGGGGCGAGACCGGTGGCACCAGCGCCGCGGCGCCATTGTGGGCGGCCTTCGCGACGCTCGCGAACGCCAGCCCCGCCTGCGGCGGCAAGGCGATCGGCTTCGCCAACCCCGCCCTCTACTCGATCGGCGGAGCCGCCTACGAGGCGAACTTCGACGACGTGGTCGGTTCCCGTCCTGGCGGCCTGAAATCGAACGACATCTTCGACGACACCAAACCCTTCTTCCCCGGCTCCCACTACGACATGGCGACGGGGATCGGCACTCCGATCGGCACGACCCTCGGGGGGTCCCTCTGTGCACTCGCCAATCCGCCCGTGCCGCCGGCTCCGCCCACCCCTCCGGCGCCGTCCGACAGCGGCACGAACAAGCCGACCGCGACTCCGGCCCCGAGCCCGGCGCCCCTCGCCCACCTGAAGACCTCCCGCCTCGCGGGCGTCGCCAAGGGCGCACCGAAACTGACCCTCGGCCTCGAAGCGCGCCAGGGCGCGAAGATCGAAGCCGTGACGATCGCGATGCCCCCGGGCCTCCGCCTCGCGGCGACGAAGGAGGACCTCGCGACCGGGATCGTCGCCCGAGCCGGCGGCAAGCGCCTCAAGGTCGCGGTCAGAAGGGTGGGCAAGTCGATCCAGGTCCGTCTCCTCTCCCCGAATCAAGCCATCTCACTGAAGGTCGCCTCGCCCGCCCTCAGCGTCACCGACAAGCTCCGGGAACGGGTCAGGACCGGAAAGACGAAGAAGCTCGGCCTCGTGGCGACCACGAAGGAAACCGGCGGTCAGAACTCGCGCTTCCCCCAGACGCTCACGCTCTGAGGGACCGGCCCTCACTCAGCGAGCGGCGATCGGGGTCCGGAACCGTCACGGAAAGTCCACCGGTTCCGACAGAAGGCGCGAGGAAGCGTGGAGTTCCAGACGTCTTCGTCGACTGATCGGCCGAGGTGTGGCCTCTCACGCACGAACCCTCGGAGAGACACCGCGCCCCTCCCGTCCTGCGCGTCTAATGGAGCTCACAGCCTGCCAGGACCTCCATGAGATGCCCAGGGCACCGCCCCTCGGACGGCCGCCCTGGCCCGGCACGACGGAGCTAGCTCTTCGCGACCTCGAGGCGGATTTCCTTGCCTTTGAGCTTGGTGCCGTCGAGGTACTCGACGGTGCGCTCGGCCTGGTCGGGATCGACCTCGACGAAGGAGAAGCGGTGGAGGACGCGGACGTCGTGGACGGCCTCATCGGGAAGGACGGCGCCCTCGCGGAGGGCCCAGCGGAGATCCTCCTCCTCGATGCCGGAGCGCTCGCCGCGGTTGACGAAGAGCTTGGTGGTCTTCTTGGCGCCGTCCTCGGCAGAGGGGGCCTCGGGCTTCGCCTCGTCCTTCGACTCCTTCGACGGGCCCTGCTCCTCGGCCTCCGGCTCGCGCTTCTCGCGTTCGCGGGAGCGCTCGCGTCGGCGCGGTCGCGGCGCGTGCTCGAGCCGCTCCTCGGGGCTCTCCCACTCGCCGATCGAGGTGTTGACGTCGCGCTCGATCCGACCGATCTCGTCGCGCTCGTCCGGCGTGACGAAGGTGATCGCCCGGCCCGTCCGTCCCACACGCCCGGTCCGCCCGATGCGGTGGACGTAGGTCTCCGAGGAGTTGGGGACGTCGAAGTTGATGACGTGGGTGACGTGCTCGACGTCGAGGCCGCGGGCGGCGATGTCGGTCGCCACCAGCAGGTTCACGCGGTGGTCCTTGAAGGCGATCATCACGCCGTCGCGAGAGCCCTGGCTCATGTCGCCGTGGAGCGCTTTCACGTCGAGGCCTTTGTCCTTCAGCGTCCGCTCCAGGCGCGAGGCGCCGATCTTGGTGCGGGTGAAGATGATCGCCTGCTCCGGTTCCTCCAGCTTCAGGATCTCGACCAGTTTCGCCGCCTTCTCACGGGCGGGAACCTCGACGAAGGCCTGCTGGATCGCGTCCACGGTGAGCGTTTTCGGGGTGATGCGCACCGTCACCGGGTCGTACATGTAGCCCTCGGCCAGCTTTTTGATCGGCGGCGGCATCGTCGCCGAGAAGAGCGCCGTCTGTCGGCCGCTCGGGCACATGCGGAGGATCTTCTCGACGTCCTCGATGAAGCCGAGGTCGAGCATCTCGTCGGCCTCGTCGAGAACGACGAAGCGCGCCGCGGTCAGCACCAGCGAGCGGCGGCTCATCAGGTCCATCATCCGTCCCACCGTGGCGACGACGACGTGGGCGCCGGATCGCAGCTGCGACTGCTGAGAGCGGATCGGTGCGCCGCCGAAGACGGCGACGATCTCGATGTCGAGGTGCTCGGCGTAGGAGCGCAGCGCCTGCGTCACCTGGATGCAGAGCTCCCGCGTCGGCGTGAGGACGATCGCCTGCACCTCGTTGTTGTCGGGATCGAGGTACTGCAGCATCGGCAGGCCGAAGGCCGCCGTCTTGCCGGTCCCGGTCTGCGCCTGGCCGATCACGTCGTGGCCGGCGAGCATCTCCGGGATCGCCTCCTCCTGGATCGGCGAAGGCTCGACGTAGCCGAGCTCGTCGAGGGCCTGCTGGATCGCAGGGGACAGTCCGAGGTCTTTGAACGTTGTCATCGGGAGGGGTCGAGCAGCAGCTTGCCGGTACTGGAGCGCGATTCAAGCGCCTCATGGGCACGCGCCGCTTCCGACAGAGGGTAGACGCCACCGATCGTCACGCGCAGTGCGCCTGAAGCCAGTGCCCCCAGAAGCTCGCCGATCAGGGGCACCGCGAGGTCCTGCCGGGAGAGGATGTGGACGAGCCAGAAGCCCATCACCGCCTTCGATCCCTGCATCAGTGCGCCGGTGCTGACCTTGCGGTCCTCCCGGGTGGCGTTGCCGAAGACGACCATCCGGCCGAGCGGCGCCAGGGCGGCCAGCTCGGCGTCGAAGGCATCGCCGCCGCTCATCTGGAGGACCGCGTCGACCCCCTTGCCGTCGTTGGCCGCGAGGATCGCGCCGCGCAGGTCCTCGGCCTGGGAATCGACCGTCGCGTCGGCCCCGAGCCCTTCGACCAACTCACGCTTCTCGGCACTCGAGGCGAGCCCGATCACCCGCGCCCCGGCGGCCTTCGCCACCTGCACGGCGAGCGTGCCGGTACCCCCTGCGGCAGCCTCGATCAGGATCGTCTCCCCCGGCTCGATCCGCGCCATCCGGTTGACCAGCGCCATCGCGGTCAGGCCCTGCACCATCCCCCCGGCTGCCTGCTCGTCGTCGACCTCGTCGGGGATCGGGATCAGCATCGCCTCCGGCACCGCGACCTTCTCGGCGTAGCCGCCGGTCCCGGTCAGCGCGACGACGCGACGGCCGTCGGGCGTCGTCCCCGCGACCTCGGTCCCCGGGATCAGCGGCAGCTCCTGGCCGGAGAGGTAGTCGTTGCGGGTCTGGTGCGTGTCGGCGAAGTTCACCCCGGAGCGGACGACGTCGACCAGGACCTCGCCCTCGCCCGGCGTCGGGTCCTCGAGCTCCACCAGCTCGATCGCGTCGGCGCCCCCGAACTCGCTCAGTTGGATCGCTTTCATGCGGCGAGTCTCCCAGGCCAGTCGGTAGGGTGCCATCCCCTATGGCCCTCACCGTCGTCGGATCCATCGCCTTTGACGCCGTCAAGACCCCATTCGGGGAGCGCGAGCGCATGCTCGGCGGCGCCGCCGTCCACTTTTCGCTCGCGGCGAGCTTCTTCACCCAGGTGCGCCCGGTCGGTCCGGTCGGGGACGACTTCGGCGACGAGCAGTTCGAGCTGCTGCGCTCCCGCGGCATCGTCACCGACGACATCGAGCACGTCCCCGGCGGCCAGAGCTTCTTCTGGCGCGGCCACTACGACTTCGACCTCAACGTCGCCCACACCGACGACACCCAACTCGGTGTCTTCGGCGAGTTCGAGCCGAAGCTCTCCGACGCCGCCAAGGCGGCCGACACCCTCTTCCTCGCCAACATCCAGCCCGACCTCCAGCGTCAGGTCCGCGCCCAGTGCGACGCCGCCGGATTCAGCGGGCTCGACTCGATGAACCTCTGGATCGACATCGCCAAGGACTCGTTGCTCGCGGCGATCGCCGAGGTCGACTGCCTGGTCGTCAACGACGCCGAGATCCGCATGCTGACCGGCGAGTCGAACCTGGCTCGTGCGGCCCGCGCGGTGATGGAGATGGGACCGCGCGCGGTCGTCGCCAAGCGCGGCGAGTACGGCGCCGCCTTGTTTACCTCTGGCGCGGGCACCGAAGCGGGCGACGACCACAGCTTCTTCGCGCTCCCCGGCTTCCCGCTCGAGGACGTGCGCGACCCGACCGGCGCCGGCGACAGCTTCGCGGGCGGCTTCTTCGGCTACCTCGACGGGGTCGACGGCAATCTGGACGAGCCGAATCTGCGCCGCGCGATGGGCTACGGCACCGTGCTCGCCTCCTTCAACGTCGAGGAGTTCGGCACCGAGCGCGTCTCTCGCCTCCAGCGCGAGGAGATCGACGAGCGCTTCGAGGCGCTCCGTCGGATGACCCAGTTCGAGGGTCTCCCGGCTCCCCGCGGTTAACAGGTCGCCGCGCCCAAACTGCGATACTCGGGTCGACTCGAGGAAGAGAAAAGTCTCCCAGTAGACGCAGGAGAAAAAGGAGCGTGGATGGCCACCGAGCAGCAGACGACTGAGGGCGGTGTCGCAAGCGGGACGGACACCCTGACCGTCACCGACAACCGGACCGGCAAGACCTACGAGCTGCCGATCACCGACGGCACGATCCGCGGACTGGACCTCCGCCAGATCAAGGTCGACGAGGACGAATTCGGGATGATGTCCTACGACCCGGCCTTCACCAACACGGCCTCGTGCCGCTCCTCGATCACCTACATCGACGGGGACGCGGGCATCCTCGAACACCGCGGCTACTCGATCGAGACGCTGTGCGAGAACTCGACCTTCCTCGAGGTCGCCTACCTGCTGATCTGGGGCGAGCTGCCGACCAAGGCGCAGCTGGAGCGCTGGGTCTTCGACATCACCCATCACACCTACGTCCACGAGGACCTGAAGCACCTCTTCGAGGGCTTCCGCTACGACGCGCACCCGATGGGGATGCTGCTGTCGGGCGTGGGGGCGCTCTCGACCTTCTATCCCGACGCGAAGCAGATCAACGACCCGGAAGAGCGCTACATGGCCGCCGTCCGGCTGATCGCCAAGGTGCCGACCCTCGCCGCCTACTCCTACCGGCACAACATGGGGTTCCCCTACGTCTACCCGGACAACGACCTCAGCTACGCCGAGAACTTCCTCTCGATGGTCTTCAAGAAAACCGAAGCCAAACACGTGCCGAAGCCGGAGCTGGCGAAGGCGCTCGACGTGCTCTTCATCCTCCACGCCGACCACGAACAGAACTGCTCCACCAACGCGGTCCGCGGGGTCGGGTCCTCGGACGTCGATCCGTACTCGGCGGTGGCGGCGGGCGTCGCGGCGCTCTATGGGCCGCTGCACGGCGGCGCCAACGAGGCGGTCCTGCGGATGCTGCGGCGGATCGACTCGGTCGACAACATCCCCGACTTCCTCGCCCGGGTGAAAGATCGCGAGGAGAAACTGATGGGCTTCGGCCACCGGGTCTACAAGAACTACGACCCGCGGGCGCGGATCATCCAGGGTTACCTGGACCCGATCTTCGAGGCCACCGAGTACAACCCGCTGGTCGAGATCGCCCGCGAGCTCGAGAAACAGGCTCTCGAAGACGAGTACTTCACCGAGCGCAAGCTCTACCCGAACGTCGATTTCTACTCGGGGATCATCTACGAGGCGATGGGCATCCCGACCGACATGTTCACGCTGCTCTTCGCGATCCCGCGGACGGCGGGCTGGGTCGCCCAGTGGATGGAGATGAAAGAAGACCCGGAGCAGAAAATCGCCCGTCCGCGCCAGATCTACACGGGCGAGCGGGAGCGCTCCTACGTCTCGATCGCCGGGCGCGAGGGCCCCGAGAAAATCGTCGGCCCGCCGGCTCGGCGTCCGAAACGTCCGCGGCGCGGCGCCTGAGGGCGCTCCGCGACGGAGCGTGCATAAGCTGGGGCGGTGCCCCGTCCCAGCTGGAAGCTGACCGTCCGCAACGGCGCCGAAGTCGACCATGAAGGTTTCGACGACATCGGCGAGGCGGTCGCGCGGATGCGCGAGCGGGCCCTCGAGATCCGCGCGGAGGGCCCGCCGAAGGCCGCCAACCTGCTGCGCAAGTTCGAGCCGGAGGACCAGGTGACCGCGCGGCTGGAGTTGAGCCGCGGACGTTTCGGGCGCATCCGGGCGGCCGGGATCGACGTGCGTGGGGACGGCACCTTCATGCCCTACCGCGGCGGGCTGCGGCGAGAAGAGCTCGACCCGAGCGGCCACGACACGCCATTCGACCTGGTACGCGAGACTTTGGAAGGAGACGCATGACCGACTACATGAACATGCCCGGTGTGCCGAAGGGCAGCTACGCCGCCGGCGAGCGGGTGAAGCTCCCCGGCGGAGCCGAACCGCCCTACACCGTCTTCATCAACGGAGTCGAGCAGACCGAGGGCGACGACTACAACATCGAGGACCGGGAACTGGTCTTCACCCGCCCGATCGTCAAGGAGGAAATGGGCACCAGCCGCTGGCTGGCCATGTACCTGGGCCTCTGGGGGACCTACCGCAAGGACGAGAAAGTGGACATCCAGTTCCAGCGCGACGGCAAGACCGAACACGTCGCCGACCTCGACGTCGTCCCTTATCCCGGCACCGAGGGCAAAAACAAGAAGCTCGACAAGAAGAAGGGCAAGTGAACATCGGCTTCATCATGCTCACCGACTACTCCGAGGCGGTGAACGGGAAGCTCTACCTGACCGGCGGCGGCTGGAACGTCCTCCGCCTCCCCGAGCTGCCCCACGAGTGGTCATTCCACATCGGCCTCGGCGTCGACGTCGCCTGGCATGAGACCAACAGCCCCCACGAGCTCTCCGTCACCATCCAGGACCCTGACGGCACCGAGCTCGGCGAGGGCCTCACCGCCAACTTCGAGACCGGCCGTCCCCCCGGCATGCCCCAAGGTCAGGAGCAGCGCCTGGTGATGTCGATCGCTGCCACCGCCACCTTCACCGCCGCCGGGCCCCACGCCGCCGTGGTCGAGGTCAACGGCGAGGAGCTCGGCCGCGCCCGCTTCTACCTGATGGAAGGCGTCCCGGACGGCGGCGAATTGGCGTAGAGCATCTGGCCGCCCAGTAGTTCGGTGACCGTGACGAAGCGGAAGCCGCGGGCGCGCAGGCCGGCGATCACCTCCGGTAGGGCTTCGACGGTCTGCGGATGGCGGCCGCCGTCGTGCATCAGGATGATCGCGCCGTCGCTCGCGGACTTCACCGTGTGGTGGACGATCGCGTCGACGCCGGGGTGATGGTCGTCGGCCGAGTCGAAGGTCCAGAGAACCGTCTGCAGGCGCTGGTCGAGCGCCGCCGCTTCGACCTTGGCGTTGACCAGCCCGTAGGGCGGGCGGAAGAGGCAGGGGGTGAAGCCGGTCGCGGCGCGGATCGCGGCATCGGTCGAGGCGAGCTCCCCCAGCCCGGGGTCGTGTGGGTGGTGGTAGGAGTGATTGCCGATCTCGTCTCCTGCGTCGAGGATCTGGCGCATCAACTCTTCCCGGCCGGCGACGTGGCGCCCCTCCTCGAAGAAGGTCGCGCGGGCACCCATCGAGTCGAGGGTGGTGAGGATCGCCGGGGTCTGGGTCGAGCTCGGGCCGTCGTCGAAGGTGAGCGCGACGAACGGGCGCCGCGGGCCCACGGAGACGATGGTGCCGGGGTGCGAGGTGCAGCCGATCGGCGCGGTGCCTTCGCCGTAGAGGGTGCCACCGTTGCCGACGCCCGTGCCCGCGCCCGCCACCGAGGCGCCCCCGACCAGGGCCAGGGCGATGGCCAGCACGGTGGCGCGGACGAGCGCGCGGCCGCTCAATTGAAGACGTAGAGGAGGAGGAACGCGAGGATCGCCCAGACGGCGCCGGCCGCCTGGATGCCCGGGTCGCCGGCGACGATGCCTGACATCGAGCGGTCGTCGTTGCGGTCGTAGATCAGGTAGAGGTAGCGGAAGATCGCGTAGACCACCGGCGGGATCGTCAGCATCATCTGGTTGCCGATGATCGGGCTGTTGACCGTGTAGATCGCGTAGGAGATCACGGTGCCGGTGGTGACCAAGGACACCATCTGGTCGAGGAAGGGGAGCGAGTAGTGCTCGAGGACGGGCCTGGTCGAGGTCCCCTCGTGGAGCTCGGAGACCGCCTCCTGGCGGCGCTTGGTGAAGCCGAGGAAGGCCGCGAGGAAGCCGGTGCAGAGCAGTAGCCACTCGGAGGCATGGGCGTCGACGGCGCTGGCACCGGCGGCGACGCGGAGGACGAAGAGCCCCGCCAGCGTCATCACGTCGATGATCACGATCTGCTTGAGGCCGAGGCTGTAGGCCATCTGGGCGACGCCGTAGCCGACCACCATCAGGCCGACCTTCCAGTTGACGGCGAAGCCGATCGCGATCGCGACGATCGCCAGGATCGGGGCGATCGTCATCGCACTGCGCTCGGAGAGCTCGCGGGCGGCCAGCGGGCGGTAGCGCTTCTTCGGGTGCTTGCGGTCGAGCTCGACGTCGATCAGGTCGTTGACGAAGTAGCCGGCGCTGGAGATGAAGCAGAAGGCGAAGAAGGTGACGGTCGCCAGGGCGATGTCCTCGGGGTGCTTGAAGTGGCCGGAGAAGAGCAGCCCGGCGAAGACGAAGACGTTTTTGATCCACTCTTTCGGCCGCCCGGTCTTGATCGCGGCGCGCAGCGGGCTGCGGCGCGGGACCACCGGCTCGTCGGGGTTCGGCGCCCCGTCAGGAGGCGGCACGGTCGGCTGTTCGGACGTGATCGTTTCCATCATTTGGGGCGGCAAGCTGCATGGCAGGTGGTGATCCCGCCGCCGAAGTGATCGCGAAAGGGTAACGCCGGCCGCAGCCGGACGCCGGATCAGGGGTCGAGGAGAACGCCGGGATTCAGGATCGCGGCCGGGTCCAGCTCGGCCTTGGCGGCGCGCAGGGCGGCGGCAAAAGGGGCCGGGCGCTGGCGGTCGTACCACGGACGATGATCGCGGCCGACGGCGTGGTGGTGCGTGATCGTCCCGCCCCCCTCCATCAGCTCCTCGGAGACGGCTGCCTTGATCTCGTCCCATTGCTCGACCTCGCCGCCGCGGATGGCGGGTGCCAGGACGGTGAAGTAGGGGGCCACGCCGTCGGGGTAGGCGTGGGTGAAGCGGCAGGTTACGAGCGGCGCGCCCCGGCCCTCGCGCGGCGCCCCGGACACCTCGGCGACCGCGCGCCGGGTCGTCTCCATCACGTTCGCGTGGAATTCCTCCAGCCGGTCCCAGGTGATCGCGGTCTCGAACGTCTCCGAAAGTACGCCACAGGACACGAACGTGTCACGAAGGTAGGGCGCGAGCAGGAACGCCCCGCGCCACCAATCCGCGGCCGTCTGCATTTCACCGTCTATAGGCCGGTCAACTGCAGACGGTCCGGAGACGCGGGGGGCGTCGGCGGCGCCACCGTGGGACTCGGCGGCCTCGATCGCGAGGCGGAGCTGGGCCTCCATCGGGTGGTGCGCCGACTCGAAGGCGAGAAGGAGGAGATGGGACGTGCCGTCGCCCGCGCCGGTCATCTCGGCCTCGACGGCTTCGAGCAGACGGCAGTTGGCCGGATCGAGTCCGGCCTGGACGATCTCCCGGACCGCCTCGCAGGCGTCGGCGAAGCGCTCGAAGCGCACCGTCGCCGCCGCCTTCCACTCCGGCCGCGGCCGCACCCGCACCCAGGCCTCGACGATCGCGCCGAGGATCCCCTCCGAGCCGAGCAGCAGGCGGTCCGGGGACGGCCCCGCGCCCGAGCCCGGCAGCCGCCGGCTCTCCCAGGTCCCCCGCGGGGTCACCGCCCGCACCGACTCGACCAGGT
The DNA here is from genome assembly GCA_018268605.1 of Actinomycetota bacterium. Taxonomy (GTDB): domain Bacteria; phylum Actinomycetota; class Thermoleophilia; order Solirubrobacterales; family 70-9; genus VAYN01. The sequence goes on along the minus strand of JAFDWG010000316.1, from coordinate 24,415 downwards.
CGTCGACGTGCGTTTCCTTGGTCGCGAAGTGCCCGCCCGCCCGGGTCGCGATCCAGCCACCGAGCGTCGCGTACTCGAACGACTGGGGGAAGCAGCGCATGGTCAGCCCGTGCTCGCGCAGCTGCTCCTCCAGACGTGGGCCGGTCGCCCCCGCCTCGATCCGCGCCGCCAGGCTGGCCGGGTCGACTTCGACCAGGCGGTCGAGGCGCCGCAGGTCCATGGTCACCACCGGCCGGTCGCCGAGCCGCCCCTCCACCCCACCGACCACGCTCGTCCCGCCGCCGAACGGCACCACCGCGGCGCCCTCCGCCTCGGCCCAGGAGAGCACCGTCTCCACCTCCGAGCAGTCGCGCGGCAGCGCCACCAGGTCGGGCGGGTGCTCGAACTCCCCCCGGTGCCCTCGAACGATGTCGCGGTAGGCCTTGCCGAGCGCCCGCGACACCCGCTCGTACTTCTCGTCGGTGAAGAGGTCCCCGAACGCGTCGGGGCGCCTCAACCGCGGCGCCCGCACCTCGACCTCCTCCAGCGGCATCGCCGCCCGCACCTCACCCCCGAACCCGAACCGCTCCCGGATCCCCGCCGCCGCCTCGGCGAGGACGGTCGCGGAAGGTGCCTGGTCCTCGAATCCCCATCCCCAATGCTTGAGGCGACGCCCGGTCACCCGGCGACCTCGTGACGAGGTCCTGGGGCCGAGCAGCTCAAGGACGCAGGGAAGCGAGGTGAGGGGAGCGCACTGCAGTGCGTGACCCGAGCCGAGCGACCGAGGACACCGAGATGCGCCGGTCCCAGGACCTCGTCACCAGTGGACGCCTTTCATCAGGTGGGCGAAGGCCACGGCCTCGGTCGACGGGGCGCGGTCGGGGCGCTCCTCGGATTTGCCCTTCGCCGCCTGCGAGTCGGGGAAGAGCTTGTAGGCGGTGTTGAGGATCGAGTCGCTCGCCTTCGGTGCCACCGCATAGAGGAGCTCGCCGAAGTTGCCGAGTTTGGTCGCCACCTTCTTCGGCTTGTTGACCATCGCCTTGGCGATCATCTCGGCGGCCTCCTCGGGGGTGATCGCCGGGAACATGTCGTACATCCGCGTCGGCGCGATCATCGGGGTCCGCACCAGGGGCATGTTGATCGTCGTGATGTGGACCTTGTCGTCGATCACCTCGGAGGCGATCACGCGGCTGAAGGCGTCGAGCGCGGCCTTCGAGGCGACGTAGGCGGAGAAGCGGGGCGGGTTCGTCTGCACCCCGATCGAGCTGATGTTGATGATGTGCCCCGACTTGCGGGCCCGCATCGCCGGCAGCAGGGCCAGGATCAGCCGCAGGGAGCCGAGGTAGTTCAGCTGGATCGTCCGCTCGTAGTCGTGGAAGCGGTCGTAGGAGAGCGCCACCGAGCGCCGGATCGAGCGGCCCGCGTTGTTCACCAGGATGTCGACGTGGCCGTGGTAGGTGAGCACCTCGTCGGCCATCCGCGCGACGTCGTCGACGTCGGCCATGTCGCAGCGGTGGATGTGGGCGATCCCCCCGGCGGCAAGGATTTCCTCTTTCGTCTCTTCCAGCTTGTCGACCGAGCGGGCGACCAGCAGCACCGTCGCCCCCGCGTCGGCGACCTTGACCGCGGTCGCCCGCCCGATCCCCGACGACGCGCCGGTGATCAGCACGACCTTGCCGCGCACGGCGCCGGACAGGCTGCGGTCGCTGAACAACCCGGGATCGAGGTTGCGCTCCCAGTAATCCCAGATCCGCGTCGCGTAGCTCTCCAGCGGCGGCACGTCGATGCCGGTCCCGGCCAGCAAATCCTGCGTCTTGGCCGAGTCGAAGCGGGTCGGGTAGTCGAGGTAGGTGAGGACTTCGGCCGGCAGCCCGAGCTCGCCGAGCACCGCCGAGACCGCCCGCTTGGATCCCGGCACGAGCCGCAGGGCCGAGCGCAGCGCACCGGTCGCGGGCTCGGTGACGTCGGTGTCCAGGCGCCACGCGGAGCGCGGCGCGTCCGCCGCCTTGGCGAAGATGTTCATCACCTGTCCGGCGCGGCGCGGGTTCGGGTCGGTGAGGTGGAAGGCGCGCCCGTCGAGGCCCGGCTCATGGGCGATGTGGTCGATCGCGTTGGCGACGAAGTCGACCGGCACGATGTTGATCTCGCCGCCTTCGATGCCGACCGTCGGCAGCCACGAGGGCAGCACTTTGCGCGCCCGCTGCAGCGACTTGAAGAGGTAGTAGGGCCCGTCGATCTTGTCGATCGCCCCGGTGCGCGAGTCGCCGACCACGATCGCCGGCCGGTACACCCGCCACGGCCGCGGGCTCTCCTCACGGACCAGGCGCTCGGCTTCGTGCTTGGTGCGGAAGTAGGGGTTCGTGTCCAGCCTTTCGGCCTCGTCGAACATGTCCTCGGTCCAGATCCCCTTGTAGAGACCGGCCGCGGCGATCGAGCTGACGTGGTGGAAGCAGCCCGCCTCGACCAGGCCTGCAAGCTCGATTGCATGGCGCGTGCCCTCGACGTTGGCGATCCGCTGGGTCTCGGCGTCGACGGTGATGTCGTAGATCGCGGCGAGGTGGAAGAAGTGCTCGATCTCCCCCCGCATCGTCACCAGGTCCTCCTCGGAGATCGCCAGCCCGGGCTGGGTCAGGTCGCCGGAAATCGGCACCACACGTGCCCCGTCGGCCCCCCAGCCGGTCCGCAGCTCCTCCAACCTGCCGCGCGAGCCGGCCCGCACCAACGCGTAGATGGTGCCCTCCCGTTGCAGCAGTCGCTCGACGAGATTGCGGCCGATGAAACCCGTTGCCCCAGTTACGAAGTAGCTCATCGGGTACCAGGTTATCCCGAGAAAGCCGCCGAGGGCCACGGTTTGTAAGACTGGATCGAAGAAATGCCAGATACGGCAACCGTGCAGATCACGATGCCCGAGATGGGCGAGTCCGTGACCGAGGGCATCGTCCTCGAGTGGCACGTCGCCGTCGGCGATTTCGTCAATGAGGGCGACACCGTCGTCGAGGTCTCGACCGACAAGGTCGACGCCGAGGTCCCGGCCACCGTCAGCGGCACGGTCACCCAGCTTCTGGTCGAGGTCGACGACGAGGTTCCGGTCGGCGCGCCGATGCTCGAGATCGAGGCCGGCGAGGGCGACGGCGGCGCGCCGGCGCCCGAGGCCAAGGTCGAGGAGCCCGGCGCCGCCGCACCCGCGACCGCCCAGCCGGCCGCGGTCAACGGCGGCAACGGCAACGGCTCGACCAACGGCGCCGACGTCAAAGCCACGCCCGTCGCGCGGCGGATGGCGGAGGCGACCGGCGTCGACCTCGGCGGCGTCACCGGCACCGGCTTCGGCGGCAAGGTCACCAAAGGCGACGTCCTGAACGGCGGCAACGGCGCCGCGGCCCCCACCACCGGTGAGGAGAAGGCGCTGCGGGGCCCGGCCGCGATGCTCGCCAAAGCGATGGACGAGAGCCGCGCCGTCCCCACCGCCACCAGCTTCCGCACGATCGCCGTCGACACCCTCGACGCGAAGCGCAAGGTGCTGAACGCGGCGCTGAAAGAGCGCGGCCTGAAGACCTCCTTCACCCACCTCGTCGCCTGGGCGATCGTCGCGGCCGCCAAGGACCACCCGGTGATGGTCCGCACCTTCTCCGAGCGCGACGGCAAGCCGTTCGCGATCGAGAACGGCCCGGTCAACCTCGGCATCGCCGTCGACGTGACCAAGAAGGACGGCTCCCACAGCCTCATGGTCCCGGCGATCAAGGGCGCCCAGGACCTCGACTTCGCGGGCTTCCACTCGCGCTACGAGGAGCTGATCGCGAAGACCCGCGAGAACAAGCTGACCGCGGACGACTTCATCGGCACCAACATCAGCCTCACCAACCCCGGCGGGATCGGCACCGTCGCCTCGGTGCCGCGACTCCTCTCCGGCCAGAGCGCGATCATCGCGACCGGCTCGATCGCCTACCCGCCGGAGTGGTCGCATGCCTCGCCGGAACGGATCAAGCAGCTCGGCGTCTCGAAAATCATGACGCTGACCTCGACCTACGACCACCGGGTCATCCAGGGCGCCGAGTCGGGCGAGTTCCTGCGCCGGGTCGAGCAGTTGCTGCAGGGCGAGGACGAGTTCTACGAGAAGGTCGCCGCCGACCTCGGCATCGACGCGGCGCCGGTCACCAACGCCCATCCAGCCTCGGCCTCCCCGGCCCCGCTCACCAGCGCCGCCCCGGCGGCGGAAGCGAGCGTGCCCGGCCAGGTCGACGAGGAGCTGCTGCAGGCGGTCCAGGCCGCGACCTCGCTGCTGAAGGCCTACCGGACCCAAGGCCACCTCGCCGCCCGCCTCGACCCGCTCGGGTCGGAGCCGAAAGGCGACCCGGGCCTGGAGCCGGAGAACCTGAACCTGACCCCGGAGCTGATGGCGCGGATCCCCGCCTCGATCCTGCGGATCGGCGTCCCCGGCGAAACGCTGCTCGAGGCGCTTCCGCGGATGCGCGACGCCTACTGCTCGACCATCGGCTACCAGTTCGAGCACATCGCATCGCACCAGCAGCGGATCTGGATGCGCGAGATGATCGAGACCGGCGCGCACCGCCAGCCGCTCTCGCCGGAGGAGAAAGAGCGCCTCCTGCACAGGCTGATCGACGTCTTCACCTTCGAGCGCTTCCTCGGCAAAACGTACCTCGGCGCCAAGGTCTTCTCGATCGAGGGGCTCGACGTGATCGTGCCGATGCTCGACGAGGCCGTCACCCTCGCCCACCGCGCCGGGGCCGACGACGTCGTCTTCGGCATGGCACACCGCGGCCGCCTCAGCGTCCTCGCGCACAACCTCGGCCGCCCCTTCGAATCGATCCTGGCCGAGTTCGAGGGGTCGAAGAAACTGAGCGCGGTGAAGGCGGTCGCCGCGATCCCGCACGGCGGCACCGGCGACGTCAAATACCACTACGGCCACCGCGGGGTCTACGAGAGCTTCTCCGGCGAGAAGACCTCCGTCCGCCTCTACCCGAACCCGAGCCACCTCGAGTTCGTCGACCCGGTCGTCACCGGCGGCGCCCGCTTCCTGCAGAACAAGGTCGACGGCGCCGAGCTGACCCAGGACACGATGGCCGCGGTCCCGGTCCTGCTCCACGGCGACGCGGCGTTCCCCGCCCAGGGCGTAGTCGCCGAAACGCTCAACCTGCAGGGCCTGCGCGGCTACTCGACCGGCGGCACCGTCCACATCATCCAGGACAACCAGGTGGGCTTCACCACCGATCCCGAGGACGCCCGCTCGACCCCGTACGCCGGCGACCTCGCCAAGGGCTTCAACGTGCCGATCATCCACGTCAACGCCGACGACGTCGAGGGGTGCGTCGCGGCGGTGCGCCTGGCGATGGCCTATCGCGAGCGCTGGCACCGCGACGTCGTCATCGACGTCATCGGCTACCGGCGCTACGGCCACAACGAGACCGACGAGCCCGCCTACACGCAGCCGGCGACCGCGGCGAAGATCAAGGAGCACAAGCCGGTCTCCGAGCTCTACGCGCAGAAGCTGATCGAGGAGGGCGCGACCACCGCCGAGATCGTCCAGCGTGAGGGCGAAGAACGGAAAGCGCTGCTGCAGAAAGCGCTCAAGGAGCTCCGCGAGCGGATGGAGGCGGGCGACTATGAGGATCCGACCGTCGCCACCGGCACCGGCGAACTCGACCGCACCGCGAGCCCGCCGGTCGACACGGCGCTGAGCGCCGACCAGCTGATCAAGCTGAACGAGGAACTGCTGCGGGTGCCGGACGGCTTCAACGTCCATCGCAAGCTCCGCCGCCCGCTGGGCCGTCGCACCGACGCGCTGGCCGAAGGCGGCATCGACTACGGCCAGGCCGAGGGGCTCGCCTTCAGCTCGCTGCTCACCGAAGGAGTCCACATCCGCCTCACCGGCCAGGACACCGAGCGCGGCACCTTCTCCCACCGCCACCTCGTCCTGCACGACGAGAACACCGGCCTCGAGTACACGCCGATGCAGAACCTGCGCGACGCCAAGGCGCCGTTCGAGCTGCACAACAGCCCGCTGTCGGAGGTCGCCTGCATGGGCTTCGAGTACGGCTACTCGGCGGCCAACCCGAGCGCGCTGGTTCTCTGGGAGGCCCAGTTCGGCGACTTCGCCAACGGTGCCCAGGTGATCATCGACAGCTTCATCGTCTCCGGCGAGGCCAAGTGGGGCCAGACGAGCCGCCTCACGCTGCTGCTGCCGCACGGATACGAGGGCTCCGGCCCCGAGCATTCGAGCGCTCGGATCGAGCGCTTCCTGGCGCTCGGCGCCGAGGGCAACATCCGGATCGCCAACCCGACCACGGCCGCCCAGTACTTCCACCTGCTGCGCCGCCAGGCCCTGATCCGCAAGCCGCGGCCGCTGATCGTCTTCACGCCGAAGGGGCTCCTGCGGCTCGACCGCGCCTCCTCCACGATGGAGGACCTGACGAGCGGCGAGTGGCGCCACATCCTCGACGACCCGAAGGCCGAGGACCGCCGCGAGAAGGTCGAGCGCCTCGTCCTCTGCACCGGCAAGATCTACTACGACATGGATGGCTCGCCGCAGCGCGAGAAGGCCGAGAACGTGGCGATCGCGCGGGTCGAGATGCTCTACCCCTTCGCCAAAACGCGCCTCGAAGAAGTGATCGCCGGCTACCCGAACCTGAAGGAGATCGCCTGGGTCCAGGAGGAGCCGCGGAACATGGGCGCGTGGAAGGTCATGTCGCGTCGCTTCCCGCAGGTGCTGGCCGAGGGCGTCGATCTCACCTACATCGGCCGCCCCGGCCGCGCCAGCCCGGGCGAGGGCTACGCCGCCGCGCACGCGCTCGAGCAGGAGCGGATCGCCCTCACCGCGCTCACCCCCGGCGTCTAAGCGCCGTGCCGGGCCCGCCCGACGATGCGCCGACCGCGCCCTTTCAAACCGTTCGAGAAGCCAGTCCCCGGTGAGCTCTTCGTCTGGGTGAAGCGGGTCTCCTACGTCGAGCTGGCGATCTTCATCGGCCTCCTCTTCTTCTGGCTGGCCCCGGGCTTCGAAACCGAGACGATGCTCTTCGGCTGGGCGCACGGGATCGGCTTCTGCGCCCTCTGTGTCGTCATCTGGGTCGCCTGCGTGCGCCACGAGGCCCCTTACACCCTCCTCGCCGCCACCCTCACCCCCTTCGGCCCGATCGGCTCGGTAATCGGCATCGAGCTGATCGAACGCAAGGGCTGGGGCATCGCGACCGAACGACCGTAGTAGTTCGGTATACGGCGCTTGACCGGAACCTGTAACGGCGGTATAGGTAACCCGGACTGTTCCTAGGCAATTACGCCAGGGAACGGCCGCGTCGGCATCCCTCCCTGGCTACCGGCGCGCAGGTGCAGCGAGGGGCGCGCGGACCCCCCTGCCTCCCGCGCCCCTCGCTCGCCACGTGCCGTCTGGCGGGGTCGGGGAGCGCATCGCGGCGTCGTTACTCGGTCACCTGCTGAAGCAGGCTCCCTCGTGACTCCTGGCGCTGCTGGCCCCGCCCCTCGCCAGGCCGGCTCGTGGCGAGCGAGGGGACCCTCCTTTTTCTTTACTTCAGGTTGCGGAGGACGGTTTGGAGGATGCCGCCGTTGTTGATGTAGGTGATCTCGTTGGGGGTGTCGAGGCGGACTTTGGCCTCGAAGGTCTTCTCGTTGCCGTCGTCGCTCTTCGCGGTGACCGTTACCGTTTTGGCCCGCCCCTCTTCGAGGTCCCCGATCGTGATCGTCTCGGCGCCGGTCAGGCCGAGGCTTGCGGCGCTCTCGCCGTCGGCGAACTGGAGGGGGACGACGCCCATGCCGATCAGGTTGGAGCGGTGGATGCGCTCGAAGGACTCGGCGATCACGGCGCGGACTCCGAGCAGGACGGTGCCCTTGGCCGCCCAGTCGCGCGAGGAACCGGAGCCGTACTCCTTCCCCGCGAGGACGATCAGGGGGACATTCTCGTCGGCGTAGGCGACCGCCGCGTCGTAGATCGACATCTCCTCGCCGTCGGGGAAGTGGCGGGTGTAGCCGCCCGCTTTCTCGACCAGCTGGTTGCGCAGGCGGATGTTGGCGAAGGTGCCGCGGATCATCACCTCGTGGTTGCCGCGACGCGAGCCGTAGGAGTTGAAGTCGCCGGGCTCGACCCCCTGGCCGGTCAGCCACTTGCCGGCCGGGCCTTCTTTTTTGATCGCGCCGGCGGGCGAGATGTGGTCGGTGGTGACCGAGTCGCCGAGCACCGCGAGGACCCGGGCGTCCTCGATCGGCGCCAGTCCGGGCGGATCCGCCGGCATGTCTCCGAAGAAGCTCGGCCGCCGCACGTAGGTCGAGTCGGGCCAGGTGTAGCGATCGCCCTCGGGGACGTCGACCGCGTTCCATTCCTCGTCGCCGCTGAAGACGTCGGCGTAGTTGCGCTTGAACATCTCCGCCGCGACCGACTCGCCGACCACGCGCTTGACCTCCTCGGTGCTGGGCCAGATGTCGCGCAGGTAGACCGGCTCGCCGTCGGAGCCCTCACCGAGTGGCTCGGTGGTCAGATCGATGTCCATGCGGCCGGCCAGCGCGTAGGCGACGACCAGCGGCGGGCTCGCCAGATAGTTGGCTTTGACGTCCTGGTTGATCCGGCCCTCGAAGTTGCGGTTGCCGGAGAGGACGGCGCAGACGGCCAGGTCCTTCTCGGCGATCGCCGATGAGATCTCGTCGGCCAGCGGGCCCGAGTTGCCGATGCAGGTGGTGCAGCCGTAGCCGACGAGGTTGAACTGGAGCCCGTCGAGAGCCTCGTCGAGCCCAGCCTGGCGCAGGTAGTCGGTGACGACGGTGGATCCCGGCGCCAGCGAGGTCTTCACCCACGGCTTGCGCTTGAGGCCCTTGGCGAGCGCGTTGCGGGCCAGCAGGCCCGCGCCGATCATCACGCTCGGGTTGGAGGTGTTGGTGCAGGAGGTGATCGCGGCGATCACGACCCGGCCGTGGTCGAGCTCGAAGGTCTCACCGTCGACGGTGACCTCGACCGCGTCGGCCGAGCGGCGCGCGACCGTCGCCACCGGCGCGCCGGTGACCGCGGGGCGCGGCTTACCGGCCTCGCCGTCGTGGTCCTCGGCGGGCGGATCGGACGCCGGGAAGGACTCGGCGATCGCCTCGTCGCGGCCGTCCCCGTCCCCCAGCCCGTTGCCGGCCCCCTCGTGCGCAAGCTCCTCCAGCGCCTCCAGGAACGACTCCTTGGCCTCGTCGAGCGGCACCCGGTCCTGCGGGCGCTTCGGCCCGGCGATCGACGGGACGACGTCGCCGAGGTCGAGCTCCAAGAGGTCGGAGAAGACCGGGTCCGGGGTCGAGGAGTCGTGGAACATGCCCTGCTCCCGCGCGTAGGTGTCGACCAGCTCGATCGTCTCGGTCGGCCGCCCGGTCAGGTCCAGATACCGCAACGTCTCGGCATCGACCGGGAAGATCGCGCAGGTCGAGCCGAACTCCGGCGACATGTTGCCGAGCGTCGCCCGGTCGGCGAGGCCCAGCGTCGGCAGCCCCGGCCCGAAGAACTCGACGAACTTGGAGACGACGCCGCGCTCGCGCAGCATCTCGGTGACGGTGAGGACGAGGTCGGTCGCCGTCGATCCCTCGGGCAGCTCGCCGGAGAGCTTGAAGCCGACGACCCGCGGCAGCAGCATCGAGATCGGCTGGCCGAGCATCGCCGCCTCGGCCTCGATCCCGCCGACCCCCCAGCCGAGCACGCCGAGCCCGTTCACCATCGTCGTGTGCGAGTCGGTCCCGACCAAGGTGTCGGGGTAGGCCTGCAGGGTGCCGCCGTTCTGTCGCGAGTAGACGACCTGCGAGAGGTACTCGAGGTTCACCTGGTGGCAGATGCCCGTCGCGGGCGGTACGACGCGGAAGTTGTCGAAGCTCTCCTGGCCCCACTTGAGGAACTCGTAGCGCTCGCGGTTGCGTTTGAAGTCGAAGCCCGCGTTGACGGCGAAGGCGCGGTCGTTGCCGAAGGCGTCCACCTGCACCGAGTGGTCGATCACCAGGTCGACGTCGACCAGCGGGTTGATCGCCTTCGGGTCGCCGCCGATCTCGTCCATCGCATCGCGCATCGCGGCGAGGTCGACCACGGCGGGCACGCCGGTGAAGTCCTGCATCAGGACGCGAGCCGGCTGGAAGGGGATCTCGACGCTCGGCTCGGCGGCGGCGTCCCAGGAGGCGATCGACTCGACGTCGACCTTGCTCACCGACACCCCGTCCTCGAGCCGCAGGACGTTCTCCAATAGCACCTTGATCGAGTACGGCAGGCGGGCGACGTCGAAGCGCTCCTGCAGCGCGTCGAGGCGGAAGATCTCGTACCTGCGGCGGCCGACCTCGAGGGTCGCGCGGGCGCCGAAGGAATCGCTTGAGGTGCTCATGGGACGAACCTTTCGGGGGGAGGGACGGGGAAGGGTGAGGACAGGCTCAACGCTTGTCCCTGGAGTGGCCGCCGGTGACCTCGGCGGCGGCCCGCTGGCCGACGCTGCCGCTCTGGGCGCGGACCGCGATCGTCGGGCTGACCAACCCAGCGTGGGCGGCGACCCGGTCGAAGAGCGGCGCCACGGTGACCTCGACCTTGTCCTCGACGATCGCCTTGCGCACCGCGTCGGAGACCGCGTCCGGGGTGGTGGTGCCCATCCCGGGGGGCGTCTTGGCGCCGGTGTCGGCGAACATCCCGGCGTCGCGGACGAAGCCGGGTGAGACGAGGGACACACCGATCCCGCGCGGGGCGAGGTCGGTGCGCAGGCCGAGCGCGAAGCCGCGCAGGCCGAACTTGGTCGCGTTGTAGACGGAGGTACGCGGGCTGGCCGACTTACCCGACAGCGAGGAGACGAAGACCAGATGGCCGGAGCCGCGCTCCAGCATCTCGGGAAATAGGGCACGGGCGAGGAGCATCGGCGCCTCGAGGTTGACGCGCAGGGTGCGCTTCACCTCCTCGGCAGAGAACTCAGCCAACCACCCCGCTCCAGGCAGCCCGGCGTTGGCGACGAGGATGTCGACACCCGCGGCCGCCTCGGCGAGCTGCTCCGCCTCGCCGTCCTCGCCGAGATCGGCGACGACGACGCGATGGCCGGATCCGGGAAGGCTCTCGGCCAGCGCCAGGAGGTCTGCCTCACGGCGTCCGCTCATCATGAGCGAGGCGCCATCGCCGGCCAAGCCCTTGGCGATCGCCCGACCGAGGCCTCCAGTGGCCCCGGTCAGAAGTGCTGTGCGCCCGGAAATCTGCATTCCAAAGCCCTAATCTACCGGTGTCGGATTACGCAGGGATATTCGCCCAGCGCGCAGGAACCCCGGCTTCAAGTGCGAATCCGAACCTAATGTTTGCGTTTTGTAAGCAAGCGCCGGACGGATGCACTACTATGCCGACGGTCAACACGACCGAAACGCCGAGTCCTGCATGCCATCTGGCATCGGGAGCGGGGGAACCACGTTTTCGGGGCTAATCCACCACCCGGTGGAGGCGCGAGCTCTTTCAGCGCCAGCCCGACAGCTAACCCCGTAGGCCGACGAAGGAGATATCGGTTTGCCGAAGCGCGGTTTCAAGCTCAAAACGGGTCTTGCCGTAGTCATGGCCCTGATCGTGGCGGCCCTCGCCGTCCCCGGTGGCGCCTCCGCCGCCTGCCGGACCGGCGGCCTCACCCCCGCTGAAGTCGACATCTGCACCCCGACCGCGAAGGCGAAGCTGCTGGCGAGCGGCGAACTGATCCCGCCGGCCTCCGCCCCGGCCCGCGTCAAGGCGGTCATCGCCGCGGCGAACAAGATCCGCACCAAGCCCTATATCTGGGGCGGCGGGCACGCCAGCTTCGCCTCCGCCGGCTACGACTGCTCCGGCTCCGTCTCCTTCGCCCTTCACGGCGGCAAGTTCCTCGAAAGCCCGCTTCCCTCCGGCCCGATGATGACCTGGGGCGAAGAAGGGGAAGGTCGCTGGATCACGGTCTACGCCAACGGCGGCCACGCCTACATGACGGTCGCGGGCTACCGCTTCGACACCAGCGGCGACCCCGGCGAAGAAACCGGCCCCCGCTGGCACGAAGAACTGCGCACGAACGAAGGTTTCGTCGCGCGCCACCCCACCGGCTTCTAGCCGTACTACGTCCCGGATAAAGCGGCCGGGCCAAATTGTCCTGCGGATTTTGTCCCGCTGGGATAACTTCGCGGGATAGAGGGGTCTTCGCCTGACATCCGTCTCGCGGGTCTCACCAAGTCCTACGGTGGGGTCACCGCCGTCGCCGGCATCGATCTGGAGGTCCGCGCGGGCGAGTTCTTCACCCTGCTCGGCCCCTCCGGCTCGGGCAAGACGACGACGCTGCGGATGATCGCCGGGTTCGAGGACCCCACCTCGGGGACGATCGAGCTGGCCGGCGAGGACGTCTCCGGCGTGCCGCCCTACGAACGGGCGGTCAACACGGTCTTCCAGGACTACGCGCTGTTTCCGCACATGACCGTGGCCGACAATGTCGGCTACGGCCTCAAAGTGGCCAAGGTGGACAAGGCCGAGCGGGCGCGGCGGCGCGACGAGGCGCTGGAGATGGTGCGGCTGCCCGGCTACGGCGACCGCAAGCCGGGCGAGCTCTCCGGCGGCCAGCGCCAACGGGTGGCGTTGGCGCGGGCGATCGTCAACCGCCCCAAGGTGCTGCTGCTGGACGAGCCTCTCGGCGCGCTGGACCTGAAGCTGCGCGAGCAGATGCAGACGGAGCTGAAGTCGATCCAAGGTGAGGTCGGGATCACCTTCGTCTACGTCACCCACGACCAGGACGAGGCACTGACCATGTCGGATCGGATCGCCGTCTTCAAAGAGGGGCGGATCGAGCAGGTCTCAACCCCGGAAGACCTCTACGAGCATCCGGTGAACGAGTTCGTCGCCGACTTCGTCGGCACCTCGAACGTGCTCGAGCGGGGCGGCGAGCGCTTCACCGTGCGCCCGGAGAAGATCGAGGTGATCGGGCCGGGACAGGCGACCGATGGGCTCGTGACCGAGCCCGGACGGGTGACCGAGGTCGCCTACGCGGGCGCGGTGACGCGCTACACGGTGGAGCTCGACGCCGGAGGAGCACTGACGCTGGTCAGGCAGAACGTCGGCGAGGCGCCCGGAGCGGTGCCCGCCAAGGGGGATGAGGTCACCGTCGGATGGCGGCCGCAGCACGCGGCGACGGTGGCCGGGGCAACAAAAAAGGAGGAGGTAGCACCATGAGGAGACACAAGGGCAGCCCGGCACGGACGGCGTGGTTCGTCGTCGCGGGCCTGGTCGCGTTCATGCTCGTACTGGCCGGCTGCGGTGGTGGCGGCTCGAGCTCGGGGAGCAGCGGCGGCGGAGGCGGAGGCGGCGGCGAAGAACTGCAGAAGCTCGGTAAAGGCGAGGGGGAACTGAACCTCATCTCCTGGGCGGGCTACGTCGAAGAAGAATGGGTCAAGCCGTTCGAAGCGGAATCCGGCTGCAAAGTCAACGACAAGGTTGCCGGCACCTCCGACGAAATGGTGAAACTGATGGAGACCGGGCAGTACGACGGGGTCTCCGCCTCCGGCAACGCGACGGCGCGCCTCTGGGCGGCCCACGAAGTCGCCCCGGTCAACGTCGCCCTGGTGCCGAACTACAAGACGGTCTTCCCCGACCTGAAAAACCAGGTCTACAACACCTTCGAAGGCCAGCCGTACGGAATCCCCCACGGCCGCGGCGCGAACCTGCTGATGTGGAACAAGAACGACGTGAAGCCGGCGCCGACCTCCTGGGAAGTCACGCTGAATCCGGAAGTCGCGAGCAAATACAAGGGCCACATCACCCAGTACGACGATCCGATGTCGATCGCCGAAGGCGCCGTCTACCTGATGGAACACGAACCGAAGCTGGGCATCGAAGACCCATACGAGCTGAACGAAGAACAGTTCAACGCGACGGTCGAACTGATGAAGGAACAGAAGCCCAACGTCGGCGAATACTGGTCCAGCGCCGAACAGCAGATCGAAGGGTTCGCCAACGGGTCGAATCAGGTCGGCACGACCTGGCAGTACCAGTACTTCGCCCTCAAAGGCGAAAAGGAACCGGTGGCGGCGAGCCCGGCAAGCCAGGGCTTCCTGCCGAAGGAGGGTGCGACGGGCTGGTCCGACACCTGGATGATCAGCGCCAAGGCCAAGCATCCCAACTGCATGTACATGTGGATGAACTACATCATCAGCCCGAAAGCCAACGCCGAGGTCGCCGAATACTTCGGTGAGGCGCCGGCCCAGGAAAAGGCCTGCGAAGAAACGAAGAACCCGAACTTCTGCAAGGAATACCACGCGGAAGAACCGGCCTTCTGGAAACGGGTCTGGTACTGGCGGACGCCCCTCGCCGAATGCTCGGAAGGCGGCGAAACCGACTGTATGGACTACAACGATTGGGTCCGGGCCTGGACCGAAATCAAAGGCTGACCGCCGCGGCGGTCCGAAGTTGAGCGATCGCAGTGGCGACTGACGCAGTCGTGGTGAAGAGGTCGGCGGGCAGACGGCTCGCCGGCTTCTTCAGCGGTCGCCCCCGATTGCAGATCGGGTCGCTGCTGGCGGCGCCGATGGCATGGCTGGTGATCCTCTACCTGGGGTCGCTGGTCGTCCTCCTGATCACCGCCTTCTGGACCGTCGACCCGCTCAGCGGGACGGTGATCAAGGAACTCAGCTGGGACAACTTCAAGGAACTCGTCAACATCCCGGTCTACCGGGAGATCATCTGGCGCACCGTCCGCACGGCGATCCTCGTCACTCTCACCGACGCGATCATCGCCTTCCCGATCGCCTTCTTCATGGCCAAGGTTGCGGGCCGCAAGACGAAGGCGCTTCTCGTCGTCGCGGTGCTGATGCCGCTGTGGGCGAGCTACTTGGTGAAGATCATCGCCTGGCGCGCGATCCTCGCCGAACACGGGGTGCTGAACTGGGCGCTCGAACCGATCGGCCTACACGGGCCGGGGGCCGGCACCGCTTCGGTCTGGCTGACGATGAGCTACCTCTGGCTCCCGTACATGATCCTGCCGATCTTCGCCGGGCTGGAGCGGATCCCGGACTCGCTGATCGCCGCCTCCGAGGATCTCGGAGCGCATCCCTTCACCACCTTCCGCAAGGTGATCCTGCCGCTCGCCTTCCCGGCCGTGGTGGCCGGGTCGATCTTCACCTTCTCGCTGACCCTCGGCGACTACCTGGCGCCGAAACTCGTCTCCAACGAACAGTTCATCGGCACCTCGATCTTCGATTCGATCACCAACAACCAGCCGTTCGCGGCGGCCTTCGCGCTGGTGCCGATCGTCATCGTCATCGCCTACCTCGGCGTCGCCCGGAAGCTCGGCGCCTTCGAACACGTCTGATGCGACTCTCCCGGCGCGGCAAGATCACTTTGCGTGCGGTGGTCGCGCTGATCCTTGCCTTCATCTACATCCCCCTGCTGGTGATCGTGGTCGAGGCGTTCAACTCGAGCCGCATCCTCAAATGGCCGCCGCCCGGCTTCACCCTCAGCTGGTTCGGCAAGGCGTTCGAATCCGAAAGCGCCCGGGAAGCGCTCCTGACCTCGATCGAGGCGGGCCTCGCAGCGATGCTGATCGCCGTCGTCCTCGGGACCCTGATCTCCCTCGCCGTCGGGCGGCGGAGCTTCTTCGGGCGGGACTCGATCTCCTTCCTTGTCGTGCTCCCGATCGCCCTCCCCGGCATCGTCACCGGCGTCGCCCTCTCCAACACCTTCACCCAGGTGCTCGGCGTCAGCCTCAGCCTGATGACGGTGATCATCGGCCACGCCACCTTCTGCATCGTCGTCGTCTACAACAACGTCGTCGCCCGCCTCCGCCGCACCTCCGGCTCCTTCGAGGAAGCCTCGGCCGACCTCGGCGCCGACCCCTGGCAGACCTTCCGCTGGGTCACCTTTCCCGCCCTCCGCAGCGCCCTCGGCGCCGGCGCCCTCCTCGCCTTCGCCCTCTCCTTTGACGAGATCATCGTCACCAACTTCACCATCGGCGCCGGCGAAGAAACGCTGCCGATCTGGATCTACCACAACCTCTTCCGCCCCAAAGAGCTGCCCGTCGTCCCCGCGGTGGCGGTGATCCTGATCGTCCTCTCGATCATCCCCGTCTACCTCGCCCACCGCCTCTCGTCAGACGACGCCGGTCTCACCCCGGGCCGCGGCGCCGCGGCCGGCGACGGCAGCACGGCCGGTCCCGCGACGATCGCCGAGACCGAGGCCGCCGCCGCGCACTAGCCTCACGGTCGTTCTCCACGACCTCCCGGACGTCGCCCTCGCCCTGATCGTCCTGGCCGCGTTCTCACAGGAGGAGATCGAACTCGCCGCCGGCTACATCCGCCGTCGAAGCCTCCCCTACTCCTCCTCGGCGGCGTGTGGCTCCTCATCAAAGGCCGCCGCACGGGCCGCAACCTCCGCGAGACGATCGCCCGCGATCACCACCCCTAAGTCGACTGAGTGCGCGATCAGGCTGCGCGTTTGCCGTTTACGTCGTTCCGCGACTCGTCAGACGTCGCGAACCTCTAGCGGAGTAGCCGGGCGATCTCGCGCATCGTCGGCTCCGGGCGGTCGCGCAGGTCCTCCCAGCCAAGGCGCGGCAGGTGGTAGCCGGCGCGCGCGAGGGCGTGATTGCGTTCGCTGTCCCGGCCTCCCGCCGCGGGGTTGTCGTGGAAGCGCCCGCCGTCGGTTTCGACGACGAGGTTTTGCTCGCGCCAGAGGAAGTCGACCTCGTAGACCTTGCCCGCGAGGCGGAGCTTCGCGTTGGTCTCAGGGATCGGTAGGGCGGCATCGGTCAGGAGCGGCAGCAGCTTCGCCTCCATGCGGCTGCGGATCTTGATCCCGCGCCGATAGCGGCGCCAGGGAGCCAGGGCGCGGAGCAGCTTCTTCGTTCCACGTCGCCGCGGGCCGTCGAGAACCCGATCGATCGCGACGATGTCGAGTAGTCCCTCGACCGAGGCCTGCTCGATCAGCCCGTCGACCTCGCGAGCATCGAAGATCCCCGCGCAATCGACGATGGTCCGCGCCGGACTCGTCAGCGGCACCGCGTTCCGCCACCAAACTTCGCCGCCGACCGGCGGTGGCACGAACCGCCTCCGGATCCCCGCGATCTTCCTCCCCGCTTCCACCGGCGCGATCACGTCGATCTCCAGCGGCCGCCGAGAACTCAGCCCAAGCACCCAAGCCGCCGTCTCATGCGAGATCACACTCCCTTCCCCGCAGGCCATCGTCGCCGCCAACATCCGCGCGTTGACCGTCAGGTGGCCGTGCCCGACCGAGAAGACGCCATGAAACACGGGTCGCAGCCAACCTCGTTCCAACGCGTGGGAGATCGCGCGATCGCCGAGTCCCGTCCCACGCAACTGATCCCGCGACACGATCCCTTGCTGTTCCGACGCAATTACCCCCACCGCGCGCCAAGTCCATGCCTGTTGGCTGTTCTTTTTGGACGCCACAGGTCCATAAGGAACAGCTAGGGAGGGTTGACCCCCCTTCGGGGGCGCGGAGGCCGCTTAGAGCGGGATGTTGCCGTGCTTGCGCTTCGGCTGGGGGACGCGCTTGGACTGCAGCATGCGCAGTGCTTTGATCAGCTTCGGGCGCGTCTGGCGGGGCTCGATGACGTCGTCGATGTAGCCGCGCTCCGCCGCCGAGTACGGGTTGGCGAAGTGGGCTTTGTAGTCGTCGATCAGCTTCTGGCGACGCTCGTCGGGAGTCGGCGAATTGGCGATGTCTTTGCGGTAGATGATGTTGACCGCGCCCTCGGGGCCCATCACGGCGACCTCGGCGGTCGGCCAGGCGTAGTTGAAGTCCGCGAGCATGTGCTTGGACGCCATCACGTCGTAGGCGCCGCCGTAGGCCTTGCGGGTGACGACGGTGAGCTTCGGCACGGTCGCCTCGGTGTAGGCGTAGAGGAGCTTTGCGCCGTGCCGGATGATCCCGTTCCACTCCTGGTCGGTCCCGGGCAGGAAGCCGGGGACGTCGGTGAAGGTGAGGATCGGGACGTTGTAGCAATCGCAGGTGCGGACGAAGCGGGCCGCCTTCTCGGAGGCCTCGATGTCGAGCACGCCGGCCAGGAAGGCGGGCTGGTTGCCGACGATCCCGACCGGATAGCCGTCGAGGCGGGAGAAACCGCAGATGATGTTTTTGGCGAAGTGCTCGTGGACCTCGAAGAACTCTTCGTCGTCGACGATGCGCTTGATCACCTCGCGCATGTCGTACGGTTTCGACGGGTCGTCGGGGACGACGGTGTCGAGGTCCTCGTCTTCGCGCTCCGGGTCGTCGGAGGGCTCGAAGCGCGGCGGCAGCTCCAGGTTGTTCGAGGGCAGGAAGCTCAGAAGGTACCGGGCGTCCTCGAGGCACGCCTCCTCGCTCTCGGAGGCGAAGTGGGCCACCCCCGATTTCGAGTTGTGCGACATCGCGCCGCCCAACGCCTCGAACTCGACTTCCTCGCCGGTCACGGTTTTGATCACTTCCGGGCCGGTGATGAACATGTGGCTGGTCTCTTTGACCATGAAGATGAAGTCGGTCATTGCCGGCGAGTAGACCGCGCCGCCCGCGCAGGGGCCCATGATCAGGCTGACCTGCGGGATCACGCCGCTGCATCTCACGTTCCGCGCGAAGACGTCGCCGTAGGCGCCGAGGCTCACGACGCCCTCCTGGATCCGCGCGCCGCCGGAATCGTTGATGCCGACCACGGGAGCGCCTACCTCGGCCGCCAAGTCCATGACCTTGCACATCTTCTCCGCCATGACCTCGCCGAGGCTGCCGCCGAAGACGGTGAAGTCCTGGGAGAAGACGAAGACGGTACGGCCTTCGATCGTGCCGTGGCCGGTGACGACGGCGTCGCCCCACGGCCGTTTCTTCTGCATCTCGAAGTCGTAGGTGCGGTGCCGCACGAAGGTGTCGAGCTCCTCGAAGGAACCCGGGTCGAGCAGCAGGGCGATGCGCTCGCGCGCGGTCAGCTTGCCGCGGGCGTGCTGCTTCTCGACCGCTTCCTCGGAAGCGGAGTGGATCGCCGCCTCGCGCAGTTCGCGCAGGTAGGCGAGCTTCTCCTCATGGGTGACCGGGTTTTTCTCGCGGATATCGGGTGCCATACAGGGGTTGCCGCAGGGGGCGCGGGCGATTCTATGTGGACCGGAAAACAAAAGGCCCGCCGGGGGCGGGCCTTTGTTGTCGCTTTGGTGGAAGCTCTCAGCTGAAGGGGCGTCGCTGCGGTTCCGCGAGCCCGTCGAGGAAGGCCTCCAGGTCGGCCTGTTCGAGACCGGTCTCCTCGTCCGCCCGCACGTGGACCCGCGTGCCGAAGCCCTTCACGGCCATCGTCACCTCGACGCCTTCGACGGCGGCGATCAGCTCGGCGAGCTCCGGCTCGGACTTCATCAGGGTCCTGGACGCCTCGATCATGGCCCCCGTTTCGGCCGTGGCCTCCCCGTTCCTGCCGCCGACGCCGTTTGGGCGGGAAAGTTCATGGCCCGGCCGGAGGCCGCCGACGGGGTCGTCCGCCCGATCGCTGGGTACGGTGACGCGATGACGGACGCGGAGCGGATCGAAAGCGTGGCGAGGGAGAAGCTGGGGATCGAGGAGCTCCACCGCGGACAGCTCGAGGCGACCGAGGCGGTCCTCGGCGGCCGCGACACCCTGGCCGTGATGTCGACCGGCTACGGCAAGTCGGCGATCTACCAGCTGGCGGGCGAGCTGCTCGGCAAGCCGACGATCGTCGTCTCCCCCCTGATCGCCCTACAGCGCGACCAGGTCGAGGCGATCGAGGATCACATCGGCGACGGCGAGGCGGCGGAGCTGAACTCGACCGTGTCCGAGCGCAGGCGCCACGCGCTGATCGAGGCGCTCGAGCGGGGCGAGCACGAGTTCGTCCTGCTGGCACCGGAGCAGCTCGCCAAACCGGAGGTGCTGGAGGAGCTGGCGGCGACCGAACCCTCGCTGCTGGTGGTCGACGAGGCCCACTGCATCAGCGAGTGGGGGCACGACTTCCGCCCCGACTACCTGCAGCTGGGCGCATTCGCCGAGCGCCTCGGCCGTCCCACGATCCTGGCACTGACCGCGACCGCCTCTCCCCCGGTCCGCCGCGAGATCGTCGAGCGCCTCGGGATGAAGGACCCCGCCCAGGTGATCCGCGGCTTCGACCGTCCCAACCTCCACTTCGCGGTGCGCCGCTTCACCGAGGCGAAGGCGAAAGAGGAGGCGCTCGTGGCGGCGGTCGCCGACGCCCCCAAGCCCGGCATCGTCTACATCGCGACGCGCAAGGCGAGCGAGGAGCTGGCCGAGCAGCTGCGGGCGGCCGGGGTCAACGCCGAGGCCTACCACGCCGGCCTCGCGGCGCGGCGCCGCGGCGACCTCCAGGACCGCTTCATGGCCGACGAGGTCGACGTGATCGTCGCCACCACCGCCTTCGGCATGGGCATCGACAAGCCCGACGTGCGGTTCGTCTTCCACGCCGGCCCGTCGGACTCGATCGATTCCTACTACCAGGAGGTGGGACGCGCCGGCCGCAACGGCGAGCCCGCCGAGGCGGTCCTCTTCTACCGCCCCGAGGACGAAGCGATCCGGCGCTTCCTCGGCAGCGCCGGGGGGATCGACGGGGAGGGCCTGGAAGCGGTCGGCCATGCGGTCGAGGAGGCCGGCGGCGAGGCCGATCCGATCGCCCTGGTCGGGCGCCTGGACCTCTCGCGGTCCAAGGTGCTGGAGGCGGTCGGGCGCCTCGAGGAGGTCGGCTGGCTGGAGATCTCCCCCGGTGGCGGAGTCCACCGCGCCCGCGGGGGGCCGTCCCTCGAGGACGCGGTCCAGTCAGGCGTCCGCGAGAGCGGCGAGCGCCGGGAGTTCGACAAAACGCGTCTCGACATGATGCGCTCCTACGCCGAGACCCAGGGCTGCCGGCGCGACCACATCCTCAGCTACTTCGGCGAGGAGCACGAGGTCCCGTGCTTCTACTGCGACAACTGTGACGCCGGCCTGGTCCACGCCGACGAGGTCGAGCGCCCCTTCCCGATCGGCGCCGCCGTCACCCACAAGTCCTGGGGACCCGGCGAAGTCCAGCGCTACGAACGCGACCGCGTGGTCGTCCTCTTCGAGTCGGTCGGGTACCGCACCCTCGCCCTCGACCTGGTCGAGGAAGAGGGGTTATTGAAAGCGACCTGAGGCGGCTGGACCAAGCAGTTCAAGGACGCAGGGAAGCGAGGCGAGGGGAGCGCACTTCAGTGCGTGACCCGAGCCGAGCGACCGAGGACGCCGAAATGCGCCGGTCCAGGCGCCTCAGAAGAAGGCGCCGCCCTTATATTCGCCGAAGACGTCGCGCATCGCGCCGCAGACCTCGCCGAGGGAGGCTTCGGCGGCGAGGGCCGCGCGGATCGGGTGCAGGAGGTTGCCATCCCCGCGGGCGACGTCGCGCAGGGCCTCCAGCTTGGCGTCCACGGCCGCCTGATCGCGGCGCTCCTTGAAGGCCTTGAGGCGGGCGAGCTGGCGTTTCTCGGACTCAGGGTCGACCTTGAGGATGTCGACGTCGTCGACCTGATCGGTGACGAATTTGTTGACGCCGACGATGATGTCCTGGCCGGAGCGGTAGCGCTCGTGATAGCTGTGCGCCGACTCCTCGATCTCGCGCTGCATGAACTCCAACGCCTCGACCGAGCCGCCGAGCTCTTCGACTTTGCCCATCAGCTCCCAGGAGCGCGCTTCGACCTCGTCGGTCAGGGACTCGACGAAGTAGGAGCCCGCGAAGGGGTCGACCGTCTCGGCGACGCCCGACTCGTAGGCCAGCACCTGCTGGGTGCGCAGAGCGATCCGGGCGGAGCGCTCGGTCGGCAGCGCGAGCGCCTCGTCGAAGCCGTTGGTGTGCAGCGACTGGGTGCCGCCGGCGACCGCGGCGAAGCCCTGCAGCGCCACCCGCACGATGTTGACCTCGGGCTGCTGAGCCTGCAGCGTCACGCCCCCGGTCTGCGTGTGGAAGCGGATCTGCATCGATTTCGGGTTCTCGGCCCCGAAGCGCTCCTTCACGATCTTCGCCCACATCCGGCGCACGGCGCGGAACTTGGCGATCTCCTGGAACACCTGGTTGTGACAGTTGAAGAAGAAGGCGAGACGCGGCGCGAACTCGTCGATCTTCAGACCCCTGTCCAGGGCAGCCTCGACGTAGGCGATCGCGTTGGAGAGCGTGAAGGCGACCTCCTGCACGGCCGAGCACCCCTTCTCACGGATGTGGTACCCGGAGATCGAGATCGTGTTCCATTTCGGCACGTTCTCGCGGCAGTACTCGAAGATGTCGGTGGTCAGGCGCATCGTCGGCACCGGCGGGAAGATGTAGTTGCCGCGCGCCATGTACTCCTTCAGCACGTCGTTCTGGACAGTGCCGCGCAGTTTCTGGGACGGGACGCCCTGCTCCTCGCCGACCAGCTCGTAGAGCAGCAGCAGGCAGGCCGCCGGGGCGTTGATCGTCATCGAGGTGGAGACGCCGTCGAGCGGGATCTGGTCGAAGCAGATCCGCATGTCCTCGATCGTGTCGATCGGGACGCCGGTGCGCCCGACCTCGCCATAACAGAGCGGATCGTCAGAGTCGCGGCCGAGCTGCGTCGGCAGGTCGAAGGCCATCGAGAGGCCGGTCGAGCCGTTCTCGATCAGATAGCGGTAACGCTCGTTGGTGTCCTCGGGGGAGGCGAATCCGGCGTACTGGCGCATCGTCCAGAGCCGGTCGCGGTACATCCCCTCGTGGATGCCGCGGGTGAACGGCGGCGTGCCGGGCTCCCCCAGGCGCTCCTCCAGGCCGGGGGCGACATCGCCCTCGTCGTACAACGTCTTGACCTCGATCCCGGAGTCGGTGAACACGCGCTCGTCGTCGGGTCCGACGAGCGGCGCGATCGTGCGGTGGGCCTCCTCGGCGGAGGAGTCAGGAGTCGTCGCCATGCTCAGGAGGATATTGGGAGATCGCGCCCGGCGGCCTGGGAGACCGCAACCAGGAGTGTGACAAGGGGTTGTTGAGGGAGGGGGCCGGCAATAGGCTTCCCATTAATCGACTTGCCGTAAGTCGCCGAGGGCAACAGCAGGGGGCGGCAAACGCAATTTGGAGGAAATACATGTCTGAATCGACCCGGCTCGGCAGGGCCAGGGGAAGGATGCTGTCGGTCGCAATCGTGGCCGCGGCGGTAGCCGCGATGTTGGTTCTCGCACCGCTCGCTTCCGCCGCGTCCAATCCGATCGCCAAAGGCAGCACCACGCTCACCATCAACAGCGGCCTGAACAACAAGGCCAAGAAGGCCGGCATCAAGATCACCGCCATCAAGCCCGCGACGCTGAAGGGCACCAAGGCGACGTTCGCCGTCACCGGCGGCTCGGTCGAACCGACCACCGGCGCCGGCACGGTCACCCACAGCGGCGGCCTGAAGATCACCTGGGGTAAGAAGTCGATCGCGCTCAAGGCCTTCGAAATCAACACCACCAAGAAAACCCTTACCGCGACGGCGGGCGGCAAGAAAGTCCAGATCGCGACGCTCGGCGGTACCTCCTCGGCCCGTCTCGGCTTCGGCAACAGCATCAGCGCGAAGAGCGTGAAGCTGACCAAGGCCGGCGCCAACGCGCTGAACAAGGCGCTGACCCCGAAGCCGGAAAAGGTGAAGGTCAAGGTCAAGAAGAACGGCAAGACCGTGATCAAGACCAAGACCGTGAAGACCCCGCCCGCCTTCAAGGCGAACATGGTGCTAGGCAAGTCGACGACGGAAGTTGAACCGAAGACCGACAACGTCCTGCCGACCGGCACGATGACCTACGCCGGTGACTCGGGCCTGTTCGGCAAGCTCAAAGACGTCGGTGTGGAAATCCAGACGATCAGCCCGACGAGCGTCAACGGGACGACCTACAGCTCCGGCATCAGCGGTGGCACCATCTCGCCGCTGGGCACGGAAGGCCAGGTCAACAGCGCCGGCGGCATCAAGCTCGTGCAGAACATCCCGGGCACCACGTTCTCGACCACGATCACCCTCGGGTCGATCGGCGTCGACCTCGCCGCGAAGACCGCCACGGTCGAAGTGAACGGCGAATCGAACGTCGAAGTCGAAGGCAAAAAGCCGCTGAACGTCGGCAACCTGGGCCGCAGCTCGATCGCCGATCTGACGATCACCAGCAACTCGCCGAGCCCGGCGACCCGCACCGTCAGCATCAGCGCGACCAGCACCATCCAGGCGGTGGCCGCCGAAGTCCTCGAGGGCTTCGTGAAGGTCTACGAAGGCGCCTACGCCCTCAAAGTCGGCGACGAACTCGGCAAAATCGCCGAAGCCGAAGCCAAAGAAGGCAAAACGCCGAAAATGAGCAAAGCCGAAATCGAAGCGGCGGCGAAGAAAGCCGGCGCCGAAAAAGTCGCCAACGACCACATCAAGGCGGGCGAATCCCTCGGTTCGTTCTCCTTCGTCGCTACCGGCGAATAGTCCAGCCAAGCGACGCAGTTCGAAAAGGGCGGCCTCCGGGCCGCCCTTTTTCGTGGGCGCGGCGCCGGAGGAAAGGGAC
>JAFDWG010000315.1 GCA_018268605.1 Actinomycetota bacterium | reverse complement strand
TGCGGCGGCTCCTCGAATTTGAACTCGCCGAAGACGATCTGCAGGTTCCCCGTGTAGTCCTCGATCGGGGAGATGTCGTTGATCGTCTCGCGCAGCCCACCGTTCACCGGATCGGTCAGTTCCTCGAAGGAACGACGCTGGATGTCGATGAGATGGGGTACTTCGAGAGGGTTCTCTAGGCGGGAAAAGCTCCTACGGGTTACTGGGGCAGCGTTGGAACGTGCCAAGTCGGCGACTCCTCGGGCAGTCAGAGGGATGGTGAAAAAGGCCCGTGCGGCGGGCAGGCGTACTCAGAAAAGCGCGCGACCGGGGAAAATAGCATGCGCTATTCCCCGGCCGCAAGTTTGGCTCTGCGACTGGGCTGCAGTCGCAAGACGCGAAGCGTCGGCTATTTGAGCTCGACGGTCGCGCCCGCCTCCTCGAGTTCAGCTTTGAGTTTCTCGCCCTCGTCGCGCTCGACGCCCTCTTTGACCGGGCCCGGAGCCGCGTCGACGACAGCCTTCGCCTCTTTGAGGCCGAGGCCGGTCGCGTTGCGGACGACTTTGATGACCGGGACTTTCTGGCCACCGACCTCGGTGATCACGACGTCGACGGTGCCGGACTCTTCGGCCGCGCCACCCTCATCGCCACCACCTCCGCCACCGGCGGCCGGAGCGGCAGCCGCGACGGCGGTCGCGGAGACGCCGAACTCCTCCTCGAGGGCTTTGATGCGCTCGGAGAGCTCGAGGACGGAGATGCCTTTCAGCTCCTCGATCCACTCAGCAGTTGAAGTTGCCATCTGGTGCTACCCCTCTTCCTCATTAGTGCCGTCCGCCTCCTCGGCTTCGCCTCCGGGGGCGGCCGGGTCGGACGACTCTTGCTCAGCTTTCGGTGCTTCCTCGCCCTCGGCCGCGGACTCCTCGGCGGCGGGCTGATCCTCTGTGGAAGTCTCTGCGGCGGGTGCCTCCTCGGCCGGCGCGGCCGCGGGAGCCTCCCCCGTCACGAGCCCTTGCTCGGCGATCTGGCCGAGCTGCGTGGCGAGCCCCTGGATCAGCGCGTTCAGGCCGCGGACGATGCCGGTCAGCGGGCTGGCGACGATGCCGGCGAACTGGCCGACCAGGACTTCGCGCGAGGGCAGGCGGGCGATCGATTTGAAGGCCGCTTCGTCGAGCACCGTTTCGCCCATCAACCCACCCTTGTAGGTGAGGACGTCGTGCTCTTTGTTGAAGCTCGTGATCGCTTTCGCGGCGGCCGCCGTGTCACCGCGGACAAAGGTCAACGCGGTCGGCCCGACCAGCAGCTCGGCGAGCCGGTCCTCCCCCACCTGCTCGGCGGCGCGTTTCGTCAGACGATTCTTGACGACGCGGAAGCTCGAGTCGGTCTCACGCAGTTTGCCGCGGAGCTCGGCCGCCTGCGGAACGCTGATCCCGCGGAAGTCGATGGCAAAGATCGCTTCGGCGCCTTCGATCTGCGCAGCGACCTCTTGGATGTTCTGGGACTTTTCCTCGCGGTTCATCGTCTCTCCTACACCGGGCTTACGGGCAGCGCCATGCCGGTGGTCTCAGGTGGGCGGCGACGCAGTGTAGAGCATCGCCCTGCAGCTGGGGGTCAGGCCGTGGCGGGCTCCGCGGCGACGGCGAGCTCGCGGTCGACGCCTTTGCCGGTGTCGACGCGGACGCCCGGGCCCATCGTGGTGGCGACGGTCGCCGAGCGGATGTATTTGCCTTTGGCGCCCGCGGGCTTGGCGCGGACGATCTCGTCCATCACGGCCTGGTAGTTGTCGAGCAGCTTGTCGTCGTCGAACGAGGCCTTACCGATCGCCATGTGGACGATGGCCTGGCGGTCGGTGCGGTATTCGACTTTGCCCGACTTCGAGTCCTGGACGGCTTTTTCGATCTCTTCCGTGACCGTGCCCACTTTGGGGTTCGGCATCTTGCCCTGGGGGCCGAGGATGCGGCCGAGCTGGCCGACCACGGGCATCATGTCCGGGGTCGCGATGGCGACGTCGAAGTCGGTCCAACCGCCCTGAATTTTCTCGGCGAGGTCCTGCGCGCCGACGAAATCGGCGCCGGCGGCTTCGGCGTCACGCGCCTTTTCGCCCTGGGCGAAGACCGCGACCGAGACGTCTTTACCGAGCCCATGCGGAAGGGCGAGGGTGCCGCGCAGCTGTTCGTCGGCGTGGCGGACGTTGACGCCGAGCAGGACGTGGAGCTCGACCGTCTCGTCGAATTTGGCGCTGGCCGTCTCCTTGATCAGGGCAATCGCCTCGGCCGGCGGGTAGAGCCGGTCGCGCTGGACTTTCTGGTGCTGCATGCGGAAGCGTTTGCCGTGGGCCATCGCTGGTTCTCCTATTTGACGTCGACGCCCATCGAGCGGGCGGTGCCGGCGATGATCTTCGAGGCGGCGTCGAGGTCGTTGGCGTTGAGGTCGGGCATCTTGCGCTCGGCGATCGCGCGGATCTGCTCCGGGGTGATCGTCCCGACTTTGTTCACGTGGGGCTCGCCGGAGCCCTTCGGGATCCGGATCGCCTCCTTGATCAGGACCGCGGCTGGCGGCGTCTTGGTGACGAAGGTGAAGGAACGGTCCTCGTAGACCGTGATTTCGACCGGGATGATCGTCCCGCCTTCGCCCTGCGTCTGCGCGTTGAAGGCTTTGCAGAAGTCCATGATGTTGACGCCGTGCTGGCCCAGCGCGGGACCGACCGGCGGCGCCGGGTTGGCATTTCCTGCCTGGATCTGCAGCTTGATTACGGTGAGTACTTTTTTGGCCATGAGCGGCTGTGCAGAGTAGCGGGTCGCGCCCGACTAGATCTTCTTGACCTGGTCGTAGCCCACCTCGACGGGGGTCTCCCGACCGAAGATCGAGACCAGGACTTTGAGTTTCGCGCCGTCCTCGTTGATCTCGGCGATCTCGCCGGAGAAGTCCGAAAGCGGGCCGGAAATGACTTTGACCGATTCGCCGATGGCGAACTGCGCCTGGGTGCGCGGGCGCTCCGCGGTCTCGCGGTGAAGAAGGCGGTCGACCTCGGGTTTCGAGAGCGGCACCGGCTTGTTCCGCTCGGCGCCGACGAAGCCGGTCACCCCGGGGGTGTTTTTGACCAGGCTCCAGGCGTCGTCGGTCATCTCCATGTTGACCAGGACGTAACCGGGCATGGTCCGTTTCTCCTGGGTCACTTTCTGGCCGTCCTTGACCTCGGAGACCTGCTCGGTGGGGACGACGACCTGCCGCACGTTGCGGTTCTGGCTCATCGTCTGGACCCGATGCTCAAGGTTGTGCTTGACCTTGTTCTCGTGCCCGGAATAGGTGTTGATCACGTACCAGCGAAACATCGAATTGAGAAGCCTTCTTCTTGGTTAGAGGATCTGCTTGATCAGCCAGCTGAAGAGCGCGTCCAGGGCGCCGAGGTAGGCCGCCGCGACGGCCACGAAGATGATCGTGACAGCGGTGGCCTGGACCAGCGTCTCACGGTCGGGCCACTGGACTTTCTTCAGCTCGGCCCAGCAGGAAAGCAGGAAGCCGATGACACCGCCGCGTGCCCGGCTCTGCCGTTCCGCGGTGGCTTTTTTCTGCTGCCGGGCGAGCTGTTCTTGCTCGCGCCGTTTCTGCTCGTCACGTTTCTGGCGATCCGCCTGTTTGGCGGCTTTCGCCTCGGCGCGTCGATCGGCCCGTGAGGGCCGGTGCGGCGCGTCGGGAGTCTCCAGGTCGGCCTCCGAGGCGCCTGCCGCGATACCAGCCTCTACGGCTTCTACCTCGGCGACGTCACCGGAGACGCCGACTTGGGTGTCGTGCTGCGCCCGCGACTCAGTGCGGCGCTCGGAGCCTGAGCGTTTTTGCTCCTCGGCTTCCCGAGCGCGGCGTTCGGCCTTGCGCTGTGCGCGGGTTTTCGCCATCGACCTCTACCGGGTCTCTTTGTGCGGGGTGTGCTTCCCGCACCAGCGACAGAACTTCCGCAGCTCGACACGGTCGGGCGAATTACGCCGCGACTTGTTGGTCTGATAATTGCGACGCTTGCAGTCTTCGCAAGCCATCGTCACCGCGATGCGGACATCTCCGCGAGCCATCTGTCCCCTCAAGTTCCGTGCCCGAAGGCACTCGTTACAAAGGAAAACCCCGGGCCGAAGCCTGAGGCTCCGACAAGGATAGCGGGCGCGAACGGCTTAGGTGGGAAGGCCCTGAGCGGCGGTCGTCAGCCGGCGACGCGCGACTGCGATTTGACCTGCGTCGCGATCAGGTTCGCGTATTTCGCGGTCGCCCCGCCGACCGTCGCGCTGCAGCTCAGCGTTTCGGCCCCGACGGCGCCCAGGGTGCGGGTCGTCGAGACGGACAGGGACCCGGGTTTGGTCGGGGCGACGATCGTCTTCGCTTCGCCGCCACCGCTCAAGGTGCAGGTGACCACCGTTTCCACGGCGCTTTCGACCGTGACGTTGGCGTTGACGACGTAGGCGCCCGCAGGGAGGTTCTGGGCGAGGACCTGGCTCGAGGTGTTCCCGATCGCCTTTTCGGTGCCGAAGACTTCGAACGCCGGGCCGGTGCCGTCGGCGCCCGCCGGTCCGCGCGCGCCGGTGTCGCCCTTGGCGCCGGTGGCCCCTTTGGCCCCGGTCGCCCCTTTCGCGCCGGTTTTCCCGGCCGGGCCCTGCGGCCCGGCGGGGCCGCGTTCGCCCTGCAGCTGGTTGCGCGTCTTCTTCGCGATCTTGCCCGCGGTCACCGCTTCCGGTTTCAGCTGGCCGGTGCCGACCGAGTTGCGCGGCAGCTGGGTGGCGGCGAAGGCCGCTCCGCCGAGCGCGAGGAAGAGCGCGAGCGAGGCGACGACGTTTGCGTACGTGAGGTGACGGCGCAGGAAGTCCACGCCGCCACCATAACGTCCCGTCAGGTCGACACCCGCCCGCGCTACCCGACGTCCCGGCGGGTCAGCCGCCAGAGGCCGATCGCCAGCGGCACGCCCATCCACAGTGCCAACACCACGAGACCTTGGGCCCACTGATGCCCGCTCATCACTTCCTTGGTCATCGGTTCCAGCGATTCGGTGCTGATCCATTCGACCGCTCCCTTGATCGCATGGATCGATCCGAGTGCGGCGAGCGCGATCGGCAGCGCGAAGTAGAGGACGATCGCCGGTGCCGAGGACTGCAGGGCGGCGCCGAAGCCGATCCCGATGATCATCGCGGTGACCGCGTAGAGGACGTCCTGGAGCAGCAGCCCGATCGGCAGCGTCCAGTGGTCGGGGGCGCTGTTGGACGCGATCGCGGTGCCGAGGGCCGACAGCGCCAGCCCGAACGCCGCCGCCGCCGACGCCAGGACGATCCCGGCCAGCAACTTGGCGACCAGGAGACGTGATCGCTGCGGGACCAGGGCGAAGCTGACCAGCGCGGTCCGCTGCGACCACTCCGAGCTGACCAGGAGGATGCCGACGACCGGCAGCAGGATCCCCGCCGGCTGGAGCCCGTTGGCGAGGATGTTGTGGAAGGTCCGGTTTTCTTCGTGGGCGACGAGCGCCGTGATGAAGACGGCGACCACCATCAGGCCCGCCACCGCCAGGAGCAGCCAGAAGCCGCTGCGGGTGTCGACCATCTTGCGCAGCTCCACCTTGGTCAGGCGGCCGAGCGAAGGACGGTTGTTCATGAGGGTTCCTCCCCGCTGGTCAGGTCGAAGAACAGCTGCTCGAGGCCGGCGTCCGCGGCGGGCGCGAGGTGGACGAGGGCGACCCCGCCTACCTGCGCCGCGACCCCGACCGCGCGCGGCTCGGCGTCGACCAGGAAGCCGCCGCCTTCGGCCTCGCGGGCGTCCAGCCCGGCGGCGGCGAGGGCGCGGCCGAGCGCCTCCCCGTCGTCCGCCCGGACCAGCGTCCCGGCGTTGGAGAGCAGCTCTTCTTTGCTCCCCTCGGCGACGATCTTGCCGCTGCCGATGATCACCAGCCGGTCGGCGATCGCGTCGACCTCGTGGAGAAGGTGCGAGGAGAGGAGCACGGTCCCGCCGCGCTCGGCGAAGTCCCGCAGGAGGCCGCGCATCCAGCGCATCCCCTCCGGGTCGAGGCCGTTGGCGGGCTCGTCGAGGATCAGCACCTCCGGCTCGCCGATCAAGGCGTTCGCGATCCCCAGCCGCTGGCGCATCCCGAGCGAGTACTGGCGGACACGTTTGCGCGCCGCCGATTTCTCCAGCCCGACCAGCTCGAGCAGAACGTCGACCCGCTTCTCCTCGACCCCGATCGTCTGGGCTGAGATCGCCAGCGCCTCGCGGCCACGGCGGCCGCCGTGCTGGGCGGAGGCGTCGAGCAGGACCCCGACCCGCCGCCCCGGGTTCGGCAGCCGCCGGTACTCGCCGCCGAGCACTCCGGCCCGGCCCGAGTCCGGCGTCGAGAACCCGCAGATCATGCGCATCGTCGTCGTCTTCCCGGCCCCGTTGGGACCGAGGAAACCGGTGACGGTGCCCGGTTCACAGCGGAAGGTCACGTCATCGACGACGGTCCTCCCACCAAATCGCTTGGTCAACTTCTCAGCTTCGATCATGGCGCCAGACTTCCCCTTCCGCGCGGCGCGCACATCAGCCGCTCGTCGCCCCTTGCCCCGACCTTGGTGTCGGCCTGCCCCCTACTTTGGTTGCGACGCCGGACTCCATCCCCGCCCTACGCTGTGGCCATGGCCTCGCTCGAGGTGAACCAAGGACTGGAGCCGGCACGCTGGCAACGACGGATGCTGCCGGGCTCGATGGTCGACGGGCCGGGCGCCGAGCGCAGCCTCCGCGACTGGGCGGTCGACGTGCTGATCACCATCGTCGCGCTGGGGATCGGGATGATCGCGCTGCACGACACCTGGTCCGAACACGGCACCACGACCGCGATCCTCGACATCGGCCTCGGGATCGCCTCGCTGGCCGCGCTCTGGGACCGCCGCCGGCATCCCGTCGGGGTGGCGGCGTTCGTCATCCCTGCGGCCTCGGTCTCGGGACTGGCGGCGGGCGCAGGATTGGCCGTCCTCTTCAACGCCGCGGTCCGTTGCAGCCGGCGCGGCCTGGTCTGGATCACCGTCGCCTCGGTCGC
This sequence comes from Actinomycetota bacterium, assembly GCA_018268605.1. Lineage (GTDB taxonomy): Bacteria > Actinomycetota > Thermoleophilia > Solirubrobacterales > 70-9 > VAYN01. The sequence goes on along the minus strand of JAFDWG010000315.1, from coordinate 59,157 downwards.
CGGTTCGCTCGTCTACTCGTTGCTCTACGCGGTCAGCGGGGCCGATTTCCGGAACAATTTCCTCGTCGGCATCCTGCTGTACGGCTTCACCATCGGCTGGGGGCTCTTCGTGCGGGTGCGCCGCGACCTGGTCGACCAGCTGCACGAACGGGCGACGCGGCTGGAAGGCGAGGGCCGGCTGCGGGCCGAGCGGGCGCGATCGGCCGAGCGCGAGCGGATCGCGCGGGAGATGCACGACGTGCTCGCCCATCGGCTCTCGCTGCTCAGCCTGCACGCGGGGGCGCTCGAATTCCGCCCGGACGCGCCGCCGGCGGAGGTCGCCGCGACCGCCGCGGTCATCCGCGAGGCGGCGGCCGCGGCGCTCGAGGAGCTGCGCGACGTGGTCGGCGTACTGCGCGAGGGGACCGACTCCGAGACGCGCCGCCCGCAACCGGGCCTGGCCGAGGTGCCGATGGTGATCGAGGAGTCGCGCGCGGCGGGGATGCGGATCGAGGCCGAGCTCGACCTGCCCGACGAAGCCGGCGCCACGATCGTGGGACGTACCGCCTACCGGGTCGTCCAGGAGGGCCTGACGAACGCGCGCAAGCACGCCCCCGGGGTACTGGTGCGGGTGAAGGTGACCTCCTCACCGGAGACGCTGCGGATCGAAGTGCGCAATCCGGCGCCGCTGGTGCCGCCTCCCGCTCCCGCCCTCCCGGGCGCGGGAAGCGGCCTGGTCGGGCTGGGCGAGCGGGTGGCGCTGGCCGACGGCGAACTGCGAAAGGACATCACGCCAGGAGGCGACTTCATCCTGGAGGTGATCCTTCCGTGGGAACGATGAGCCCGATCCGGGTGATGCTGGTCGACGACGACCCGCTGGTGCGCTCGGGCCTGCGGCTGCTGCTCGGCGGCACCGAGTCGATCGAGGTCGTCGCCGAGGCCGACGACGGCGACAAGGTCCTCGGCGCGGTCGACCGGCACCGTCCCGACGTGGTCCTGATGGACATCCGGATGCCAGGCGTCGACGGCGTCAGCGCCGCCGGCCTCCTCGCGGCACAGCCCTCCCCGCCCGCGATCCTGATGCTGACGACCTTCGACGCCGACGACCTGGTGCTGCGTGCGCTCCGCGCCGGCGCCGCCGGGTTCCTGCTCAAGGACACGCCACCGGCCGAGATCGTCCGCGCGATCGAGCTCGTCCACGCCGGCGACTCGATGCTCTCCCCCGCCGTCACCCGGCGCCTGATCGACCTCGTCGCGGGCGAGGCCGACGAGTCCACCCCCCGTGCCGATGCCGACCGCCTCCTCGCCGGCCTCTCACCCCGCGAGCTCGAGGTGGCCCGTGCCGTCGGCCGCGGCCTCTCCAACGCCGACATCTCCGCCGAGCTCCACCTCAGCGTGGCCACCGTGAAGGCCCACGTCTCCCGCCTCCTGGAGAAGCTCGGCGCCGACAACCGCGTTCAGATCGCCCTACTGATCCGTGATGCGTCGCCGGGAGGCGTCGAGCGGTAGGGGGACGGGCAAGGGACGCAAGGCGTCGCGGCGAGCACGGCCGTCCCCGGATGTTGATGGGCCGAAGAACCACGATATAGCGGGGTTTTCGGCCCATCAACATGGGGGTGTTGGGGAAGTGTGGCGGAGGCGTGGAGTTCCGGGCGGGGGCGTCACGTCTCCCCGGAGTTTCACACGGGACCCTCACGTCCTGGGCGTCTCATCGCGGTCACAGCCAGCCAGGACCGCGATGAGACGCCCAGGACCGACATAGGACTGCCGGGGCGGCCGGGACGACGGCCCCTACGGCTTCGTGGGTTCCAATCCGATCACGTCGAAGTAACCCACCAGGATCAGTCTGCGGCCGTCGGAGATCATCGGGGTGTAGCCCGACTGGTCGATCTCGAAGTCCTTCTTGTGGGTGCGAACGTCGATGCCGATCGTCTTCTTGGTGGTGAAGCTGGCGACGTAGACGGTATGGCCGATGACGGTGGCCGTGCCCTCCACCGGACCGCCGACGTCGTAGGTCCAGCGGACCTTGCCGGTGCGGGCGTCGAGGGCGAAGAAGCGGCCGTTTTCGGAGCCGATATAGACGGTCGGCGGCGTCCCCGGCACCTGGGCGACGGCGGGCGACCCGTAGACGGCTTCTCCCGTGTCGAAGCTCCATCTCACCTTTCCGGTGCCCTCGTCGAAGGCGTAGACGATGCCGTCGTCACGGGCGGCGTAGACGTTGCCGAAGGCGATCGAGGGCGAGGAGAAGAAGCCGCCCTCGCCGTAGGGCGGCACCTTGCTGGTGTTGGTCCGCCAGACCGGCTTGCCGGTATCGGCTTCGAGGGCGAACATCGAGCTCTCGTAGTCGGCCACGAAGATCTTGCCTTGGTCGTAGCTGGGGCTCGCTTTGATCGCCCCGGGGGCCTGGAACGACCAGACGGTGTGGCCGTCGCCGGCGTCCAGCGCCAGCAGCTGCCCCTTGTTGGTCCCGAGGTAGACGTTGCCGTCGATCGGCAGCGGGGACGATTCGAGATGGGTGCCCAGGTGCCGCTTCCAGACCGGCTTCTCCGTCTTCACGTTCCCGGCCGCCAGCGTCCCGTCGAGGAAGGCGCCGTAGACGAGGCCGCGATAGTAGGCCGGGCCGGTGACGATCGACTGGTGCCCCTTGTCCTTCGGGTCGAGGTTGAGTTCGCCGATCACCTTATGAGTGCCGAGCTGAATCGCTTTGCCATCGCCGTACTTGTTGATCGTGTACGCGACTCGGTCACCGATCGCGGGTGGGAACTCGATCAGCGCGTGGGTGTTGATCGACCACGCCTGCTTCAGCGGCGGGTCGAGCGGCCGATCGATTTCCCCGCGGTTGGCGGGTAGGTAGTGGGTCCGCTGCGGCACCCGCCCGAAGAACGGCCAGTCGAGGTAGCCCGGTTCGAGGGACTGCGCGGGCACCGTGGCGGGCGCTTCGGAGGTGCTCGTGCCGCCGCCGGTCGTGGAGGCGCCCGAGGTCGATCCTCCTCCCGGCGCACTGGACGACCCGCCCCCACCGCACCCGGCCACGAGCAGGGCAAGAATCGCGGCGAGCGCGAGTAGGGCGGCAGTCTTCAGCTTCGGCGTCGCGACCATGTCGCTGGTGATATCGGAAGGACGGTGCTTGCGGATGACCGACGCATCGACCCTTCGTCCAGATCGCGAAAATTGCGCCGGACGGTTAGGCATATTTGGGTAAATGCGATCGACGCGGCTCGCGCCGGAACCGAATCTCGTCGCGACCAGCCTCGGACGCGAGCGGATGTTGGATGCCCTGCGTCGGCTCTACCAGGTGGTCGAGATCCCCGATCCCCCGCGGATCGAGGATTACTGGATCGTGATCCCGGCCGATCCGGCGCTTGTCTATCCCGGGCTGCAGCGCGCGGTGCCGGACTGGTTCGAGCTCTTCGTCGTCCCTAGAGAGGGTCGGCGGGAACGTTGATCTCGCCGAAGGCCTGGGTGAGGCCTTCGGCGTGGAGGCGGGCGACGATGGCGGCGGCGACGGCATCGCGGTCATCCTGGGTGAGATGCCGGGACGGGAGTCCGCCGAGGCCGAGGCCGGCCAGGGCATTCGCGGACCACTCGCTCCGAGGACGCCCCGCGCGGAGGCCGGCCCAGACCGTCCACGCGGCGGTCGGGAAGACCTCGATCAGGCCGTCGCGGTCGATCCCCGCGGCGAAGAGCGCGTCGTAGAGCTCGAGCCCATGCTCGACCCACTCGTAATAGGGATTCCCCGCGAGCCGCGAGCGCTCGGGCGTCCAGCGGATGCCGCAGATCGCGCGGGCGAGGTCGCGCTCCCCGGCCCGTGAGGACTCGCCTTCGGGGGCGCAGGTCTTCGGGCTGTCGAGGGCGACGACGGCCGGGCCAAGCGCGGTCACCCACTCGGTCGCGCTCGCCACGTCGGGGAGCCGCAGCGGCCCGGCCACGACATCGTCCCCGCGCAGCGCGCAGCCGTGGAAGCCCTTACGGCGCCCGCCGACGTCGATTCCGACAACGGTCACCAGGCGCCCCGGCCGGGCACGGCGGGTGAGGTCGATCCCCATCGTCAGGTCATCGACGTAGGAGCCCTCCAGGAGGAAGGCTTCGCGGACCCGGCCTTCGACCTTGAAGCCGCGGCCCTCGTACAGGCGTCGCGCCGCGGCGTTGCCGGAGAGCACGCGCAGGACCAGACGGCGCATCCCGAGCTCACGCGCACGGGCGATCGCCGCGTCGAGCAGCGCTGCCCCGACCCCCTCGCCCTGGCGCGCCGGGTCGACCGCGAGGCCCTTGACTTCGAGCACGTGGCGGCTGGACTCGAGGTCGGTCCAGGGACCGAGGAGCAGGCTGCCGAGTACCGCCTCGCCTTCGACCGCGACCAGGACGTTGGCCGCGCCGTAGCGCTCGATGACCGGCCGCTCCGGATCAGGTGGCGGGCCCGGGCTCGAGCGCGGCGACCAGGTGTCGACCTCGAGCCGGCGCAGGGCCTGCTCGTCGACTTCGCGTGCGGTGCGGACCTCGATCGGGCTCAGCTCAGGTCAGCTCAGCTTCGCCGCGTTCAGCCGGCAGTAGTTGAAGCCGAACGGCAGCACCTGGTTGTTCGCCTTGTTGATGTTGAGGCTGAGCTTCGTGAAGACGTGCTGGGCGCCCGCCTTGTCGCCCGCCTTCAGCTTCCTCCCCGCCGTGGCGAAGAGTTCGGCCTCGATCTTCAGATAGGAGAACCACTTGGCGAGGCGTGCTTCGTCGGCGCTCGGCCGCGGCAGCGCTTCCAGTTCCTTCAGCGTCGCGGCTTGCTCCTTCGAGGCCTTGGCGAACTTCGCCGCCGCCGTCTTCAGTTGGCCCTTCTTCACTTCCGTGCGCACCCCGGCGAGGATCCGTTCGTTTGCCTTCGCGCTCGCTTTGCAGATCGGCTCGGCGGCTTCTTTGTATTCCTCCCGGCTCACCTCCGCGGCGAACGCGGTGGCCACCAACATCAGGGCGACCATGGTGGAGCCGACGACGATGGCAATGGTCCGTTTCATGGCATCTCCCTCCCACGGACGAACATAACAGCCCGTTCCTCCAGCTCGGCCACGTAGCGCGCCTTGCCGTCGACGTAGGCGAGGCGATCGCCGGGCCGCGCGGCGACCAGCGCCCGCTTCACCTCCGCGTAGCGCCGCGCCTCGTCGGGACGGGCCCGCAGGTAGTCGCGCAGCGCCAGGTGGCGAAGCTCGTGATCGCTCCCCGCCGCGCAGACGTGGAGGTGAAAGGCTCGCGGCCGCTCGGGCGGCTTGCCGAAGAAGTGGAAGTCCGGCGAGTCGGGATCGGGCGCGAAGATAGCCAAGCGTCGCGAGCGGCCGCGCGTAGGTCTCGGTCGCCCGGATCTCGGCCACGGAGGCCAGGAGGTCGACGATCGGCTTCGCCGCCATCCCCGGCACCGCGGTCGAGCCGACGTGATCGATCCGCACCGGCTGGTCGCCGAGGGCCGTCGCGATCCGATCCATCTCGGCGGCGGCGACCCGGGGCCAGGCCTCGTCGTACTCGACGATCCGAACCGCCGGGTCGAAGCGGTCATCCAGGGATGGATGCCTCATGTCGGAACCTCCGCTCTTAGGCCCTTCGGGACGGCGAGGTCCGCGCCGCCGGCAGGCGACCCGATGCCGCGGTTGGCGCCGGTCACCAGCGCCGTTGCTCCCTCGATCTTCATGTCGATCCTCCGTGCGGTCAGCGCGATGGTCGGCGCGCTGCTGATCTCACGCGCCGTCGATGACGAGGCACTCAGTGACGAGATCCTCCGCGCGGTCCGCGCCGCCGTCGAGGGCGAAGGCGGCTAATCGGTCAGCCGCCTGCGAAGGGCGACAAGGTCCTCCGACTCCAGGCCGGCGCTCCGCAGCGTCGCCTCGACGTCGAGCTCTCGGAGCAGCTCGACGATCAGGTCGGTCGCCGTCCTTCCCTGCTCGCGTAGATACGCGGCGATCTTCGGTGCCTCGTCCTCTTCGCCGCGCGAGAGGTAGAGCGGACGCAGCCTCTCGTCGCTCAGGGCGTAGTCGGCGGCGATCGCCTCAGGCTCGACGCCGGCGAGAGCCAGCACCAGGAGGGAGATCTGGCCGGCACGGTCGCGCCCTCCCTGACAGTGGAAGACGACGCCGCCCGGCGGCGCCGTAGCGACCGCCCGGATCACCTCGGCGCTCCGCTCGGGGAAGCGCTCGAGGTGCGGCCCGTAATAGAGCGGCGTCGCGAACTGCGGGCCGTTCCCCCAGGCCTCCCAGAAGTCGCGGGCCTCGGTCACGTCGAGGGGGATGTTCACCGTCTCGATCGACGCGGGGCGCGGCGCGATGTCGGGACCGATTTCGCTCTCGTTGCGCAGGTCGATCACCGTCCGGATCCCGTAGTCCCAGGCTTCTTCCCACCCGCGCGCCTCGAGGTTCTGCAGCGAGTCCGATCGGACGATCGCCGCGCGCGCCGTCTCTCCCCCGCCGACGGTCGGCAGCCCGCCGAGATCACGGGCGTTGTAGGTCCCTGCCCAGTCGAGGGCGCGATCCTCCATCGCCCCATGATCGCCTACGGCCCATCGGTCGAGTCCGGCTCTTCGTCGCGCTGCAGCCGTGAGTGGACGAGCGGCCGACTGCCGGCGGCTTCGAGCCCGGAGACGATCGCCGTGAGCGCCGGAACCAACGTCCGTCGCCCGATCGATCCCAATTTGGCACTGGCGAGGGAGGGAGCCGCGGGTTAGGCTGATCCGATGCCTCGCCGGCTGTGGCTCGTCCCCCTCCCGGTCCTGGTCGTCCTGGCCACGACCTTTGCTCTCGCTGCCGCCGTCGCCTCCGCGGCGCCGAAGGAAATCGCCTACATCTGCAAAGGCGAAGATATCTGCCTGCTCGACCCTGACAACCCGAGTGACGTCGTCAACCTGACCGCCAACGGCACCACCAGCTATGACGAAGACCCGACCTGGTCCCCGGACGGCAAACGGCTCGCCTTCGTCGCCAAATTCACCAGCAAATTCCCGCCGCAGACGAACATCTACACGATGGAACCGGACGCGCCGGGGCAGACGGTCAACGGCGCGGTCCAGGTCACCCACTTCACCAATGGCGAAGTCCCGACCGGCAGCATCGCCTGGTCGCCCGATGGCACCAAGATCGCCTTCGTGCGAGGGCTGGCAAGCCATAACAACCAGCCGCTCTACGTGGTCAACTCCGACGGCAGCAGCGCCAACGCGACCGAAATACCCACGGTCGGCGGTGCGGGAGATCCGACCTGGTCGGCCGACAGCGGCAAGATCGCCTTCTCGCATAACAACCAGATCTACACGGTCTGCGGGGACATCAGCTGCCCGGCGACGCCTCTCCCCGGGGCCGTGGGCGCCGAACCGGCGTGGTCGCCGGATGGCAGCCGGATCGCCTACGGGCGCGAATTCGAATACGTCCAGACGATCGGCCCCTTCGGCGGCACGCCCTTGTGGACCATCCCCGCCAACACCCAGTTCGTCACCCTGAGCTGGTCGCCGAGCGGAGCCCAGCTCGCCTACAGCGAGCGGGTCGGCGAACCGACCCGGTTCCGCATCGTCAACGCCGACGGCAGTGGCAATCACGGGCTGCCGGTCGTCCAGGGCCTGAAAACCGAAGGCTCCCGCGCGTCCTGGTCGCCGGACGGCTCGCGCCTCGTCTTCGACGGCTACTACTTCGGCGGAGCCAGCCCCGCCGAAAAAACCAATGCCGTCTACATCGCCAACGCCGACGGCTCAGGCTCGGTGACCTCGCTGACGGCGGGCCAAGGGTTCCCTACCAACCCGGTCTGGCGCACGAGGCCGGCTCCGGCTCCCGGCCCGCCGAGCGGCCCGCCGCAGGTGATCACGCCCTCAGGCGGATCGAACGGGCCGCTGCAGGGCCCGCGGGTCAAACCGAAACTGATCTGGTTCACCAACCGGATCCCCTGGAGCGAAGCGCCCTACGTGGAGCCGATGAAGGTCTTCTGCGGCGCCCCCTCCTGTTCGGTCAGTGGCGAGGGCAAGATGAAGGGCGCGATCCCCGCCGGCCTCTCCTTCGATCGCACACTCCCGGCCACCGCGAGCTCCAAGTCGAAGCCGAAGATCATCGCCCGCGGCATGGTCCAGGTCCCACCGAACAAATGGAGGGTCCTGAAACTGAAGCTGACGAAGCTCGCGATCGCCGTCCTGAGGAAGGTCGGCAAGCTGAAGATGTCCCTAACCGTGACCACGAGGATCGCCGGCCAGCCGCCCGTGAAGGCGACGCGCACGCTCGAAATCTTCGTCAAGCCCGCGAAGCGGCCAGGCAAAAGATCCTAGGACCCGAATTCCTCGGCACCCACGTGGAAGGCCCAGGAGTGGGCTAGGGCGACGTCAGCCCGACCGATGTCAACCCAGCACCCTGCCGACCAGGGTCTCGACCTCACCGGAGGACTGAGCCTCCCTGCCCCTGCGGGTGGCGCGGAAGTCTTCGGTGCCGCCGCGCCAGGTGACCATCACGAGGCCCGCCAGATCGAGCGCCTGGATGCCTTCGGCGAGGAGGTCCGAGATCGCGAGCTGCTCGCCTGCATCACTCGTCTTCGCGAGGGCCGGCGTGACGGCGCGGGCCACCTCGGGAAGGCGCACCCGCTCGGCCGAGAGCCCGGGCGCCTCGATCGTGCCCGGGCGCCCCGGCGCGCCTGGGCCTTCCCCGGCGAAGGCCTTCTCCATCACCTCCGCGGCCAGCCGGGCGAGCGGGAGCGAGCGCAGGCGAGCAATTTCGTCGCCGGCGCCCGGGCCCGAAACCGGCGCGCCGCTCTCGTCGTCGTGCTTGCCGAAGAGACCCATCGCCCTATCGCGGGCCCGTCCGGCGCCGCTCGGCCTCGGCGAAGAATTCGGTCAAGGCCGCCTCCTCGCCTGCCGGGACCTGATAGCGCCAAACTCGCCAGATCCCGCTGATCTCGGGTTGAAGAAGGGGCCGATCGAGGGCTCCCCCGTCATCGACGTAGACCTCGAGCATCCCGTCCTTCTTCGCGGTGAGCGAGGCCTGGGCGAAGTTGACGTGATGGCGGAAGATGCCCTTGATGTCCCTGGCGACCACCTCCAGCATCGGCCCGTCGAGGCGAAGGACGAAGCCCTCGTAGACGAGTTCCGACTCCACGACGGCGATCCTACAGCGGCGGATCCCGACTCGCCCCAGAGGCGGACGGCGACGTGCTGGAGGTCTTCGACGCCCGCCACCACGAGAGGCGCATCCTTCTGAAGTGGCTCGCCCTCCGCGTCGAAGCGCTGCCGAGGAACCGCATGGTCATCTACATCGGCCAGAACAACATCGATCAGCCCCTCTATGAGGAGGGAAAGCAGACGCCGGACGTGCGAGGCGACGTGCTCGCCATCGGCATCGAGCCCGAGGACGAGCCGTCCTACCGCGTCTTCTTCAAGGTGACGGTGTCGAAGACGAAGCCCCCAGCGATCTACGCCCGGATGTTGGCGGTCCCCTCCTTGAAGACCATCGGGTTTGCGGGGCGTTGGATTGGGACGCACTCGTGCTCCGTCGAGCGTGAGGTTCTCGATCTCGCCGCTCGAGCTGCGGCGGTAGCGAATGCAGCGAGAGAGGCGCCCGATTGGATTCGAACCAATGCCTTCGGTTTCATAGACCGCGCCGGGGACTCTGCTGGGCTACGTCTTCCCTGAATCATGGGGGATCGCCGCCAACCGAACGCGGGTGTGCATCGCCCCGATCACCATCTTGCGGGCCGGATCGAGACCGCGGCGGTTTCGCCGGCGCGGTCTCCCTGACGCCGGACGGCGGCGATCTGGATTTTGGCGTGATGTCTCAGGCCGGAAGGTAACCGCCTGGAATCAGGCCGATCTCGCGCTCGGCGGTGGCCTGGGCGATGGCCGCGAAGCGGCGGACAGCCGGGTCGGGACGGCGGCGGTGGACGACGGCGATCGTCGAGTCCGAGGCGCCGGTCAGCTGCAGGACGCGGACCAAGGGGTTCGGGGCAAGTCGACCGATCGCCGCGGGCGAGGTGATCAGCAGATCTCTCGTCGCCAGCGCCAGCTGGGCTTCGGGGACGGTGCGGATCGGCGGCATCTCTGGATCCCAATTGGCACCACCGCGGAAATCATTCAGTTGCCAGTAGTCCGACCATTCGACCGACGAGTCGAGCGGCAGGGTCGGGAAGTCGAGGATCTGCTCAATGTCGATCGAGCTCTCGCCGGCGAGCTCGTGGCCGGCACCGACCATCGCCACACGCGGCTCGACGGCGAGCGGCATCACCTCGACCTCCGAGCTGCCCAGTGGCAGTCGCACGATGGCCGCGTCGAGGCGACCGTCGAGCACCGGCGAGACCTGGTCGCAGAAGGCGAGGTCCTCGAGGCGCAAGTCGACATCCGGGTGTGCGGCGCGGTGGTCGGCGAGGATCGGTGGCAACAACTCGGCGGCGCCGAGTGCGCCGGCGAGCACCCCCACCCGCAGGGTCGAGCCGGCGCGCCCCCGCATCTCCCGCACCGCCTGGGCCGCGTCCTCGACGCGGGCGACGATGTCCTCGGCGCGAGCGATCAGCTCCTCGCCCTCAGGTGTGATCTCGATCCCGCGCGGGCTGCGGCGGATCAACTCGACTCCGAGCTCCTCCTCGAGCGAACGGACCGCCTGGGAGATCTGCGGCTGAGAGATGTGCAAGGCACGCGCTGCCGCACGGATCCCCCGCTCACGCCCTACCGCGGCGAGATAGGCGAGCTGGCGCAGGTTCATGGCCGCGACCCTCCTCCTGACCCACGGAGCGCCACGCGCAGCGCCCCTAACGAACGGCTGGTCGAAGCGTAGCGCCGATCAGGCCGGTAGGCATTTCGTCTCACCCGCTAGGGAATTCGGGCCTATCCAAAGCATGATGGCCGCGGCAGGCTCGATCGGACATGGCCCCTGCAGCGGGTCGGACGAGGAGAGGAGCCAAGATGAGCAATGGACACGCCGTGGTGATCGGCGGGAGCATCAGCGGACTGACTGCGGCCTGTGCGCTCAGCGAAAGCTTCGAGCGGGTGACCGTGGTCGAGCGTGACCGGCTCCCGGACGGACCTGGTCACCGCAAGGGGGTGCCGCAGGCTCGCCAGCTCCACGTCGTCCTGCCGCTCGGCGTCCGCGTTCTCGACAGCCTCTTTCCCGGCTTCGAGCGCGAACTGCGCGAGGCGGGCTGCCCGGTCTTCGACGAGGTGCGGGATACGCCCTGGTTCGGTGCGCAGGGCTGGCGCGCTCGCTCCGCCTCGGACGTCTACCTCTTCGGATTCTCGCGACCCCTATTTGAGCACCTCCTGCGCGAGCGGGTGCGAGCTACCGGCAACGTCCAGATCGTCGAGGGGATGGTCGACGGGCTGCGCGCGGCAGAAGGCGGCGAGCGGGTGAGCGGAGTCGAGTTTTCCGGTTCGACTGCCGCCGGCATCGAGGCCGATCTCGTCGTCGATGCCAGCGGCCGCGGGTCGAAGGCGCCCCGCTGGCTTGAGCAGCTCGGTTACGAACGACCAGCCGAACAGCACGTCCGCGCCCACTTCGGCTACGCCAGCCGCCTCGTCAAAGTTCCGGAGGGCGCGATGCCGGACGGGCTCGACGGCCTGATCACGATGCCCTTCCCGGGTCATTCCAAGGGCGGCCTGATTCTCCCGGCCGACAACGGCCGCCACACGCTCTGCTGCATCGGTGCGGCCAAGGACTATCCACCAGGCGACGAGGAGGGCTTCTACGAGTATCTGCGTCAGGCTCCTTCCCCGCTGCTCGCCGAGATTGCCAAGCAATGCGAGCCGGACACGGAGATCGCCACCTACCATCACCCCGGCAACCAGCTGCGCCTCTGGAGCAGGCTCGCGCGACGGCCGCGGCGCTTCATACCGATCGGCGATGCGGTCGCCTCCTTCAACCCGATCTACGGCCAAGGGATGACCGTCGCGGCGCTTGAGGCCCTGAAGCTGCGCGACCGCATCGCGAGCCTCGACGGTAATCTCGATCCCCTCGCCGACGAGTTCCAGGCCGACCTGACCGCGGCGGTCGAGTTCCCCTACGGGATGGCGACGCAGGCCGACTCCGCCTACCCGGAGACCGAGTACGTCGACGCCGAGCCGGCCCCCGCCGAGGCGCTGCAATTCTTCGCCACGGTCGAGCAGGTGGCGACCGAGGATCCGGAGGTGGCGCGCGACATCCTGCGGGCCACCGGCTGGTTCGACGCAGAGCTGCTCGCGTCTCCCACGCTGGTCGCCAAGGCCCAGGCCTGGGCGGCCTCCGGCAAGACGGTCCGCAACAACGACCCGGCCCAGGTGCCGCCAGTCACCCCGGCCCCGCAACAGGAGGTCCTCTCATGAAGGTCGAGGTAAACGGAATCACCCTGAACGTCGTCGACGAGGGCGAGGGGCGCCCACTTCTGATGCTGCACGGCTTTCCCGACTCCTCGCGCGCCTGGCGCCACCAGATCGCGGCGCTGACCGCCGCCGGGTTCCGCTGTATCGCCCCCGACCTGCGCGGCTTCGGCGAGAGCGAGGCGCCGACCGATGTCGCGGCTTATGCCATCCCCGAGATCGAGCAGGATCTGCTGGCCCTGCTCGATCAGCTCGGCCTCGAGCAGGTTCAGCTCATCGCCCACGACTGGGGCGCGGCACTCGGCTGGTACTTCGCCGGACTCAATCCGGACCGGGTCGAGCGTTACGTGACCCTGCAGATCGGTCACGGGGCGAACCACTTCGCGGGACGCGAGGAGTCGCGACAGCGGTCCTGGTACATCCTCTTCTTCCTGCTCGAGGGAACTGCCGAGGAGCAGTTGCAGCGCGACGACTGGGTGATGTTCCGGGAATGGATGGGCTCCCACCCGGACGCCGAGCAGGCGATCGCGGACTTCTCCCGCCCCGGCCGCCTGACGGCAGCGCTCAACTGGTACCGGGCGAACTTCGACCCTGCCGCCTTCTTCGGCGTGGCCCCGTACCAGACGCCTGGCGTCAAGTGCCCGACCATGGGCATCTGGAGCCCTGGCGAGAAGTTCGTCACCGAGCATCAGATCCTCGGCTCGCCTCAATACGTCGAGGCCTCGTGGCGATACGAGCGGATCCTCGGCGCTAGCCACTGGGTGCAGCTCGACGAGCCAGAGCGGGTCAACGAGCTTCTGCTGGACTTCCTCGAGGCATAGACCCGACGAACCGAGCCTCAGGCGACACCGGAGACGACGGACGCCTCGCTGAGCTCCGAGGCGGAGATTTCGGCGACGACCGAGCCGCGCCGCAGGCACAGCACCCGGTCGCAAATCGCTGCCAACTCCTCCGGCTCGGCAGCCAGCACGATGCCGCGGTCCTCGGCCAAATCGCGGAGCACGCCGAGTAGCTGCGCCCGGCCGCGGATATCGACGCCGACGGTCGGCTGATCGACGACCAACAGGTCGGCGTCGGTGTCGAGCCAACGCGACATCAGCGCTCGCTGCTGATTGCCGCCCGAAAGCGAGGTCATCATCGCGGTCTGGTGGCCTTTGACCGAGAGCCCCGCGAGGGAATCGGCGACGAAGCGGCGCTGGCGCCGGGGCGAGACCGCCACACGGGCGATCGCGAGCTCGTCGAGGGCGGGCAGGGCGACGTGCTCGGCAACCGTCATCCCCTGGATCACCAAGCTGGAACGATCGCCCGAGACGAAGCCGACTCCCGCACCGAGCACCCGGTGCGGCGCCGACGGGGTCTTGGCGGCAGCGCCCACCCTGACCTTGCCCGACTTCGGCTGGATCTGCCCGGTCAGCAGCTGGATGATCTCGCTGACGCCCGAACCGAGGATCCCGGCCAGGCCAAGCACTTCACCTCGGCGGACGGTGAGGGAGACACCATCGAGGTAGTTTCCGCGGACCTCGTCGAGGCGGGCGACCTCCTCTCCTAGGGTATGAGAGCCGGCGCTGTTGCGCGCCAGGGCCTGTTGAGAGACGCCCGCCAGCAGCTCGCTGACGATCGCGTCCTTGGTCACCTCGGCGCCGCGCAGGGTCCGGGTCGTGCGACCATCCCGCATCAAGGTCACCTTCGTGCAGGCGGAGACGATGTCTTCGATATGGTGAGACACGAGGACCAACGAGCGGTCGGGGGTGACCAACTTCTTCATTGCCTCGACCACGCGCCGCGCCTCGGCCTGGGGCAGGCCCGCGGTCGGCTCGTCGAGGATCAGGAGGCGCGCCGCCGGATGTGCCGCCGCCTTGGCGATCATGACCAGCCGTCGGTCGACTGGGGTGAGCCCGCCCACCGGGGCGTCCAAAGGCAGCTCGTGGCCGAGCAGGGCGAGGGCATCGGCGGCGACTCGTCGGGCGCGCCGACGGTCGATCGCCCCGAACCGCCGCGGCTCGGCGCCGAGCACCACGCTCTGCCAGACGGTGTCTTCAGGAGCCAGCGCGAGCTCCTGGGCGACGAGCAGCACACCCCGCGCCTGCACCTTGCGTTGGTTGCCGAGCGGCAGCGGCTCGCCTTCGAGCAGTACCGTGCCTCGATCGGGATGCAGGAAGCCGGAGACGACGTTCAGCATCGTCGACTTCCCACACCCGTTCGGGCCCACCAACCCGACCATCTCGGCCCGACCGACCGTCAAGTTGCCGTCGATGACCGCCTTGATCCCACCGAAGTGCTTGGCGAGCCCGCGGACCTCGAGGAGCGGCGTCTCGGTGGTCACGCGCGCCGCCACCCGGCACGCGCAAGCAGCACCGTGACGAGCAGGATGACGCCCTGGATCACGCTGATCACCCAGAGCGGCTCGTTCATCACCCGCAGCCCGTTCGAGAGGGTCGACAGGTAAAGCACCCCGAACAGCGTGGCCGGCACCGAGAAGCCCCGCCGGCCGACCGCAGCGGCGCCGAAGAACGCTGCGGCGTAGGCAGGCAAGAGGTACGGCGGCAGCGCGTTGGAGAAATACCCCTGGCGAGCAGCGAAGAGGACGCCGGCAATCCCGGCCAGGGCTCCCGCGGTGACGAAGGCGATGACCTTGTCGCGCCGTACAGGCACCCCGGCCAGTCGCGCCGCCACCTCGTTCCCGCCGATCGCCTGGACGTGGCGGCCCCACGGGCTGTGCACGAGGATGAGGCCGATGACGAGCGCGATCAACAGGAAGACGATCACCGCGAGTTCGATCCCGGCGATCCGCGTGTTGCTCAAGGTCAGCAGCCCGGCGGGAAGTTCGAGCCGGGTGATCTGGGTCAACCCGCCGTCGATCCTCCCCTGCACGAAGAGCTCCGTCCCCGCCGCTACCGAGCCCACCGCCAAGGTGACGACGAAGGCCGACGCCTTGCCGTAGCCGACCCCGACGCCGTTGACGGTCCCGGCCAGCGCGGCGACCAGCAGAGCGACCAGGATCGCCGGCGCAACGCCGAATCCTGCCTGCGCGGTGAGGATCGAGACCACCACCGTGCTCAGGGCTGCCACGTTGGGAACCGAGAGGTCGAACTCGCCGAGCACGAGGACGACGGTGACACTGATCGCGAGCATGCCGAGGATCGGCAGTTCGTTGATCAGGTTCTTCACGTTCTGCGAGGTCGGAAAGCCGTCCGGTTTCGCCAGTGAGAAGACGAGCACCATGACCAGGAAGCTGCCGATCAAGAGCAACTGCCGAACTGGCAGGCGCGAGATTCGCGCCTGCCAGTTCTGGTCACTCGGGGGAGTCTGCAGGGCGGGCTCGTCGCCCGCGGTCGAAGGGATCGTGCTGTCCGCCGGGCGGCCAGGCGACACGCTCAGCCCGCCATTTCGTACTTGCTTGCCCATTCTTCTTCCTGCTTTTTGAGAGCTTCGGGGAAGTCGAAGAACTGTTCGGAGCCCTTCGGCAGTTCGGACACGACCCGCACCTTGCCACCGGGGTTTTCGATTTCAGTTTCGAGAGGCGCTTCTTCTGTCCAGTAGGCGATCAGGCCTTCGATCGCTTTGAAGATGTGTTTGTAGGCTTCGGTCGTCACGAAGAGGACTTCGAGGCCGTTTTTCGCGACCTTGATCGAGGCCGGGTCTTCGTATCTCGTCATCACCGCGGTTTCGGCTTCACGTCCGGTCTTTTCCAGGATCGGCTGGAAGATCGGAGCGCCGAAATCGCTGAACTCGACGACGGTCAACGGACCCTTTGGCGCGCTCTGCAACATCGTTTCGAGGTTCTGGGTCATCGAGTTCGTCAGGTTGGCGAGTTCGGTGTCCTTCAGCTGTTCGAATTCGAAGTTTTCTTTCTTGAAGACTTTCTGCATCCCGTCGATGAAGGCCTGGCCACCGTAGTTCTGCGTGAGCTCCTCGCCGATGACGGGGATTTCGCCTCGTTCTTTGATGATGTATTCGCCGCCGAGTTCACCCAGTCCGACGCTGCTGTCGGCGTAGGTGCCGGCAAAGCTCGACACCTCCGGCGGGGTGGGCTCGGTGATCAGCGAGAGGACGGGGATGTTTGCTTCCTTGGCCGCTTCCAGGCCGCGCTGGATTTCTTCGCCACCGAGCGCCATCGTGAGGATCGCGTCGACGTGCTGCTGGATCAGCTTCTGCATGTCTTGTTCCATCACCTGCGGGTTGGCCTGGCCGTCGGCGACGACGATCTTCCAGCCGAAGGGTTTCACCGCCGCTTCCAGCTCTTCGATGCGCTGGGCGAGATGTTCGGACTGCAGCGTGCTGGGGAGCACCCCGATCGTGCGCTGACCGGGATCTATCTTGCCGCCCGAGGAAGAACCGCCGGCTTCGCTCGAGGCACCTTCATTGCTGCTCGACGTGCTTTCACCGCTGGTGCTGCTGCTGCCGCCACCACAGGCGGCCACGCCGACTGCCAGAGCGACGAGAGCTGCCAGCAACGTCAGAAACTTGAACGGCGTACGCATCTGATTTCTCCTCAGGTTTCGGTGGTCGGAGCCCTTCCCAGGGGCACCATTCTGGAAGCGTTCGCTCGGCCAAGGCAGAGCCTTGCCAAACGATCGGTTGGTTGAACATACACAGGCCTGGTAGTACGGTCAACCCCCCACTCAGAGGCCCACATATCGGCGGATCGCACCAACACCCGGAAGTTGACCGGCTTGCCTGCAGCGCTATCATCAAACAGTCGATTGGTTGTTTATGGCCTCGCGAGGGCCGAGGAGAGGAGAGTCGGGTGCTGAACGACATGGTCGTCATCGACGCGGTCGCACATAGCTTCAACCTGAGCGAGGAGAACTTCGCCTATCCGGAGTACGCCCGCCCGGTGACCGAAATGGTCTACGGGATCGTCAGCCAGGCGCCAGAGGGGTATGCGCTGGAGCCGGAGGCGGTGCTGCGGGACTGGAAGGCCGAGGATACCGCCGCGATGCTGTTCCACGAGAGCGCCACCGATTTTGCGGTCTATCACCCGACGCCGATCATGGCCTACAAGGACGGGATGACCAGTCCCGAGAAGTGCCTCGAAGCGCTGTCCGGGTGGCCCCAGCGATTCATCGGTGCGTATGCCGCGATCGACCCGATGACCGGCGACGCGGCGATCGCGGAGCTCGATCGACAGGTCGACATGCTGAAGCCGATCGGGTTGAAGCTTTATCCGACGA
This sequence comes from Actinomycetota bacterium, assembly GCA_018268605.1. Taxonomy (GTDB): domain Bacteria; phylum Actinomycetota; class Thermoleophilia; order Solirubrobacterales; family 70-9; genus VAYN01. The sequence continues at coordinate 41,736 of JAFDWG010000315.1, read as the reverse complement.
GTTGGGGAATTGACGGTTACGACTCCTGGCGGATGGACGACCCGAAGGTCGCCTACCCCGTCTTCGAAGCCGCGGCGGAACGGGGGATCAAGATCATCGCGGTCCACAAGGCGATCCCCCTTGGCCCCTCGCCGACCTGGCCCTCCTTCGACCCCAGCGACGTCGAGCGCGCCGCCGACGCATTCCCCGACCTCACCTTCGAGATCGTCCACGCGGGAGCCGCCTTCACCGAGGAGACCGCCTGGCTGCTCGCCCGTTTCCCCAACGTCTGGGTGAACACGGAGTCGCTCAACATCATCCTGGCGGCGAGGCCGGCGATGTTCGGGCGGGTTTTGGCGAGCCTCTTGCACATCGGCGGCGAGCCCGTCCTCGATCGGCTGTGCTGGGGGACCGGGACCATGCAATACCACCCGCGCCCCTGCCTCGAAGCGTTCGAGGCCTTCGAATTCGACGACCGCACCCGCGAAGAATTCGGACTCTTCACGCCGATCCCGCAGCTTACGAAGGAGCACAAGCGGAAGATCCTCGGCGAGAACTACGCCCGGATGCACGGCATGGACATCGACGCTCTGAAGCGCGGAATCGCCGATGACGAGTTCGACTTCGACCCCGCGCATCCCCCCGCGCCGTACTCGACGACGAGCGTCGCCGACAAGGTGGTGGCCGGCGCCACGCCGGTCGGCGCCCCGGCCCCCTGAGCAGGCTCACCGATGCGCCGCGGCGACGATAACGAGGTTCCTCCGTACGAGAGCAATACCCCGCTCGAACAGAAGATCCGAGAGATTGCCGACGAGATCAAGGACCCCTGCAGCCTGGCCACCGATCTTCCCCTCGGACTTGACGAGATGGGATTGATCGAAGGGGTCGAGATCGACGAGGACGGCAATGTCGCCGTCGCCGTGCGCCTCACCTCCCCGACCTGTGTGATGGTCGGCTATTTCCGCGACGAATTGCGGAAGCGCGTGCTCGGGTTGCCGGGCGTACGGGATCTCGAGGTGAGCTTTGACCGCGGCCTCGACTGGGACCCCGAGATGATGAGCAGCCGGGTGCGGCAGCTGCGTGCCGAGCGCCTCCGGGTCCGCATGGGGCTCGCCTGAGAGGAGTTCCCCTGCTACGCTAGCAACCAACCGCTCGGTTGTTTAGCGAACTCTCGGCCAGCCTTGGGAAGGTACCGAGAAAGGAGGAGAAGGATGGGTCGACTGGACGGGAAGGTCGCGGTGATCTCAGGCGCCGCGCGCGGCCAGGGCCGCTCGCACGCCGTGGCGCTGGCGCGCGAGGGCGCCTCGATCGTCGGCTTCGACATCTGTGAGCCGCTGCGCACCGTCACCACGCCCGGGTCGACGAGCGACGAGCTCGAGGAGACGGCGCGTCTGGTCGAGGCCGAGGGCCGGTCCTGCCTCACGATGAAGGCGGACGCCCGCGACCTGCCGGCCATGAAGGCGCTGGCCGCCCGGACGATGGAGGAGTTTGGCGCGGTTGATGTCCTCTGCATCAACCACGGCATGTGGAACGTCGCGGCCAACACCTGGGAGACGTCGGAGGAGCACTTCGAGGAGACGGTCGACGTGATGCTCACCGGCGTCTTCAAGGTCGCCAAAGCCTTCATCCCGGGGATGCTCGCGGCCGATCGCGGCGGGTCGATCATCCTCACCTCCTCGGCCAACGGATTCACGCCGCAGCCCGGGGCCGCCGCCTACTGCGCGGCGAAGGCAGGGGTCATCAACATGATGCGGGTCCTCGCCTTCGAGCTTGGCCCGCATTGGATCCGCGTCAACGCCCTCTGCCCCGGCGGCGTGGAGTCGCCGATGCTGCTCGAGGGCGGCACCGTGGAGCGCGCCGCCGAACTCAACCCGCGCTACATCACCAATAACCGCCATCTGCTGCCGATCGAGTGGCTGCCTGCCAAGAGCGTCAGCGACGCCGTCGTCTGGCTCGCCTCGGAGGAGTCCAAATTCGTGACCGGGGTCGAGCTGCCGATCGACGGCGGCTGGACCGCCTACTGATCGAGGAGGAGAGATGACCGCCCCGACCACCGATCGGCTGGCCGTCCCGGACGAGATCGCAAGGGCGGTGATGCTGCCGTCCTCCTACGCCGACCTGGAGGGGACCGTCTTCCCGGCCTGCGACTGGCTACGGCGCAACCTGCCGGTCGGGTTGGCCCAGATCGACGGCTACGACCCGGTCTGGTTACTGGCGCGGCACGGTGACATCAAGGAGGCACTACGCGACGCCGATCTTTTTCACAATGCCGACGCCAACATCATGCTGCAGCCGATGGCCGGCGACGAATACCTGCGCGGCATGCTCGACGGCACCACCAAGGTGCTCCGCAATCTCTCCTACATGGAGCCTCCCGAACACACCGAGTATCGCCGGGCCCTGAAGCCCGTCTTCGAGCCTGGCGCGGTGCTGAAGTACGCCGACCGCTTTCGCCGGATCGCTCGCGACGCAGTCGATCGCCTGCTCGACCACGACGGGGAATGCGACTTCGTCGCGACGCTCTCGATGCAATACCCATTGACCGCGGTGATGGAGACGATCGGCGTTCCGCACGAGGACTACCGCAAGATGTTGCGGTGGACCCAGGACACCTTCGGCGGCGACGACCCCGACTGGAAGCGTGACGAGGTGGAGACCAGTCCCGAGGCGATGGCGAAACAGTGGCACGCCGCCGTCCAGGACTTCTACGAGTACTTCGAGGTCATGCGGAGCGACCGGCTTGCCCAGCCGAACGGCGACATGACCAGCGACATCGTCAACTCCCACACCTCGTCGGGCGAGCTCCTGCCGGATATCGTCCAGAACCACATGGCCGCCTCGATCGCGATCGCCGGCCACGACACCACCAATTCGGCACTCAGCGCAGGCATGCTGGGCTTGATCCGCTTCCCGGAACAGCTCGAGCGGGTGCGCACCGACCTTTCCCTGGCGCCGGGACTCGTCGACGAGTCGCTGCGCTACGCGACCCCCGCCAAGCACTTCATGCGCAACGCGACTCGCGACGTCGAGTTTCAGGGCGCTCCGATCAAGGCAATGGATCGGGTGATGGCGCTGTTCGTTTCCGGCAACCGCGACGAGAGCGTCTTCCCCGACCCCTACCGATTCGACGTCACCCGGCGCCCCAACCCACATCTCTCGTTCAGCTATGGGCCGCACATCTGCCTGGGGCTGCACATGGCGAAACTGGAGATGCGAGTGCTCTTCGAAGAGCTTCTGCCGCGGATCGGGAAAGTCGAACTGGCCGGCGAGCCGCGCCTCAAGCAATCGAGCTTCGTCAGCGGTCTGAAGTCGTTGCCGATCCGCTTCACCAAGGCATAGGAGGAAAAATTGTCCGGAAGAGTCGAAGGGAAGGTCGCGCTGGTGACCGGTGCGGGTCGTGGCCAGGGGCGAAGTCACGCCGTGCGGCTGGCCGAGGAGGGCGCCGACATCATCGCCGTCGACATCTGCAGGCCGGTCGACACCGTGACATACCCGATGGCGGATGCCGCCGACCTGGCCGAGACCGCGCGCCTGGTCGAGGCGGAGGGTCGCCGGGTGGTCACCCGCGAGGTCGACGTGCGCGACTACGAGAAGCTGGCGGCCGGGGTTGCCGACGGGATCGCCGAGCTGGGCGGCCTTGAGATCGTCGTCGCCAATGCCGGAATCGCCTCCTACGCGCCCGGTCACGAAATCAGCGATGCCGCTTGGAACGAGATGATCGACATCGACCTGAAGGGCGTCTGGCACTCGATCAAAGCGGCGGCGCCGACACTACTGGCCCAACGCGCCGGGTCGGTGGTCATCTGCGCCTCGGCCGCAGGCCTGATCGGCTCACCGGGGCTGGCGCACTACGTTGCTGCCAAGCACGGAGCGATCGGGCTCATGCGCGCATTCGCCAACGAGCTGGGTCCGGAGATGATCCGGGTGAACGCTGTCTGCCCCACTCAGGTCGACACACCGATGATCATGCATGGGGAGGTCTTCAGGATGTTCCGGCCCGACCTCGACAATCCGACCAAGGACGACATCGTCGAGGTCTCGACCAACATGAACCTGCTGCCTGTCCCCTGGGTCGAGAACCGCGACGTCTCCAACGCAGTGCTCTTCCTCGCCTCCGATGAGGCTCGGTACGTGACTGGGCTACCGCTTACCGTCGATGCCGGGATCAGCGTCAAGGTGGCTGTGTGATCTCGCTCGAGGGCAAAGTCGCGATCGTCACCGGCGGTGCCTCTTCGCACGGCGATGCGATGTGGGAGAAGCCCGGCCAGGGCAGCGCCACCGCGCATCTCCTCGCCGAGCTCGGCGCCTCCGTCGTCGTCGCCGATCTCGACGCGGCGGGCGCCGAACGCCGCGCCGAGGAAATCAACGCCGCCGGTGGCGAGGCGATCGGGGTCGGAGTCGACGTCCGCGAGGAGGAGCAGGTGATGACGATGGTCGCCGCCGCGATCGATGCCTACGGCCGCCTCGACATCCTCCACAGCAACGCTGCCGACCTCGCCCACCTCTACGACCCCGGCGACCCTGAGATCTGTCGCTTCAAGGTCGAGAGCTGGCACGTCGTCACCGAGACGATGCTGCTCGGCTCGATGCTGTGCTGCAAACATGCGATCCCGGCGATGGTGGAGACCGGCGGCGGCAGCATCGTCCTGATGACCTCGATCTCGGCGGAAATGGGCGAGCTTAACCTGACCGTCTATGGCATCGCGAAGGCGGGAATAAACCAATTGGCGCGCGCAGTCTCGACCCAGTGGGGCAAGCACGGTGTGCGCTGCAACGCGCTGGCCCCGGGTCTCGTCCTCACCCCTCCCAGCCTACTCGCCGGCGAGTCGGTGGCAGCCGAGTACGAGCGGCACTCCGATACCCCATACGTCGGCCGGCCGGCCGATACGGCGCGGGTGGTCGCCTTCCTCGCCTCCGATGCCTCTCGCTACATCTCCGGCCAGGTGGTCCGAGTCGACGGCGGCCTGGCCGGGCAGTCGCCATTGGTCGCCGACGCCCGGGAGACCGGCCAGATGGCCGGCGGAGCCTGAACGCAGGAAGGCGCAAGGGAAGCCGATGGGGAAGCTCGACGGAAAAGTGGCGCTTATCACCGGTGCTGCCCGTGGCCAGGGTCGGGCGGAGGCGGTGAGGCTGGCCGAGGAGGGGGCCGACATCGTCGCAGTCGACATCTGCGCACAGATCGCGACGGTGCCGTTCGCGCTCGCCACGGAGGAGGACCTGGAGGAGACCGTCCGCCGGGTCGAGGCAACCGGCCGCCGAATCGTCGCCGCAACGGCCGACACCCGCCGGATCGACCAGCTTCATGCCGCGCTCGAACGCGGTGTGACGGCGCTGGGTCGACTCGATATCGCCGTCGCCAATGCAGGTATCTCGAGCTGGGCCCCTGCCGTCGAGATCACCGAGGAGCAATGGGACGACGTTCTCGAGACCAACCTGAAAGGCGTCTGGAATACGTGCAAGGTGGCCGTGCCGGAGATCAGACGCCACGGCGAAGGAGGCGCGCTCGTCCTGACCAGCTCCGTGGCCGGCCTTCACGGCTACGCCAACCTCGCCGCGTATACGTCAGCCAAGCACGGCCTGGTCGGACTGATGCGGGTCCTGGGCATGGAACTCGGCCCAGAGAAGATCCGTGTCAACACGATCCATCCGGGGACCGTCAACACGCCGATGCTCCTCAACGACGCCGTCTACGAGCTCTTCTGCCCTGACATGGAGAAACCCACCGAAGCCGACATTCGCGAGGTGGCGGCCGGCCTCAATCCGATGCCGACGCCCTGGGTGGAAGCGAGCGACGTCGCAAACGCGGTCGCCTTCCTTGTCTCGGACGACGCCCGCTTCATCACCGGGGCGACGCTACCGATCGACGCCGGTGAGAACCTGATCAACTAGTCCCCGCAAGCTCGAGCAGGCCGGTGGCGAGCAGTGCCGCTGCCACCTCCTGTGGATGATCGAGGAGGGCGTGATGGTAGGCCCCTGAGATCTCCGTCGCCACGATCTCCCGGCCGAGGAGTGCACCGATGTCCTCTCCCGTCGTCGCCGAGACGAGCGGATCCTCGCTCCCGTAGACAAGGTGCACGGGTTGGCGCACACGGCGAAGATATTCGACGATCAGCCCATCGCTGAAGGTCTGCGCCATCGCCGGGTCGAACTTCCACACCCAACTTCCTTCCTGCCCGGGACGGAGCGAGGTCTCGGCCACGCGCCGAAGTATTTCCGGCTGGAGCGGCTGGGGCGGCACCAGGCGGAACGACTCCACCGCTTCCTCGCGGGACCGGTAGGGTTTCAGCGGGCGCTCCCGCATCCCCCGCGGCTCCCATTCGGCGCCTTCGCGCGGCCGCCGCACGGCGCTATCGAGCAAGATGACCGAACGGACCTGCTCAGGCCGGCGGGCGGCACAGGCGATCGTCACCCAGCCGCCCATGCTGTGACCGATCACGGTGGCGCAACCGCCGGCCACTTCGACGATCACCTCAGCCAGCTCGTCTGCCCACAGGTCGGCGGAGTACTCGGATCGGCGACCGCTGTCGCCATGCCCGCTGAGATCGAAGGCGACGACCCGGTGTCCGGCCTCGACCAGCCCGGCAGCGACGGCCGCCCACCACCCTGCATGCGCGCGAGCACCGTGGACCATCACCGCCGAGGGCCCTGCCTCGCCCCATGCCAGCCAGCGGATGTCACATCCGGCCACCCGCAGCACTCCGTTGTCACCCTGAGTGAGGTCGGAGAGGGGAGCAGTTCGACGTTTCGACGACAAAGGCAAGGGGTGCCGAGGCAGCAGGAGGGGAAGTGGGACCTCCCGCTGCCTCAGCGAGGAGAGACCAGCCCGATACACCGAGCCTGGACAGTGGAGACTTTACCAACCGACCGCTTGTTTGTGAATCGTTAGACTGACGGATCAGGGAAGCCGAGAGGAGAGAATCTGAGATGAAGGTCGAATTTGTTGATCAGACGCTGCGCGATGGCCAGCAGAGCCTCTGGGGCCTGCGGTTACGAGCCTTCGAAGCACTCGAAGCCCTGCCCCACCTTGATGCAACCGGGTTCCGGGTCATCGACCTGACCGGTGCGGGCATGTTCACCGTCCTCCTTCGGACCTTCAAGGACGATCCGTGGGAAAGCACCGACCTGTTGGTTGCCGGTCTGCCGAACAACAAACTGCGCGCCGCTACGCGGACGATCTCGGTGGGTGGCATGGGCTTCACCCCAGACTCGGTGGTCGACCTCTGGGTCAACACGATGGCGAAGCACGGTATCGGCAGCTTCTGGATCTTCGATTGCCTCTTCGACATGCCGAAGTTCAAACGGGTCGTCGACGTGGTCAAGGAAGCGGGCGCCGACCCGGCTCCAGCGGTGATGTACGGGCTTACCGATGTGCATACCGACGAGTGGTTCGCCGCCCGGGCCGCCGAGATCGACTCGTGGGACATCCCCTCCATCTACGTCGAGGATGCTCCTGGTGTGCTCACCCCCGAACGAGCGGCGACCTTGCTGCCCGCGCTCCAGAAAGCCACGCCGAAGACGCCGCTCGAGTTGCACTGCCATGCGACCACCGGGCTCGCCCAGCTGGTGTACCTCGAGGGTCTGAAGGCCGGGATCGACATCCTCCACACCTGCTCCTTGCCGATGGCCAACGGCCCATCCCTGCCTTCGACCGAGGCGATGCTGGCGAGCCTCCGCGTCCTCGGCCACGAACACGACCTCGATGAGTCTCAACTCCCTCCGGTCGCCGCACATTTCGAAAGGGCGGCGCTCACCCATGGAGCCGAATATGAGCTCGGGGTCCCGAACGAGTTCAGCCTCCTTCCCTACGAGCACCAACTCCCGGGCGGGATGACCGGCAGCCTGAAAAAGAACCTCGCCGACCATGGCATGGAGGACCAGCTGACCGCGGTGCTCGAAGAGATCCCGGCCGTCCGCCGCGATCTTGGCGAGCCAATCATGGCGACGCCGTTCTCGCAGTTCGTCGGCATCCAGGCGCTCCTGAACATCGTCAGCGGTGAGCGCTACAAGGTGATCCCCGACGAGGTGATCCAGTACACGCTCGGCCACTATGGGCCACTTGCCCGCGATGTCGAGCCGGATGTCAAAGACCGCATCCTGGCCAGCCCGAACGCGGCCAAGTTCGAGGGCTGGGAGCAGCCGCAGCCGTCCCTCGCCGACCTGCGGAAAAAGTTCGGCAAGTCGATTCGCGACGAGGAGCTGCTGCTGCGGGCGCTCTACTCCGAGGACGAGGTCGACGCCATGATCGCCGCCGGTCCCGTCCCGCGCGACCCGCGCACGTCGGCCTCAGAGATCGTCGAGAACGTCCGTCGGCTCGTCGCCGACCGACGCGATAGCCGCGCCGTCTCGATTTTCCAGCCGGGATTCTCAATCGAGCTGCGACGCGGGAACTCTGAGGACGAGACACCCGCCTGACGCGGATGGACGTCAGGCGCTACGACTTTTTTCGGGCGCGAGCCTTCGCCTTGCTCGGCCGTTTGCGGCCCTTGGTGTGCTGGACCATTGCGACGATCATGTCGGCGTACACGTTGGCAATGTGTTCAGCGGGGTCGGCGCCGCGCGGTCGATACCAGACAGGAAGCCCGTTGATCGCCGACAGCAGGAAGAAGCACGCATAGCGCGTGTCGAGACCTTTGTCGGCGGTCCCCTCACGCTTACAGTCGTCGATCATCTTCGCGATCCGTTTCTCGTACTCGTGGCGCTGTGCGGTCACGCCGGCGAGGCGGTCCCCGGTCAGATGCTTCCACTCGTTGAAGTAAAGGCTCGCTCGCTCCACATTGCGCAGGTACCAGAGCGACCAAAGGCGCGAGAATTCACGTAGGCGCTGAAGCGCGTCGACGTCGAGGGCCTCCATTTCCTCAATCAGGGCAAAGGATTCGCGGTCGGACTGCTCGAAGATCCGTGCCAACAGCTCTTCCTTCGAGTCTATGTAGTGGTAGAGGCTGCCCTTCAGCACGCCGACCCGATCGGCGACGTCCTGGATCGAAGCCGCCGCGTAGCCTTTGTCATGGAAGATCTCCACCGCCGCGCGCAAGACCTCGTCGGCGCGGTTACGACGCCCTCCGGCAGCCGCTTTACCTGACTGGACCCTGGTTGCCATGAGTGTCTCTACGCGCCCTTCCGAAATTGGGACCTGCTCTCCGACTACGCCGCCAAGCCCTCCTTCGACTGTACTCGAGCCGTCAGCGGGATCCGCGCCCCCAACAGTCTACCTGCACAACCGTTTGGAAGGTTCAGTCCTCACAGTGCCGTAGCCCGACATCGCCCTGCGTTCAAGCCGCCAGGCTGCGTCCGCCGCAGGCAAGCACCACCTGGCCGGTGACGTAGCCGGCCTCAGGCGAAGATAGGAAGCTGACCAGCTCGGCGACGTCCTCGGGCGTACCTATGCGCCCCGCGGGGATCCGGGCGACGAGCTTCTCCAGTACCTCCGGCGGCATCGCCTGGGTCATCGGCGTGTCGACCAGGCTCGGGGCCACCGCATTGACCCGGATCCGCGGCGCCCAACGCAGGGCCAGGGCCCTGGTGAAGCCGACGAGGCCGGACTTCGACGTCACGTAGTTGGCCTGGCCGAAGTTTCCGAGAGAAGCGCGAGAACTCATGTTGACGATGGCGCCGCCATCTGCGAAGAGCGGCTCGAGTGCCAGGGTGAGGCGCATCGCGGCGACCAGGTTGACGGCGATCACCGCGGCGAAGTCGGCCTCCTCCATGTTCTTCACCCGCGCGTCGCGCGTGATCCCGGCGTTGTTGACGAGGACCGCGATTGAACCGCCCTGCTCGCGCACCGCGGTGGCGACCGCTGCCGCCCCGTCGTCGTGGGTCAGGTCGGCAACCACCGCACCGGCGCTCGCGCCGGTGTTCTGCAGCTCGCAAGCGGTCTCCGCCACCGCCTGGTCGAGATCGACGAGCAGCAATCGATGGCCGGCTTCGCCTAGCCGGGCGGCGATCTGCCTTCCGAGGCCGCCCGCCGCACCGGTGACGATCGCCTGCCCGCTCACGGCCAAACCTTCCCAAGATGCGCGGTACCGACGCGGATCAGCTGGCCGCTGAGGTCGGAGCCCGCGAGCCACTCGGCGATGTCGCGTGCGGAGCGGGCGTCCTCGTCGCCGCGATGGCTTACGGCGTTCACACGCCACCCGGCTTTCGCGCCCTCCAAGGCGAGGGCCCGAACCAGGCCGAGGAGGCCGGCGGCAACGCTCGCTGCGACGACCTCACCCTGGCCGAGTAAGTCGCCGTCATGGATCAGGACGACTACTGGCCGCTCCACCAGGACCGCCGCCTTGACATCGGCGAAGGCCGCGGTGAGAACCTCGGTGACGGAGTCGAGCTCGGCCGTGGGTTGCGAGACGATCAGCGGCACCGCCATCAGGCGTCCGCCCGTTCGAGCGCGACCGAGATCCCCTGGCCCACGCCGATGCACATCGTCGCCAGGCCGAGCCTGCCGTCGCGCTTCTCGAGGCCGCGTACGACCTCGCCGACGAGCCGGGCGCCCGAGCAGCCGATCGGATGACCGAGCGCGATCGCACCGCCGTCGGGGTTGACCGTCGGATCCTCGGGATCGATCCCCCACCCGCGGACGACCGCGACCGACTGCGAGGCGAAGGCCTCGTTCAGCTGGATCTGATCGAAATCCTCGACGCCGACGCCGAGGCGGCGGCAGAGCTTTGCGGTCGCGGGCAGTGGCCCGAGACCCATAAGCCGCGGGGCGACGCCCGCCGAGGCGGCACCCAGGAGTCGCGCCCGCGGGAGGAGCCCGCGCTCCTTCGCGAATTCCTCAGAGACGATCAGGAGCGCTGCCGCACCATCCGACAAAGGACTCGAGTTCCCGGCAGTGACCGAGCCATCGGCGGCGAAGGCGGGGCGCAGCGCCGCGAGTCGCTCGAGCGAGGTGTCGGCCCGCGGGCCGTCGTCAGCGGAAACCTCGCCGTCCGGGCCAGTAACCGGAAGCACCCAATCGCCGAAGCCTTCCGCCGCTGCCCGCACCGCGTTGCGATGGCTGCGCAGGGCGAAGCGGTCCTGCTCCTCTCGGCTGATGCCGGCCTCGCGGGCAACGTTCTCGGCCGTCTGCCCGAGCGAGTCCGTGTGCCCCATCTCGGCCAGCCTCGGATTGACGAATCGCCAGCCGAGCGCCGTGTCCTCGAGCGTCTCGGGACCGCGCGAGAACGCGCGGTGGGCCTTCGCCATCACGTAGGGGGCGCGGGTCATCGACTCCACTCCCCCCGCCAGGTAAGCAGCACCCTCATCGGCCCGAATCGCCCGCCCCGCGGCGGCGATGGCCTCCATACCGCTGCCGCAGAGCCGGTTCACGGTCGCTCCAGGAAGCTCCACCGGGAATCCGGCGAGCAGCGACGACATCCGCGCGACGTTGCGATTTTCCTCGCCCGCCTGGTTGCCGTTGCCGAGATAGACGTCGTCCAGCTCAGCCGGGTCGACCCCGGTGCGCTCGACCAGCGCGCTCAGCGCCGCCGCCGCGAGGTCATCGGGACGGATGCCCGCCAGGGAGCCGCCGTAGCGGCCCATCGGAGTACGCACCGCATCGATCACGACCGGGATCGCCATCAGTCCGCTCCCCGCTTCGTCTTCATCATCGAGACCATCTCGCCCGACTGCACGGTGACGCCGTCCTGGTTGATCACGTCGACCCGCTGCACGACGATGCCCTGCTCGGACCTCGAGGTCGGGCGCGCCTCGGTCACCGTGGTCACGGCGACGACTGTGTCGCCGAAGAAGACCGGGCGGAGGAACTTCCACGAGCGCAGTTCGAGCAGAGCCCGCAGCGAGCCGCGGAAGATCGGCATCTGCTGGCGCAGACCGCTGGCGATCGAGAAGACCAGCGCCCCATGGACCAGGCGCTCGCCGAAGGCGCCGTCGGCGGCGAAAACCTCGTCGACGTGGAGCGGGTTGAAATCCCCGGAGACGCCGGCGAAGGCGGCGACGTCGGCTTCGCCGATCGTCCGCCGCGGCGAGACCCATTTGCGGCCGACCTGCATGTCGTCGAAGTACAGTCGGCCGGTCGAATCGGGCTCCGGCATCGCGCCGGGCTCAGACATCGAGCGTCACCGCGACGCGCTCCGCCTGATCCGCGGCGTTGCCCAGCGTCTCGGCGCTGACCAGGGCCCGCTTGTAATAGAGCCCGACGTCGTGCTCCTCGGTAAAGCCGATGCCGCCGTGCAGCTGGACCGCTTCGGCGGTCGTCAGCACGTAGCCGATCGAGGCCGAGTACTTGGCCGCGGCGACCATCGCGGGGATGTGGTCGGTGCGATCGTCGGCGATCGCGTCGGCGGCTGCGTACACGCCCTCGCGGGCGGCGTCAATCCGCACGTGGAGGTCGGCGAGCCGGTGCTTCAAGGCCTGGAAACGACCGATCGGGCCGCCGAACTGTTCGCGCTCGTGCATGTAGGAGACGGTCATCTCGATCGCCCGGCGGGCGCCGCCGACCATCTCCGCTGCGATCGAGACGGTGCCACGGTGAAGCGCCGCGGTCAGCGCCGCCGCGGTCCCGTCGCCGGAATCGAGCCGGCGCGCAGGGGCACCGGCGAGCTCGATAACCGCGGTCTTGCGCGTCTCGTCGACCGTCGGCGCGGGCGTGCGGGTGACCCCGGCGGCGTCGGGGTCGACCGCGAAGAGGCCGATCTCGCCACCGTCCGTGGCCGCCGCCACGACCAGCAGCTGGGCGGTGTGGCCGTCAAGGGTGAGGCCGCCGCAGCCGATCAGCTCGAAGGAGTGGCCGGTCGCCCTGACGACCATCTCGCCCGCCGGCGAGAGGTTGCTGCAGAGGTCGCCGGCGGCGACCAGCGTGCCGCGGACCGAGCCGTCGACGATGCCCGCGAGGACCTCGCGGCCGGCCGCGGTGTCGCCGGCGAGGGCCACCGCATCGGCGGCGAGCACGCCGGAGGAGAGGTAGGGCGCGGGGCAGAGGGCCCGGCCCATCTCCTCCATCAGCAGGCAGCGCTCGACCACCGTGTAGCCGGCGCCGCCCTGGTCTTCGTCGAAGGCGATCCCGGCCCAGCCAAGCTCGGCGATCTCGCGCCAGGAGGACTCCTCGAAACCGGCCGGGGTCGCCATCAGCTCGCGGATCCGATCCGAGGGGTAGCGCGCGGTGAGGAAGCTCCGCGCGACCGAGCGAATCTCGTCCTGTTCGGCACTCAGCATCACGGTCGTGGTCATTGGCTCACCTTCGAGTCGGCGCCGAGCACCTCGGCGATCTGTTCACAGTTGGAGATCAGCGCGGTGGCACTGACGTCGGCCCCGGCGGTCTGGAAGACCAGCTCGGTTACCCCGAGCTCGGCCAGCTCGGATTCGAGCCTCTCGGCCTTGATCCGCGCCGACGCCGGCGAGCCGCTGATCGTCAGCTCGTCCACGACGGAATCGGGAACCAGATGCGAGAGCTCGCCCCAGGACGCCTTGCGGTCGGAGGCGATGAAGGCATCCCGAATCGCCGCGGCCACGCTTTCCCAGGGGGTCCCGGCGGCGACCGTGCCGTAGCTCGGCGTCGATAGGTAGAAGGCCAGTTGCCGCCGGGCATTCTCACGGGCGAGCTCCTCGTCGGCGTCGATCGAGGTGATGCACCAGGCGGCGAGCTCGAAGCCGCCGACCACCTCGCGGCGGGCGAGGCCGGCTTCCAGCGCCGGCACCATCCGCTCGCGCAGGTGGGTTCGCCCCAGCGCCAGTGCGTGCAGCAGCGCCCCGTCGCAACTGCGGGCGACGTGGCGGGTCATCACGGGATTGAGGACGGCGCCGTAGATCGGCGGCCGCGGATCCAGGTCGGGCATCTTCTCCCAGACCTCGCGGAGGGCGTCGGCGTAGGCGGCGAGCGCCGGCGCCGGCGGTTCGAACTCGGCGCCGTACCAACGCCGGACGCCTCTGGTGCCGGTGCTGATCCCGAGCCCGAATCGGCCTCCGGAGAGTCGCTGGACGTCGGCCGCGAGCGAGGCCATCGCCAGCGGCAGGCGGGTGAAGCCGTAGGCGATCCCCGTCGCGACCTTGATCCGCTCCGTCGCCAGGGCGACGGCGATCGCCCGCGCGACCGCGTCACGGCCGACGTACTCGGTCGTCCAGACGCGGTCGAGTCCCGCCGCCTCGGCGTGGCGCGCCAGCGCCGGCAGCGGCCTGAGCTCGTCGGTCGCGAAGACGAGGCTGCGCCGCAGCGCCCCGGTGACCGGCGACAACGGCATCAGCGGGGCAGGCCCAACAACCGCTCGGCGATGATGTTGAGCTGGATCTCGCTGGTGCCCGAGTGGATCGTCCCGGCCCGCGTCGCCAGCACCTCGTGTCCAGGCTCGGTCCCCAGCAGGAGCCCACGCGCGCCGTGCAGTTCGGCCGTCAGTTCGCCGATCTCGCGCTCGAGCTCGCCCCAGAAGAGGTTCACGACCGACCCGTTCATCCCGATCGACTCGCCCTCCTCGAGGCGGGCCGCGACCCGCAGGTTGAAGCGGCGCAGCTCCTGGCAACGGGTCCAGAGCGCGGCGAGCCGGCGCCGCGCCTGAGCCGCCGCCGCGGCGGAGATGCGGCCCGCCGCACGCGGCTCACGCAGTTCGGCGGCGATCTCATGGAGGTGCACCAGCATCCGCGAGTGATCGGTGAAGCCTTGATCGCCACGCTCGAACTGGAAGAGGATCATCGCCGTCGTCCAGCCGTCGTCGACCCCGCCCACCGCGTAGGCCGCCGGTGCCCGGGCGCCGTCGAAGAAGACCTCACAGAACTCGGGGTCGCCGCTGATCTGTTCGATCGGCCGCACGGTGACGCCCTCCTGGTCCATGGGGCAGATCAGCAGGGTGAGGCCGCGGTGCCGTTCGGAGGCGGGGTCGGTGCGGCAGAGGACGAAGCAGAAGTCCGAGTACTGGGCCCAGGTGGTCCAGATCTTCTGGCCGTCGATCACCCACTCGTCGCCGTCGAGTCGCGCCTTGGCGCGGATCGCCGCCAGGTCGGAGCCCGCGTCGGGCTCCGAGAAGCCTTGGCAGAAGATCTCCTCGGCCGAGAGCATGACCGGCAGGAAACGGGATTTGAGCTCCTCCGAGCCGACCTCGATCAGCGTCGGGCCGAGCAGCGAGATTCCGGGCGTGTTGGCGATGAACGGCGCCCGGGCCAGCGCCAGCTCCTCGTAATACATGAACTGGTGGAAGGGGCCCGCGCCGCGACCGCCGTACTCCTCCGCCCAGGCCGGGCCGGCCCAACCGCCCTCGAACAGGGTGCGCTGCCAGGCGCGACGCAGGGCGAACTTCTCATCCTGGTCGAGTGGCTCAGGGATCCCGGGCGAGTTCTCGGCGAGCCAGCCGCGGAACTCCTGCCGGAACGGATGATCGTCGGGGACCACCGAGATCTCGGGGCCGAGGATGCTGCTGGGGAGCGTCTTGGACTTGACCGAAATCGTCATCTGATTGCCATCGCATTCGCCGGCGAGCCGACACCGCCGGGCAGGTAGAGGGGGATCGAAACGAACATGAAGTCCCAGCGGGAATCGCTTCCGCAGAGGCCGGCCAGGGTGCCGAGGTCGAGCAGCTCGCCGACGACGAAGCCGAGCAACGGGATCAGCCGGCGATGCAGCGAGCCGACCGCCGGGTCGCCGGGCGCGACCTCGAGCGTCGGGTTGTCGGCGGCGATCGCGATCGCGCCGCTGTCCCAGAGGAAGCGGGCGACCGCATCGGAGCCGGCGAGGCCGCTCACCCGCGCCTCGACGGCGAGCCGCTCGCGAGCGGCCGGGCCGAGCTCGCGGTAGGCGTCGATCCAGCCGGTGCGCAGGCAGAGGACATCACCATGGCGCAGCTCCACGTCTTGGTCGGCGGCGATCGCCTCGAGCTCGTCGGCCTCGATCGGGACCGCGCCGAACGGGTCGTAGTCGATGCCGTGGCGGCGGCGATGGGCGACCACGTCGAGCATTACGCCGCGGCCGACGATGCCGCGCCGCGCCCAGTGCTCGATGCTCAGTCGTTCGTCACCGGCCCTGAAGTCGTCGGTGATGCCACCGAAGAAGCCGAACTCGCGGGCGCGAACGTGGCGCAGCCCGTCCCACTGGGTGGATCCCTGTGGGTAGAAGGCATCAAAGCGGTCATCGAGGGTGTTGCGGTCGGTCGCGAAAATCTCCTGGCGGATCGGGTCGCGTCCGAACAGCGGCGGGTCGGGTTCGTTCAGCGGCAGGTTGAGCGGGACCACTGATCCGTCGCGGACCAGCTCGGCGGCGGCCCGGACCTGCTCCGGCCCGGAGCGGTCGAGGGTCCCGAGATCGCGGTCAAGGACGTCCCAGGCGTGCGGCATGTCAAGCTTCTCGATCCGCGGCAGTTCCTCGTATCGGGGCCCGCCGGTGGACATCAGTGCCGTGCTCCGGCGCGCTCGCGGTCCCAGGCGTCGCCGATCCCCGCTTCGCGCAGCTTGAACTTATGCACCCGACCGGTCTCGGTCAGCGGCACGTCGGCGACGAATTCGACGTAGCGCGGGACCATGAAGTCGGCCATCCGTGCCGCGCACCAGTCGACCAGCTCCTGCGGGTCGAGCTCCGCCCCCGGACGCACCACGGCGACCAGCTTGACGTCCTCCTCGCTCAGCTCCGAGGGGACGCCGAAGACCGCACACTCAAGCAACTTCGGGTGCTCGAGCACCGACTTCTCGATCAGGAAGGAGGAGATGTTCTCGCCGCGCCGCCGGATCGTGTCCTTCATCCGGTCGAGGAAGACGAAGTAGCCGTCCTCGCGGCGCTTGCCCATGTCGCCGGTGTGGAACCAGCCCCCCCGCATCGCCTCGGCGGTCTTCTCCGGCTCCTTGAAGTAGCCGAGCATCTGCGAGTCGGGGATCTCGCCGCGGACGACGATCTCGCCGGGAGTCTCCGCCGGCACCTCTTCGTCGTGCTCGTCGACGACCTTCACCCGGTTGTGCTCGAGCGGCAGGCCGATCGTTCCCGGCCGCATGTCGTCGACCGGATTGATGATCGCCATCGTCGCCGTCTCGGTCAGCCCGTAGCCCTCGACCAGCTGGACGCCGAAGCGCTGCTGGAAGGCTTCGTAGAGGTCCTCCGGGATCGGGGCGGCGGGGATCATCCGCAGCGTGTTTTCGTCGTCGCTGGGCTTCGGGTCGACCTTGTAGAGGAGCGTCAGCATCGCTCCCATCAGGTTCGAGACGGTCGCCCCGGTCTCCTCGATCCAGGTCCAGAACCGGCTGACCGAAAACTTCGCGTTGACGAAGAAGGGAACGCCGAGGTGCGCCGCGGCCATGAAGCCGCACTGCTGGGCGTTGCAGTGGAAGAGCGGCAGGCAGGTGTGGATCCTGTCGTGGGCGTCGAGCCCCAGGTGGCGCGCAAAGTAGGCGCCGGTGTTGGTGAAGCTCTGGTGGGGAAGCACAACCCCCTTCGGCATCCCGGTCGTGCCCGAGGTGTAGACGATCGACATCGGCGTCCCACCGGTGATCGCCCCGGGAGCGAGTGCCGGCACCGGGTCGGCGCTCTGGATAGCGGCAAAGGCCTCCGACCCGGCCGGCTCGGTGGCGCCGACCGCGAGGCGCAGGCGCAGATCGGGAAACTCGCCCGCCGCGTCGACGGTGGCGAGCAGGTCCCCGTCGGCGATCACCGCCACCGCTTCGGAGTGGGCGAGCGTGTAGGCGAGCGCGTCGCCGACCATGGCCGTGTTGATCGGGACCGCGATCATGCCGCCCCGGGCCACACCCAGCCAGGCGTGGAAGAACTCCAGGCTGTTGCGCAGCAGCAGTGCAACGCGGTCGCCGGGAGCGACCCCGGCAGCCTGCAGCCATCCATGGACCCTGGCCGCGCCGTCCTCCAACTCCGCATAGGTGAGCGAAGTGCCCTCGAAGCTGACCGCGAGCGCGTCGGGGCTGTCGCCGGCGCGCACCTGCACCAGAGCCGGGACGGTTGCGAAGTCGCTGTATGGCTTCATCGTCGGACGTTCTCCTCCGCGCGAGAGCTTATCAAACAAACGGTTGGTTTAGAGGTCTTCTAGCACCAACCATACGGTCGGTAGAAACATTATGGCCGCGACCGACCCGTGTCAACGCCTCGACCGGCGCCTCAGCCCTCGGTCGGCCGAGCGTTCCACTCCTCCAGGAACTCTGTCTCCAGCCAGCGCGTCGTCACCGGCGCGGCGGCAAAAGCCGGTGCGGCGACGATGTCGGCAAGCAGGGGGACCGTAGTCCGCACCCCCTCGACCTTGAAGCGATCCAGGCCACGGCGCATCAGCTGCAGAGCCGCGGCACGGTCCGGCCCCCAGGCGATCACCTTGGCCAACAGGGAGTCGTAGTAGGGGCTCACCTCGTAGCCGGGCTGGACATGGCTGTCGACCCGGATCCGGGAAGCGTTCGGAGGCGCCCACCGGGTCACCGTGCCGGGGGAAGGAAGGAAGCCGTTGCGCGGGTCCTCGGCGTTGATCCGGCACTCGACCGCATGGCCCTCGATCCTCACTTCGTCCTGCTCGATCGAGAGCCGTTCCCCGGCGGCGATCCGCAGCTGCTCACCGACGATGTCGACCCCGGTGACCGCCTCCGAGACCGGGTGCTCGACCTGGACCCGGGCGTTCACCTCGAGAAAGGTGAAATCGCCCCGCTCGGTATCCACGAGGAACTCGACCGTGCCCGCACCGACGTAGGAAAGCGCCCTCGCAAGCTCCACGGCAGCGTTCCTGATCCCCTCCGCCAGGGCCGCGTCGAGCCCGGCAGCCGGCGCCTCCTCGACCAGCTTCTGGTAGCGGCGCTGGCAGGAGCAGTCCCGCTCGCCCAGGTGGATCACGTTGCCGTGGGTATCGGCCAGGACCTGCACCTCGACGTGGCGTGCACGACCGACGTAGCGCTCCAGGTAGACGCGGCCGTCGCCGAAGGCCTGCTGCGCCTCCGAGCGAGCGGAATGGAACCGCTGCTCCAGGTCGCTCGCCTCGTTGACGATCGCCATCCCGCGGCCGCCGCCGCCCGCGGAAGCCTTCAGCATCAGCGGGTAGCCGGTCCGCTCGGCGGCCTCGACGGCCTGCTCCAGCGACTCGAGGCCGTCCGATCCGGCCCCGGTGGGAATGCCGTTCTCGGCGGCCACCGCGCGGGCCGACATCTTGTCGCCGGCGCGCCGCATCACCGCCGCCGGAGGGCCGACGAAGACGATGCCCTCCTCCTCGCATGCTTCCGCCAGCTCGGGACGCTCGGAGAGAAATCCGTAACCGGGGTGGAGCGCGTCGCAGTCGGCTGCCTTGGCTGCGGCGAGGACGCGGTCGATCGAGAGGTAGCTCTCGATCGCCGGTGGCGGTCCGATCGTCACCGCACGGTCGGCTACCAGCGCCGCGAGGCCGTCGCGATCGGCGGCCGATACCGAGACGACGCTCTCCAGCCCGGCGTCGAAGCAGGCGCGCGCGACGCGGACGGCGATCTCCCCACGGTTGGCGATCAGGATGCGCCGCACCAGCTCAGACCGGTTCGATACTGAACAGCGGCGTCCCGAACTCGACGTGCTCGGCGTTCTGGACGTGGATCGCCGTGATTCTCCCGGCGACATCGGCGGCGACGTGCTGCATCAGCTTCATCACCTCGACGATGCAGAGGGTCTGTCCCGCCTCCACGGTGTCACCGACGTCGACGAACGGGGCGGCGCCCGGTTCCGGAGCCCGCCAGAAGACGCCGACGCTTGGCGCACTGACCTGATGGCCGGCAGCGTCCGTGGGAGCGGCAGGTGGCGGCGGTCCGGCGGTGACCGGGGACGGCGCCTGGGACAGAGGCGCGGGCGGTGCAGGCGGAGAGGCGCTCGGCTCAAGTCCGAGCCCGCCATTCCTGGAGACGGCAAGCACAACGTCGTCGATCGTGAGCCGCGCTTCGTCCCAGCCTGATTCCTCGAGGATCGCGAGGATCTCCTTTATCTCCTGGCTGCTCAACGGCATAATGCGCTCACTCCCCTCTTGCTTCCCCGGTGACGTCAGCGGCAATATACTCTACCGGGCGTTTGGTTGAGTGAGGAGCCGTTGCGAGGAGAGGATCGAGATGCACGATTGGGCCGGCCGACATCACGACCTGACCACCAGCTTTCCGCCGTCGGGAGCGAGCAGAGTCTACGACCTGGCGGTGCGGCTGGAGGTCGGGATGACGCGTCATCCCGCTCATCCGCCGTACGCCTTCACGCTGACGAAGGAACACGGCGACTTCCCCTACGGAAACGGCATCACGGCGGTCTCGGAGGCCTTCACGATGGGAGCCCACGTCGGCACCCACGTCGACGCGCTCGGACATGTCGCCTACTGCGGCGAGATCCATGGCGGTATCGAGATCGCCGGCCGCCACTCGCTCGCCGGCGGCCTCGAGGTGGGCTCGGCCGAGGAGATCCCACCGTTGATCGCCCCCGGCCATCTCGTCGATGCGGAGGAGCTCTTCGGCCGCGAGCTGACGATCGAGGACGACATCGGCGCCGCCGAGCTGAGCGCCTGGTTCGACGAGCATCCCGCGCCCGGGCCGGGATCGATCGTCCTCATCAGGACCGGCTGGATGAAGTACTGGGCCGACGCGAACAAATACATCGGGATCCAGATCGGCCTGCCCGGCCTCACCCTGGAGGGCGCCGAATGGCTAAGCGAGCGGGGCGTCCTCGCCGTCGGCAGCGACACCATGAACCTGGAGCGAAAAAGGGCTGCGGTCGTCTGCCTCGATGTCCACCGCCATCTTCTCGTCGAGCGCGGCATCTACATCATGGAGTCGTTACAGCTCGAACAGGCGGCGGCCGACGGCGTCCGCGACCTGACCTTCTTCGCCGTGCCGCTGCGCCTCAAAGGGGCGACCGGCTCGCCTCTGCGCCCGCTCGCCGTGACATCCGGCTGAACCGGTCGGAAGGGGGTTCAGCCGGCTGCACCGGCCGATCGGAGGTAACGACTAGGAGCCGGTGAAGCTCGGCTTCCGCTTCTCGGCGAAGGCCGCAATTCCCTCGCGGTGGTCCTCGGAGGTCATCGCGACCGCCTGGCCGAACGCCTCCAGCTCGGCGATCTCCTCGATCGAGTGGATGCTCGCTTCATTCAACACCCGCTTGGCGGCGCAGAGCGCGATCGTCGCGCCACGAGCGAAGCCGAGGGCGAGGTCGCGCGCGGCGCCGATGAGCTCGTCGTCGGGAAAGACCTCGTTGACGATGCCAAGCCCCTTCGCTTCGGCGGCGGAAAGACGACGGCCGGTGAACATCAGCTCCTTGGCGACGTTCAGCGGCACCGCGCGGGTCAACATGTACGAGGTGGCGCCGTCGGGGGCGAGGCCGACCCGGGTGAAGGCGAGCGAGAGCACGGCGCTTTCGGCGGCGTAGATGACGTCGCAGGCGAGCGCGATCCCGAGGCCGAGGCCGTGCGCGTGGCCGTTGACCGCGGCGACCACCGGTTTGTCCAGCCGCGCCAACGGGATCACGACCTCGCGGGTGAGTTTGGTCATTCGCCGCCGGGTCGTCTCCGTGCCGCGGTCGGGATCCATCTGCTTGATGTCGCCGCCGGTCGAGAAGGCGCGGCCCGCGCCGGTGACGAGCACCGCCCGGACCTCAGAATCGTCGGCGAGCCGGCGCCAGACCTCCGCCAGCTCTTCCTTCAACTGCATGTTCAGCGCGTTGAGCGCCTCCGGTCGGTGGAGGACGACCGTCGCCAGGCCGGCTGCGACCTCGACTTCGACGGTCCCGGACACGGCCACCAGTTCAGTCCTCGAAGACCGGCTCGAAATACTCGATGTCCTCGAGTGAGCCGATCGGGTCGCCGCCCTTCCAGACGGCGCGGACCTTGGTCCCGATCTGCAGGCGCTCCTTGGCATCCTCGACGTCGATCCCGGCGACCGTGTGGATCAGCCGCGTGGCCGAGCCGTCGAGCACGATCTCGGCGTAGACGTACGGGGGTTCGCGCGTCTGTCCGACGAATTCGAGGTGGATGATCGAGAACGCTTTGATCGTGCCGGTGTCGGCGACGTCGACCCACTCGCCGCTGCGGACGTAGCAGACGTCGCAGTACTCGCGCGGCGGCACCAGGACGCGTTCGCAGCTCGGGCAGCGGGTGCCCTGAATGCGGCGGCTGGTCGCGAGGCCGTCGAAGAGCATCCCGTAGTAGGGCCCGTAGGAGTGGGCGTAGTCGAGGCGCATCTCGTATTTCTGTTCCAGCACTGGTTCGGCCCCCGGCTCCAACGGCTTCACCTCGCCGCCCTCGTCGCCACCGAGGGCGAAGCCTTCGATGTCGAGGATCGAGCCCTCGGCCTCGGCGGCCCAGCTGGCCTCGACCCGGGCGCCCAGCTTGAGCTCGCCGAGCTGCGTGTCGAGCAGCTTGTGGGGGAAATCGTTGGTGGCGCCGTCGAGTCGGACCAGACCGATCAGACCGTCGGCGGTCTCGGTGTAGCCGCTCAGCTTGCCGCTTGCCGGGACCTCGACGAACTCGTCAAGCGACGTACCGCAGGCGGCACAGAAGTCCTGGGCAGGGACGAATATGCCATCGCACCGGGGGCATCGGGAGCCGACGATCTTGTGGTTGGCGAGCTCGGCCAGGAATGTGGCGGCGGCGCGCCCGGTAGTCAGCGTGTAGGGCAGCTCGATTCGGCCCGGGAAGACCGGGTTCTCGGTCACCGACGAACCCAGTCCCTTGCCCCGCATCTCCATCTTCTTCGCAGCGGCTTTCGTGTCCACCTGGCTTCCTCCTAGTTCCGGTCGGCGCTGACGACGGCGACGCCGCGCAGGTTTGCCCAGCCCCCGCCTGCCTGCACCAACGCCGTGCGGGCGTTCGGGACCTGCCGGCCGCCGGCTTTGTCGGTCACCTGCAGGGCCGCCTCGGCGAGCCGGATCAGCGCAGTGGCTCCGATCGGGTTGGCGCCCATGCAGCCGCCGGACGGGTTGCAGGGGATGTCGCCGTCCATCTCCGTGGCGCCCGAGGCGATCAGGTCCGCCGCCTCGCCGGTCGGGCAGAGCCCCAGGCCTTCGTAATAGCTGAGCTCGAAGCAGGTGTAGGGCTCCTGCAGCTCGGCGACGTCGAACTGGCGGCGCGGGTTGGTGATCCCGGCTTTCTTGTAGACGCGCTGGGCGGCGAGCTGCAGCGGAACGGACTGGAGCATGAAGCGGTCAGGAGCGTTGTCGGCCTCGCCGTAGTAGGACATGCCGCGGATCCAGGCCGGCTTCGCGGTCGTCTTCGGCGCCGCGTCGTCGGAGGCCAGCACCACCGCGCAGGCGCCGTCGGAGATCGGCGGCACGTCGAGCAGCTTGATCGGCCAGGCCAGTGGACGGCTCTCGAGCACGTCGTCGACGGTGATCTCCTTGCGCACGTGCGCATAGGGATTGAGGAAGGCGTTCTTGTGGTTCTTCACGCCGACCATCGCCGCCGCCTCCTCGGTGTGGCCGAGCGTCTCGATCCGGGCCCGCCAGTAGGCCGAGGCGAAGCCCATGATCCCGACTGCGAACTCGCGTCCCCAAAAGGGGTCGTAGAGGGTCGAGATCTGGTATTGCAGAGCACCCTCGGAGAGCTTGTCGTAGGCGACGACGAGGGTCCGCTCGGCAAAGCCGCTGGAGACCTGATTCATCGCCGCGAGCGCGCCGGCGAGGCCGGTGCCGCCGCCGCTGGTGATCCGCACCACGGGCTTCATCCGGCCGCCGAGGCCGTCGACCAGCCACTTCTCCGGCTGGTTCACCGCGCCGAACAGGGCCGGACCGCTGGCGACGACGACCGAATCGATGTCGTCAAAGGTCAACTCGGCATCGGCGAGGGCCTCGTCGACCGCCTCGCGGACGAGCCCCGCCTGGCTGACGTCGGTGCGCCGCCGGGCGTGGACGGTCTGGCCGGTTCCGACGATCGCTACGTCCCGCATCCGACTAGACCTCCAGGGTGAACACGCAGTGGTTTTGCATCCCGACCCCGCCGGCGCCGTGGACGACCGCCGAGGTCGCGCCGTCCGGGCCGTGGTCGACCCGGTCGGTCAGCTGCAGCGCGGCCTCGTGCAGCCGGGCAAGCCCGGTCGCCATGATCGGGTCGGCCGGCAGCGCCCCGCCGGAAGGGTTGATAGCCGGTCCGTCACCGCCGTAGACCTGTGCCGCGGTGCCGGGGTCGGCGAGGCCGAGCGCCTCGATGACCATCAGCTCGGTAGCGGCCGAGGAAGCGGAGACCTCGGCCAGCGATAGGGTGGTCGGGTCGTCGATCCCGGCCCGCTTGTAGGCGGCCTCGGCGGCCGCCCTGCAGGCCGGCAGGGAGTCCCGCTCACGCATCGAGAAGGCGTGCTGGTCCATCGCGGTACCGATGCCGGTGATCCAGACCGGATCCGGGCAGATCCGCTCGGCCACCCGTTCGGAGGTGATCACCATCGCGACCGCGCCGTCGACTTGCCGCGCCATCTCCAGCTCGCGCAGCGGTGCTGCGACGACATCGGAGCTGCGGATCTCGTCGGCGCTCGGCGCCGCCTCGACATCGACCGCGGGATTACGCGCGGCGTTGGCCCAGTCGTGGGCGACGACGTCGGCGAAGATTTCGTCGGAGAGCGAGTGCCTGGCCAGGTAGCTCTGCGCCTGCAGTCCGCCGGCGGCCGCCTGGCCGAAGCCGACCGGCCGCTGGTAGAAGGGCTCGCACTGCGACCAGTAGAAGGCCGGGACGCTGCCCTCCGAAGGCTTCGAGTAGGCGAGCAGGAGGCCCACCTCGGCGGAGCCGGAGCCGATCTTGGTGGCGCCGTAGAGCGCCGCCCAGAGCCCGTCCTCCTCGACCCGCGACTCTTCCTTCTGGTGCGCGCCCATGGCGCCGAGGAAGCCGCAGTTGGAGATGCTGCGGCCGTCGAGGATGTCGCTGCCGGAGTCGATCACGAAGTCGACGTCCTGGATCCGCAGCCCGGTCCCTTTGAGCGCGCCGTTGATCACGTCGCCGATCAGATCAACGTGCTGACGGTCGGCCCAGGCGGCCTTGAAAGGCGTTTGCGCGCCGGCGACGATCGCCACTTTGTTGTCTGAGCCAGTGAACATTCTGGGCAGCTTACCAGACAATCGTTTGGTAGGCAACGTGCTGCCGCGCGCTACCACGAAGGCGTGCTCAATCCCCGAGGACGTCGTCTTCGGCTTCCAGCTGTCTGCGGATCTCGGCCCGCTTGACCTTCATGCTGGCGGTGCGCGGAAAGTCGCCGAGGAAGCGGATCGATGTCGGCTTCTTGTAGCTCGCGAGGCCGGCCCGGCAGGACTCGATCACCGCCTCCGCCGTCAACTCTGCCCCGGGCCGGGGGATGACCGCCGCGGACACGCTCTGCCCCCAGCGCTCATGTGGCAGACCGACGACGGCAACGTCGGCTACTCCAGGTAGCGTCCTGATGAAGGCCTCCACCTCGGTGGGATAGACGTTCATCCCCCCGGAGACGATCAGATCGGTGCGGCGCTCGGCGATGTAGACGTACCCGGCGGGATCGATCGAGCCGAGGTCGCCGCTCCGGTACCAGCCGTCGACCAGCGCCGCGGCGCTCGCCTCGGGAAGGTTCCAGTAGCCGCTCATCAGGGCCGGGCTCTTGATCGCCAGTTCGCCGACGGTGCTCCCGTCGTGCGGCAAAGGCTCGCCGCTCTCCGGCTCGACCAAGGCCACCGCCGATTCGGCGACGGCACGGCCGACCGAGGCGAACAGGTCGTTGGCGTCCGGCTCCCCTTCGATGTCCCCGCGGGTCGTGGCGGTGATCAGGCCGCCAGAGTTCTCGGTCATCCCGAGCCCCTCGACGAAGCGGGCACCGACCACCTCGGCAAGCAGCCGGAGCTTCTCCGGGCTGGCCCGCGAGGCCGAGTGGAGAACCGACTGCAGCGACCGCCAGCGCTGCGGCGTCCGACGCGCGGCCTCAACGAACTCGCCGATCAGGGGGGACGGTATGTAGGTGAAGGTGGCGCGCTCTCGCTCGATCACGTCGATCAGCGTCTCGACGTCCCAGCTCCCCATGATCACCAAGGTTCCGCCAAGCAAGAGATGGGTGAAGATGTGGGCCGGGACCGTTGCCACGAAAGACATCGACCCGGTCAGCGCCGCGGTCCCGAAGAACGGCAGGTGGTAGGAGATCGCGTTCAGTCGCGCGATCGCGAGAACGCTCCGATGGGTCAGCATCGCCCCCTTCGGACGCCCGGTGGTCCCGCTCGTGTAGCCGATTATGAAGAGGTCCTCAGGTTCCGGTGTGGGCGGCGGACCGGCGGACCCGGCCGCCATGAGCGCCTCGAAATCACGCGCTGGGACACCACCGTCGGCGTGCGCCACGGAGACCAACTCGAGTGCCTCGAGGCACTCGATCTCGCCGACGTCGCCGGCGAGGTCGGGGCCGAAGAAGAGGACCTTGGCCCCGGAGTCGACGAGCGGATAGGAGGCCTCGCCCGCCCGGAGCCGGGCGTTGACCGGGACCATGACCAGGCCGGCCTTGGCCACGGCCAGGTAGAGCTCGACGTACTCGACGCAGTCGGGCAGCCAGGCGCCTACCCGATCCCCTGGGCCGAGCCCCATGCCAAGCAGGGCGTTGGCCAGACGATCGGTGCGCCGGTCGAGCTCTGCATAGGTGACCTCCCGCCCCTCGCGCATCTTCACCGCGACGCGGTCGGGCGAGCGCCGGGCCCCTAGGCTCACGATGTCGCCTGCGACCATCGGGTGGCTCGCACGGATGCCTTGTACTGTCATTCCCTCAGCTCTTCCCTGCAGTCATCCCAATTACCTAACCTACCGATTGGTAGGTAGGATATCGACCCGGTGGGCCGGCTGTCAACGACCCCGGAGGACCTTCCATGCCTACAGCCAAGATGCCCGCCCCTCGGCTGTCAGGAGGGAACCGAAGCCTACCCCTGAGAGTCGCCTCCTGTCTAGAGTTCTACCAATCGTTTGGTAATGCCTGGAGGACGGATGAGAGAGTCAGCCGGCCGGGAGGTCGTCGACGGTGACGGCGTGATCGACGTGGCTTGGAGCGCACCTAGGCACCTGACCGTGGAAGGGTTCTACGGCGTTGCGCTGGGCAACGTCGAGGCGGCGAACTGGTTGCCGCACGACCACCTGCGACACGCGGTCAGCGAGCGCGACGGCGCACGTCAGCGCGTCGCAGCATGACCCCGACGTCGCCCTGTCGGAGGTCGAGGAGGCGCTTAGGAGGCGCGTCGATCGGCAGCGCGGTCCAGCTGCGGTCAGCTACCGGATGCTGACCGGCTCCCCACCTTCACCCTCGACAGCGAGGCGTTGTCCCTCACCTACGTCGAATACTTGGACTCTCCGCGCAAGTGCGAACGGGTCGCGGTGCTCGCATCCGAGCGCTTCGGCCTCGGAATCGCCTGCGGATACAACGCGATCGGGGAGACGATTGAGGACGCGCAGGGCGTCGCCCACTTCTGGAATCTGGACGACGCGGGAGGGTGGTCGATACCGGGTGCGATGGGCGGCGGCGGAACATCCTCAATAGTGCCGTTGCCCTCCTCCCGGCGTCCATCGGCCGTCCTACATTTGCGGCACCGTGGCCGAGCCCCTGTTCCCCGATCAGCAGCGCAGCGACCGCCTCCCGATGCACTCGCATGAGCGGCAGCGAGCCACTACGGCTTTTTGCAGGGGGTTCACGATCCCGTCTTCGCCCGGATGCCAGACCTCCTCAACGACTGGTACGAGCGCTTCGCCAGCTCGCAGTCCGAGCCGGCGGTCAAAGATCTGCGGCAGCGCCGGCGGCCAAAGGGCGAGGGACAGTTCAACCCGGCGTTCTGGGAGCTGTACCTGCATGAGCTGTTCGCACGGCTCGGGTTCGAGGCGAAGGTCCCACCCCGATTCGGAATGCTCCCAAGCCGTCCGAATTGACTACCTGCCACGGCTCCCCAGACAAGGAAAAACCGCCCTTTTACAGGCGGTTTCTCAGAGCCCGGAACGAGACTCGAACTCGTGACCCCTTCCTTACCATGGAAGTGCTCTACCAACTGAGCTATCCGGGCGGACAGCGCGTCCCCTGCGGAGGGCCGCAGGGGACGATCTTAGAGGGTCTTCGGGGAGGGCGAGCGGCCGCCCTCAGGGCGCGGGGCGACGATCGTCGAAGGATGTCGGGAAGGGCGGTTGGGGATAGCGCTGGGAAGCCAGGATTCCGAGGGCTTCCTGCCAATGCTTCGAAGGGATCGGTACGGCTGACAACGCCTCCGCCGCGTCCCTCTGGTTTGTCTGCTTGGTCGGCGGGCGTTCTTGCGGTGTCAGACGACGACCGGGCTTTTGACCGTAAGCCCGGCCTCGATAACGACAACACCAGCAATGACGACGTTCGCGGGGGACGCGCAAGTAACCACGTTCTGTCCGCCCTGGATCGCCATTGCGTCGGAGTGTAGCGCGGTCCGTCCAGTCGCGATTAACTTCTGGTGGAGGTCGCCCCCGAGGAGAGGATCGAGATGGACTTCAAGAAACTGATCGACAAAGGCAAGAAGATGGTCGACGACCGCGGCGGCGTCGACTCGCTGAAGGAGGACGCGCAGGAACTGGCCGACATCGCGAAAAGCAAAGGCAGCCTCTCCGACAAAGCCAAGGAAGCCGCGGCGGCGGTGAAGCAGCCGGGCACGAACGAGCCCACCGGCCAGGAGCGACACCCGAACCGACAGGCGACTAACGACCGGCGCGAGGATGCAGAGCGACAGGAGTCGAAGGAGCGGCGCCGTCCTTGAGGAGCGTCGCCAGGTAGATCACGACCGGTGAGGAGCCGCGGTTGGCGGCCTGGTGGATGTCCGAAGGCTGCTCGACCAGCCACTGGCCCGGCTCGATCTGTGCCGTCTTGCCGGCGGTGATGACACGGACCAGGCGCGGTTCTTCGTCGGATTCACCTTCGAAGAGTTCCGCCTTGCCTTCGCGGACCGTATAGCTGAGCGTCCCCGAGACGACCCGCGAGATCTGGGTGCCGAGGTGGTGATGGGCGGCGAGCTTCGCGCCCGGCGGGACCGTCACCTTGCTGAGGACCATCGTGCGGCCCGGAGCGCCCTGGACCCGTTCGGTCTGCGCCATCGCGACGCGGGTCGGCGCCGGGGTGGGCGCCGAGGCGCCGAAGGCGGTCGGCAGGATGATCGCCATCGCGACGACGGCGACGATCGCGAGGGCGCTGAGCGGGAAACGGAGCGGCAGTCGGTGCACGACTGCCCGGTTCGCCTCCTCCGCGCCGACTCCTTCCGCCGGCGGCGCGCTGTCAGACGGCGGCGCCGTTGGCGGTCAGCCTCACCTCGATGTTGCCGCGGGTCGCGTTCGAGTACGGGCACACTTTGTGCGCCTCGCGAACCAGCTCGACCGCGGCATCGCCCTCGACCGACGGCAGCGTCACGTCGAGCTGCACGGAGAGGAAGAAGGTCCGCTCCGGTCCCGGATTCAGCATCACCTTCGAATCGATTTCGACATCGCCCGTCTCCGCTTTCGTGCGCCGCGCGACCGCGCCGATCGCGCCCTCGAAGCAGGCCGCGTAGCCGACCGCGAAGAGCTGCTCGGGATTCGTCCCGCCACCTTCGCCGCCCAACTCGGCGGGCAGGCGCAGATCGACCTCGAGCTCCCCGTCGCTCGACCTGCCGTGCCCCTCGGCCCGGCCCCCGGTGACGTGCGCCTCGGCGGTATAGATGACTTTGCCCATCGTTCGGCCTCCTGTCGAGAAATGGTTGGGAGACGGACCCTACGGAGGTCCGCTGACCGGCCGCGCCCGTTCACCGCGACCACTTGCACCTTCAACACGGCCGGCGTCTTGTCGCGGTTTCCGGCGGCATCGATCGCGAAAACTCGGAAGACGTGGCGGCCGGGACGGAGCAAGGCGCGCACGGGAGAGTGACAACGGCGATACGACTTCCCGTCGAGCTTGCACTCGAAGCGCGACGGCTCGCTCGCAGCGAAGCGGAAGGTGACCGAGGCGGGGCTGTGTCACCGTACGTGAAGCACCTTCGCCGGGCGGCGCAGCAGTTTCGTGCGCGGCGCGATCCGGTCGGGCTTCGGCTTCGTGACCGGCGCGGACGGGACGGGAGCGGGGGCCGGAGGGGGAAGCGTCACCGGCGCGAGCACCGGCTGTTCGATTTCGGTTTCGAATTCGTTGGGGGTCCCCCCGCGCACCCGCTCACAGCCGATCGGCGCCGGATCGACGACCGGGGGAGATCGACGACCGCGGTGTCTTCCCCGTCGCCGCAGTCGATGACCCGATCGCGGGTACCGGAGTTGGCGGAAGATCGTGTCGTTGCCGCCGAGCGCCCGATAGGTGTCTTCGCCGCGGTGGCCGAGGAGCTGGTTGTCGCCTTCGCCTCCGAAGAGGACGTCGCTGCCTTCCGAGCCCTCGAGGTCCTCGATGCCGGTCAGGTGGTCGAACGTTTCGCCGGGACAGACCGGAGCCTCGTTCGGCCCGACTTCGCCGACCAGTCCGAGGTCGATCCGGGCGTCGACGCCGGCCGTGCCGAAGAGGTCGGAGCCTTCACCGCCGTCGAGGTAGTCGGCGCCGCCATTGTGGATCAGCGCGTCGTCGCCGGACCCGCCGTGGAGAAGATCGGCGCCGGTGTCGCTCGTCGAGTTCGACCCTGGCGCGACTTCGAGGAAATCGCCGTCGGCTCCACCCCGCAGGACGTCCTGCCCACCCCCACCGAGGATTACGTCGGCGCCGCCGCCGCCGATGATTTCTTCGCTCGCGCCGGTGCCGACGAGGTAGTCGGAGAAGGGTGAGCCGACGATCCGCTCGAAGGCGCCCGGCTGGACTTCGTCGACTCCCCCGCCCGATGCGGCGATCCCGTCTTCGGCGTTCTGCCCGCCCGCGGCGAGATTGACGAAGACTCCGCGTTCCGCTTCTTCCCCTTTCGGGAAGCCGGTGACGGCCGGGGCCTTGCCCGCGCCGAAGCCCGGCGTCCCCCGGGTCGCGAAGCTCAGCGTGTCGAAGCCTCCGCCCGTGTCGAAGATGTGATCGATCGTCCCGTCCCCGCGCACGAAGTCGTCGCCTTCCTGCCCGTCGATCGCGTCCGATCCGAAACCGCCGGAGAGCCAATCGTTCCCCGGCCCACCTTCCAACCGGTCATCGCCGATCCCGTCGTACAACCGGTCGTCGCCGGCGTTCCCGCGGATGACTTCGCCTTCGTGCTCGGGTCCTTCCGCACAGCTCGGCGTCGCGGCCCATGCTTGTCAGATACCCGAAGGGCGCTGGTCGATGCGGTGGAACCCCCCGCGCATGCAGCCCCTATCCCCCCGGCGCCGTCTCGCCCTTCCAGTAGTCCACTTGGTCATCGAGCTCGAAGAATGTATGGAGCCCCCCGCCCTCGGGCAGGCGCTCGCTGGCGCTGATCTTGTTCGAGTCGGGATAGACGACGATGTCCGGGGCGCCGTTGGTGGAGACGGCGAGGAAGCGGACCTCCTCGTCGGTCGGGTTGGCGACCTGGTGGGCGCCGGACTCGCCGAGCGGGAAGTGGACCGCCTCACCGGGCTCCAGCTGCCGGGTGCCCTCCGGCGTGCGCAGGGTCGGCCTGCCCTGGAGGACGAAGACGAGCTCCTCGTCGGAGTAGTGGAAGTGGTACGGGTAGGCCGCCTCGCCCGGCGGCAGCTTCCAGACGCTGGCGCCGATCCGCTCGCTCCCCAACTCGTAGCCGATCCGGGCGCGGAAGGCGCGGAAGCCGGGCGGCGCGCCCTCGCGCGGCTGGAAGTCGGGGTCCTCGATGCTTGGCACCCGCCCACCATAAGGGGACGCCCGCAAAGGAGACGCTTAACCGGGGCTTGTAGTTTTTCCCGCGATGCGCCGCCCCTTCGCCCACCGCCTCGTCGCGCTGTTAGCGCTCGGCGCCTTCGCCGCGGTCGTCGTCGCGGGCTGCGGTGGAGGAACGGGCGAAACCCGCCCCGCCCCGCCGCCCAAGGAGTTCCCGCAGGCACAGGGCAAGACGATCTCCCAGCTCCTGCACAGCTCCGGCGCGGTCCCGTCGGAACTCGTCATCGCGCCCGCCTCGCAGGTCTTCGACACCGGCGAGGAACGCTATCCGTTCGGCGTCTTCACGACGGGCCAGGAACAGGTCGAAGACGTCAAAGTCGCCCTCTACTTCGCCAAGGACGGCAAGTCGAAGGTGACCGGCCCTCTCCCGGCCAAGCTGGAAACGCTGCAGACGAAGCCCGCCTATCGGTCCCAGAACGGCTCCGGCCCGGGCGAGGCGAAGTCCGTCTACGTCGTGCCGAAGGTCGACTTCCCGAAGAACGGCTCCTACCTGGCGATCGCGATGATCAAGGGGCCCGACGGCAAGCTCGAAGCGAGCCGGATGCCCTCCCCGGTCGTCGGCCAGTACCCCAAGGTCCCGAAGGTCGGCGAACGCCCGCCGAAGATCGAAACTCTGACCGCCGCCGACGTCGGCAACGACCTGGAAAAGATCGACACGCGCGTGCCGCCCGACCAGATGCACAAGGTCAACTTCGCCGACGTGCTCGGCAAGAGGCCGATCGTCCTCGTCTTCGCCACTCCCGCCCTCTGTCAGAGCCGTGTCTGCGGCCCGGTAGTCGACGTCGCCCAGCAGGTCGCCGACAAATTCGAACCGCGGGCGGACTTCATCCACCAAGAGGTCTACAACAACAACGAAATCAGCGATGGGCTTCGTCCCCAGCTGAAGGCGTTCCATCTGCCGACCGAGCCGTGGACCTACCTGATCGACAAGCAGGGTGTGATCAGGGACCGCCTGTCGGGTGCCTACGGGGTGGACGAATTGGAAGAAGCGATGCAGACGATCCTGCCTGGCTGAACAGCCGAATCCGGTTCAGCCTTCGATATGGTCAGCAGGTCTTCGCCTTGGAGGGGCGGGGACGCGGTCACCCACGCTGCAAGGAGAGATATGAAGCATCGTCTGCCTGTTCTCGCGCTCGTACCCGTCCTCGTCGCCCTTCTCGGCCTCGCCGTCGGTCCCGCAACCGGGCTCGCCGCCAAGCCGGCCAAGAAGTCCAAGACGATGGTCTTCGAAACCTGCCGCCATGGCTGCCACTACCGCACGATCCAGAAGGCGGTCGAAGCCGCCGGGTCATACGCCTTCAAGAACAAGGGGGCGAAGGTGAAGGTCGCGATCCGGCCCGGGAAGTACGTCGAAGGCGTCGTCGTCGACGGTACCGCGCCGAAGGAGCGCTACGACGGGATGACGATCGAAGGGACGAAGAAGGACCCGAAGCGGGTCATCCTCGAAGGCAAGAACGCGAAGGGCGAACTCGGCGCGGCACAGAACGGGATCGAGGCGATCAGCGTCGACGGCCTCGTGTTGAAGAACATGTGGGCGCGCAATTACGAGTCGAACGGCTTCTTCATCCACGCCGCCGACGAAGGCGGCCAGCACTGCAACGGCTACACGATGAACAACCTGCTGGCGTCGGGGAACCGGTCCTACGGCCTCTTCGCCAAGCACTGCTTCGGCGGCAAGATGATCAACTCCACCGGCTACCACCAGGGCGACTCCGCCTTCTATGTCGGCGAAACGCCGTGCGACAAGAAGAACTGGAACGTCAACAGCAATACGCCCTGCCAGAAGAAGCCGATATGGACGCTGCTGAAGAACGACAAGAGCTACGAAAACGTCCTCGGCTACTCCGGCACGAACTCGAAGTACGTGCGGATCATCGAAAACGCCTTCTACAACAACGGCGCCGGGATCGTCCCGAACACGCTGGACTCGGAGGGCTACGAGCCGAACGCCTGGAACGTGATCGAACGCAACGACGTGTTCTGGAACAACTACAACTACTTCCTCTCCGGGTCGGCGTTCCACACCGTCTCCGAGGGACTCGGTGAACTGAGCGGCCAGACGGTCAACTACCCGACCGGCGTGGGCATCGTGCTCTACGGCTCCGACGGCAACGTCGTCCGCGGCAACCGGGTGTTCGGCAACTACAAGTGGGGCATCGCCTCCTTCTCCGGCCCCGGGGAAACCTTCGTCGCCAACGAAGGCAACGAAGCCAAAAACGTGAACAACGAAATCGTCGAAAACGTGATGGGCCGCGAAGGCGCCGATCCGAACGGCGAATACGACATGTGGAACGACGACACCGGCGGCGGCAACTGCTGGGGGGCGAACAGCGCCAACTCGACGTTCGCGCCCGGCAACGGCAAAGTGCCGCTGAGCCAGATCTACCCGGTCTGCCCGCAGCCGAAAGTAACCGAATACGCGAGCAAATCGGTCCCCAGCATCAACATCACGGCGGGACTCCAGATCGCCAGCCTGGCGGAAACCGGCAACCCGTCGACGATCCTCGGCTACGCGGGGACGAGCCCGCCGCAGAACCAGCAGTGTTACTGGCACCGCCCGTCCTTCCCGCACCCGGCGTTCCAGAAGTACAAGCCGGTGGAAGTCGCGGCGAAGCCCGGGGAAGTGACCTGCTGATGCGGGCACTGAGGATCGTCACGATCGCGGTGGTTGCCCTCGCCCTCTCGGGGACGGCCGCCACCGCGGCGAACGCGCCGCAGAAGTCGAAGTCCAAACCGAAGGAAGTGTCGGTCGCCGACTTCTACTTCGGCCCGGAAAAGGTGACGCTGAAGGAGGGGCAGTCGATCAACTGGGTCTGGGCGGAAGCCAACACCTATCCCCACGACGTCCACCTCAAGAGCGGGCCGAAGGCGTTGAAGGGAAAGGCCTCCTACTCGACCAAGACGACCGCGGTGACGAACGCCGAATTCGAAAAGACGTTCACGACACCGGGGACCTACAAGTTCATCTGCACGATCCACCCGACGCAGATGCACATGACGGTCGTCGTCAAGAAGTAGCTCCGAGGAGGACGGGGCAACGATGAACTTCGGTGACGGCGGTCTCGACCGGCGCGGTTTCCTCGCGCTCGGCGGCGGCATGTTCTTCTGCACGCTCGCCGGACAGAAGATCAGCGCGAACGAAGGCCAGATCGATATCGACGCCCACGCCAAGGGCATCGCGGTGCCGCCCAAGGTGGCGGCGGCGGAAGCGGCACAGGCGAACGCGAGCTCGGTGGGCGACGGAGGACGGACCGAGCTTGCCGCCTACACCCAGTTCACCCAGAACGGGGCGGCGCGCGAATACTGGATCACCGCCGAGCCGGTCGAGTGGGACATCGTCCCCACCGGCCGCGACCAGATGATGAACATGCCGATCAAGGGCAAGACGAAGTTCACCGCCTGGGCCTACCGGGCCTGGACGCCGAACTTCAAAAGGCCGATCGGGCCGGCGAAGGTGCCGGGGCCGCTGCTCGAAGTCAATGTCGGCGAAACGATGATCGTCCACTTCCGCAACAAGCTGAAGTCGCCGGTGACGATGCACCCGCACGGCATCTTCTACTCGAACGAAATGGACGGCGGCTACAAAGGCAAGTTCACCGACCCGGGTGGCTTCGTCCAACACAACCGCACCTTCACCTACGTCTGGGAAGCGAAACCGGGGACGGAAGGCACCTGGCTCTACCACGACCACGGGCCGATGGATCCGCTGCCGGTCTTCAAAGGGCTGTTCGGGCCGCTCGTCGTGCGGGCGCCGGGGGAGCAAGCGCCGGAAGCGGAGTTCTTCCTCGGCTTCCATTCGTGGGAACCGCCGATCACCGGCCTGAAGGAAAACTTCTCCTGCATCAACGGCCGCGCCTACGCCGGCAACACGCCGGAGCTGCACGCGAAGGTCGGTCAGCGGGTGGGCTTCCACGTCTACGGCCTCGACAACTTCTTTCACACCTTCCACCTGCACGGGCACCGCTGGACGGACCCCGACGGGACGGTCATCGACACGAAAACCTTCGGCCCGGCGGACTCGTTCCGGCTCGAATTCGTCGAGGACAACCCGGGTCGCTGGTTCTACCACTGCCACGTCTTCACCCACTTCCACATGGGGATGAACGGTTGGTACATCGTCGACTAGCCGTCGCGGCGGTCGCCGTCGCGATGCTCGTCCTGCCGGCCATCGCGGCCGCCGACAACACGCGGGTCTCGATCTTCGACTACCAGTGGTCGAACAAGGAAGTCCACATCAACCTGGGTGAGAGGGTCACCTGGGACTGGCTCGGGCCCGACCTCGAGCACTCGGTGACCGGCATCTCGCCCGACGACCTCCAGTGGGACTCCGACCCGGGCACCGACGTCCCCCACCACCGGGCGGGCGACGAATACACGCTCGAATTCACCCAGCCCGGCGAATACTTCTTCCAGTGCAAGCTGCACGCCTGGGTCCGCGGCGAGGTGATCGTCTCCGACGTCCCCGGCAACCCGCTCTCCGACCCGGGCCCGCGTCCGCCGCTGAACGTCGACCTGACCCCGCCGACCATCGGCGAAGTGAAGCTGGCGAAGACCAAGTTCAAGGGCACGAACGGCACCAAGATGCGCGCCTCGATCGACTCACCAGGCTCACTCGACGCCGAGTACTACCGCCTCGACTCCAAGGGCCACCGCGTCTACAACGGCTACCACGAATGGCCCACCTACATCGGCATCAACCACTTCCGTCTGGCGGCACGTTGGAAGCACTTCAAGGCCCGCCCCGGGCGCTACGTCGCCGTCCTCCGCGCCACCGACAAATCGAACAACACCGCCAAGCCGCTGACGAAGCCCTTCGAGATCCTCGGCAAGGATCCGAAGAAGACCCGCAAGGCGGGGCAGAAGCCTTGAGGGGTTGGGCGGTCCGTGCGCCTCGCGTGACCACCTGCGAGCCGGGGTAGACAACCCCCTAGCGGCGCTTGCGCCCTCGTCCGCGCGCGGGGGCTTTGCCGGCGTTGCGGAGGGTCGCCTCGGCGGCCTTCTCGGTCTCCTCGCCCATCGTGATCTGGAACATCGCGAGGAGGGCGTCGGAGGCGAGCGGGCGCATCGCCTCGAGTGCCTCGAGCACCTTGTGCCAGTCCTCTTCCGGGCGGCCCACCTTGTCGAACGGGCCCCAGATCTGCTCGGTGAACAGGTCGATGTAGGCGCGGGCGACGGCGTCGGCGTGCTCGTGGAGCTTCGCTGCCAGGGCGATCGCCGCACTCGGGCTGACGCCGAACTCGATCATCCGGGTCGCGGCGCCGTGGAGACGGGGGCTGATCACCTCGATATCGCCGTCGGCCAGGATCCTCAGCACGCCCAGTTTCTCGGCCCGGCGCAGCAGCCGCTCGTCGACCGACTCGACGCTCCAGGCGGCGGCGAAATCGCCCGGGTCGAAGATTTCCGGCGACTCGTCCTCGAACGGGGCGCGCACGGCGCGGGCGAAGTCAACCATCTCTTTCGACGAGCCCCCAGTGCTCTCGAGCACCCGCCGGATCGCCTCCAGGTTCAGCCCCTCGGCCTGCATTTCGCGGGTCAGTTCGATCCGCGCGACGTGCTCCTCGTTGTAGTAGCCGGTCCGGCCCTGGACCTCCGGCGGCGGCAGCAGGCCGCGCGTCTGGTGAGCGCGGATGTTGCGGATCGTCATCCCGGTGCGCTTCGCCAGCTCACCGATCGTCATCTTGCCCTCGGGTGCTCGCGCTCCCTTCGCCTCCGTCGCCATCAGGGCATCGTAAGCGCCAGCCGGGCGCCGTTCATCTGGGCCGCGGCGTCGGAGCAGAGCCAGGCGATCGCGTCGGCG
This sequence comes from Actinomycetota bacterium, assembly GCA_018268605.1. Taxonomy (GTDB): domain Bacteria; phylum Actinomycetota; class Thermoleophilia; order Solirubrobacterales; family 70-9; genus VAYN01. The sequence goes on along the minus strand of JAFDWG010000315.1, from coordinate 4,385 downwards.
ATGTTCTCGGCCGGAGTGAAGGTCGGGAACGCTTTGTCGGGATTTTCCTCGCGCATCCGCGGCGTCAGGATGGCGTCGACGACGACGATGTTGGCGGTCGCCCCGCCAGGCTCGAATCCGTCAGCGAAGGCCAGCGTCCAAGCCTCGGCGGCCGCCTTTGCGCTCGCGTAGGCCGCATTGCCGTTGTTCGGCTTCTGGGCCAACTTGCCGGAGACGAGCACGAAGCGCCCGTGCTCCGACGCCGCGAGCTGGTCGTGGAATGCCCGCGTCGTCACCTGCACCGTCCGGATCAGGAGCTTCTCGAGAAAGTCCCAGTCGGCGAGCGGCTCCTCGTGCAGCGGCTGTCCGCCGCGCCAGCCTCCGACCAGGTGCACGAGCCCATCCACACGCCCGAAGCGCGCGACCAGCGCGTCGCGCCAGGCACCCACCGCGTGCTCGTCCGTGAGGTCGACCGCGTGCCCGTCCCACCGCTCCGCCGGCATCCCCAGCTCCTCCCCCACCGCGTCGACATCGGCCTGTCCACGATTGGCGCCGGCGACGATCGCCCCGGCCTCCCCCAGCCGCCGAGCCACCGAAGGCCCGAGCCCACCGCCGACCCCGGCGATCGCGATCACCCGCCCGTCGAGACTGCGCCCCTCGTCCATGCGCGAATCCTCCACGAATCGGTGACGAAAAGGTCGCGAGAGCACGACAAAACCACCCATTCGGCGTGCGTGACCATGCTCACCGGTTATCAGCCGTCCGAGGGTAGGCGATTTCACCAGCGGTTACGAAGGGATTTCGCCCGAGGCGTTCCCGCGTCGCCCTGCGGCTCCTCCCGGCCGCATAGGAAGTCGGACGGGAGGCCGTCGATCCCGCTTGGATGCCAAAGAGCGACAGAAGGATCATCACCAATACACGCCTACGAGTCCCTGCAACTTCGGTGTATCGGTGGCAGTCTCGGCGGACTGCATCCAATGGGGGAGAGAGGATTCGAACCTCTGTAGGCAGAGCCAACGGGTTTACAGCCCGTCTCCTTTAACCACTCGGACACTCCCCCGGGTGGGTCGAGGATTCTAGTAAGACGGGGTCAGGCGGGCGGTGCGGCGCCGAGGCGGGCGGACATCTGCTCGTTGAAGGCGTGCACGGCCTTGAGGGGCCGGAGGAAGACGGTGAGGTCGGTGACGCGGCCGTCGGCGTCGAGGGTGAGGTAGTCGATGCCCTCGATCTCGAGGTTGCCCTCGACCTTGGCGGCGAAGCGTAGGACGACCGTGCCGTCGCCGTGGACCTCGTCGAGGTAGCGGAAGCCTTCGAAGACCTCGATCACGTTGGCAAGGACGAACAAGGCGGTGTCGCGGCCCTCGAAGCCCTTGAAGAGGATCGGGCTGTGGAGGACGACGTCATCGGCGAGGGTCTCGCGGAGGAGATCGAGATCCTTGGACTCGGCGGCGACGCGGAACGCGTGCGGTCCGGGCATGGGCCCACTTTAGTCGCGCCACACGCTTGCGTGGGATACTCGCGACCGATGCTCGGGGATCACTTCTACGCGAAGCTCTCGAACTCGTTGGGGGCGCGGGGGCTGCGCTGGACCGGCAAGCTGAACGTCCCTCTTTACCGGCTGAGCGGCGGGCGCCTGATGGGCAAGGTCGGCGACGGACCGGTGCTCCTGCTGACGACCACGGGGCGCAAGAGCGGCGAGCAGCGGACGGCCCCGGTCCTCTACCTGGAGCACGGGGCCAACTTCATCCTCATCGACACCAACGGCGGCAACGAGAAGCTGCCGGGCTGGTCCCACAACCTGAAGGCGAAGCCCGAGGCGACGGTGGAGATCGGGCGGGAGAAGACCGAGGTCACCGCGCGGATCGCCGAGGGCGCCGAGCGCGACGAGCTCTGGCGCGCCTGCAACGAGCAGTACAGCGGCTTCGACGAGTACGTCGAATGGCTCGACCGCACGCCGTCGGTCTGGGTGCTCGAACCGGTCGCGGGTGCGCCCAAGGCGTGGCGCCATTCCGGTGAGGCCGAAGAAGACGGCGATGTCGGCAGCACGCGCGAACACGCGTCCGCCGCTGACGACACGAGTCCGCTGGACATTATTTGAGCGAGACCCTGACCAGGCGGCGGTTCCTGGTGGGGGCGGCCGGGGTCGGCGCGGCGGCGGCGCTCGGCCCACTTGCGCTCGCGAACGCGATCGACCGGCGGGCGGAGAGGGAGCAGCAGCCAAGGATCGCGATCGTCGGCGCCGGGCTCGCCGGCCTCACCTGCGCCTACCGGCTGCACCAGCGCGGGATCGCCTCCACTCTGTACGAGGCCCACGCCCACCGGGTCGGCGGCCGCTGCTGGACGGCGCGCGAGTTCGCCGCCGGACAGACCGCAGAGCATGGTGGCGAGTTCATCGACACCGCCCACCGCCGCATCCGCGCGCTCGCCGCCGACCTCGACCTGACGCTCGACGACGTCGAAGCGGCCGCGCGCAGACGACCAGGCCTCCACCCCAGGCTCTTCCTCGACGGGAAGGTGCGCCGCTTCGACGACGTCTACCGCGAGGCCGGCCTGCTCAGCGAGCGCGCCCACGCCGACGGCCGCCGCATCCGCCGCTTCGGCTGGAACGACTCGACCCCCGCGGCGCGCGCACTCGATCGGACCACCGCCGCCGAGTGGCTCGACCATGCCCTTCCCGACGGCTCCCACCGACTTCTGCGGCTCGCGGTCGAACAGTTCATGGCCGAGGAGTACGGGCTCGACGTCGACCGGCTCAGCGCGATCGCGATGCTGCTCCAGTTCGGCCCCTTCGGCGCCGAATCCGACGAACGCTTCCACGTCCACGGCGGCAACGACCAACTCGCCTGGGGCATGGCCGAACAGCTGCCGGCGGGCACGCTCCAGCTCGATCGCCCGCTCACCGCGCTGCGCCGGGTGGGCGCTTCCTACACCCTCTCCTTCGCCGGGACCGCGGAAGAGGCGCAGGCCGACGTCGTCGTCCTCTGCCTCCCCTTCACCGCGCTGCGGCGGGTCGACCTCGGGCACTCGGGGCTCGGCGCGCGCAAGCGCCGCTGCATCGAGGAGCTCGGAATGGGGACCAACGCCAAGCTACTGCTCCAGTTCGACCGCCACCTCTCCCGCCATGACCGCTGGAACGGCGAATTCTACGACGAGCAGATCGACACCTGGTGCAGCTCGATCGACGAGCGCGGCCGCCCCTCGCTGCTCACGGTCTACTCCGGCGGGAGCTACGGTGCGGCCCAACGCGGACGCGGGCCGCACGCTCCCGCGCCGTCCGCCCGCGTCCGCGAGGCGCTCGGTCGGATCGCACCGGCGGTACCGGACCTTGCCGCCGCGCGCGAGGGCCGGGGCTGGCTCGACCACTGGACCTCCGATCCCTGGACCCACGGCTCCTACGCCGCCTTCGAACCCGGCCAGTTCACGCGCTACTGGGGCTTCGTCGGTCTCCCCGAAGGCCAGGTGCTCTTCGGTGGGGAGCACACCTCGCTGGGCGCCCAGGGCTTCCTCGAGGGCGCCGTCCGCAGCGGCGAGCGCTGCGCGGCCGAAGCAGCCGCCCTCGCCCGTTAGCTGTTCCTTATGGTCCTGTGGGGAGGACCAGAAAGAACAGTCAACTGGCGTCGCGGAGCATCTGTGCCTCGGGGAGGCGCTTCAGCTTTTTCAGCGTGTTGTTCTCGATCTGGCGGATGCGCTCGCGGGTGACGCCGAAGGTGCGGCCGACTTCCTCCAGCGTCAGCGGCTCGGCGCCGCCGAGGCCGTAGCGCAGTTCGATCACCTGGCGCTCACGCTCCGGCAGCGCGTCCAGCGCCCGCCGCACGCCCTCCTTCTGCAGGTGCTCGCTCGCTTCCTCAAACGGCTCGAGGACCGCTTCGTCGGCGACGAAATCGCCGAGCTCCGATTCGTCCTCGTCGCCCACCGGTTTCTCCAGCGAGACCGGCAGCTGCGCCACCCGCAGGATGTCGCGGACGTCGGAGACCGGCCAGCGCAGCTCCTCGGCGATCTCGACCGCGTCGGGCTCGCGCCCGAGCCGCTGCACCAGCTGCCGTTCCACGTGCGCCACGCGGTTCAGCTTCTCCACCATGTGGACGGGGATGCGGATCGTGCGCGCCTTGTCGGCGATCGCCCGGGTCACCGCCTGGCGGATCCACCACGTCGCGTAGGTCGAGAACTTGTAGCCGCGCCGGTAGTCGAACTTCTCCACCGCGCGGATCAGACCCAGGCTGCCCTCCTGGATCAGATCGAGGAAGCTGAGGCCGCGCCCCAGATAGCCTTTCGCGATCGAGACGACGAGGCGCAGGTTGGCCTCCACCATCTGCCGCTTCGCCAGCATGTCGCCGCGCTCGATCCGTTTCGCCAGTTCGACCTCCTGCGCGGCGGTCAAGAGGTCGACCCGGCCGATCGACCGCAGG
>JAFDWG010000314.1 GCA_018268605.1 Actinomycetota bacterium | reverse complement strand
CAACTACTTCACGGTCATCGGCAACACGTCGACCCCGAACCTGGACACCGGGTTCTCCGACTGGTTCGAGGACTATCCGCACCCGAACGATTTCCTCTTCCTGCTCAACGGGGAAAACATCCAGTCGACCAACAACCAGAATTTCTCGCAGACCAACAACCCTGAACTGAACAAGAAAATCAACAAGCTGGCCGAAGAACAGCTCGGCCCGCAGCAGGAAAAGGAATACGCCGCACTCGACAAAGCGTTCATGGAAGAAGGGGCCTGGGCTCCGTACGGGACCCGGACCCTCTCCCTGTTCGTGTCGGAAAACATCAACCTGGAAAACGTGATCTGGAACCCGACCTTCGAGACCGAACTCACCAGTCTCGAATTCACGGAATAACCCGGTTCCAGCTCACTCCGGTGTCCCCCGATTCTGAGAAATACGGTGCTGAGGCGGCCCCTGGCGGGGCCGCCTCAGGGGGCACCGTCACCGGGGACCCCGAACTCGTCGCCGAGGTCGAAGGTGAAGCCGGCGGCGACAATCAGCGCGGTGGCCCTTGGGCGATCGCCTGGCGTCGCCTCCGTCGCAACAAGTTCGCCCTGTTCGCGCTCGGCGTCTTCCTGCTGATCGTCATCTGCTGTCTGCTCGCCCCGGTCTGGGCGAACAACGTCGCCCACACCGGCCCCAACACCACCCACACGTTGGAGAAACTCCACGAGGGCGACGAAGTGAAGGAAGTCGTCGAACCGAGCGGCAAATCCATCGGCCCGCAGTGGTTCGCGGCGGGCGGCAAGTTCTTCCTCGGCGCCGACGGCCACCTCGGCCGCGACGAGATGGTCCGCCTGCTCTACGGCGGGCGCTCTTCCCTCTTCATCGGCATCGTCGCCGCGATCATCACCACGATCCTGGCGATCGTCTTCGCCCTGCTGTCCGGGTTCTACGGCGGCTGGACCGACACCGTCATCTCCAGATTCATGGACGTGATCTGGGCATTCCCGGTCGTCCTCCTATCCCTTG
>JAFDWG010000313.1 GCA_018268605.1 Actinomycetota bacterium | reverse complement strand
CAAGGGATAGGAGGACGACCGGGAACGCCCAGATCACGTCCATGAATCTGGAGATCACGGTGTCGGTCCAGCCACCGTAATAGCCGGAAAGCAGGGCGAAGACGATCGAGAGGATCGTGGTGATGATCGCGGCGACGACACCGATGAAGAGCGAGGAGCGGCCGCCGTATAACAGGCGGACCATCTCGTCGCGACCGAGGTGGCCGTCCGCGCCGAGGAAGAACTTGCCGCCCGCTTCGAACCACTGCGGGCCGATCGCTTTACCGCTCGGTTCGACGACTTCCCTCACTTCGCCATTCACGTGGAGTTTCTCCAGCGTGTGGGTGGTGTTGGGGCCGGTGTGGGCGACGTTGTCGGCCCAGACCGGGGCGAGCAGACAGCAGAGGACGATCAGCAGGAAGACGCCGAGCGCGAAGAGGGCGAACTTGTTGCGACGGAGGCGACGCCAGGCGATCGCCCAAGGGCCGCCGCGCTGGCCATCGCCACCGGTTTCACCCTCGACCTCGGCGACGAGTTCGGGGTCGCCGGTGACGGTGCCCCCTGAGGCGGTCCCGTCGGGGACCGCCTCAGCACCATATTTCTCAGAATCTGGGGACACCGGAGTGAGCTAGAACCGGGTTATTCCTTGAATTCGAGACTCGTTAGTTCGGTCTCGAACGTGGGGTTCCAGATCACGTTTTCCAGGTTGATGTTTTCGGACACGAACAGGGAGAGGGTGCGGGTGCCGTACGGGGCCCAGGCTGCTTCTTCCATGAACGCTTTGTCCAGTGCCGCGTATTCCTTTTCCTGCTGCGGGCCGAGCTGTTCTTCGGCCAGCTTGTCGATTTTCTTGTTCAGTTCCGGGTTGTTGGTCTGCCCGAAATTCTGGTTGTTGGTCGACTGGATGTTTTCCCCGTTCAGAAGGAAGAGGAAATCGTTCGGGTGTGGATAGTCCTGGAACCAGTCGGCGAACCCGGTGTCCAGGTTCGGGGTCGACGTGTTGCCGATGACCGTGAAGTAGTTG
>JAFDWG010000312.1 GCA_018268605.1 Actinomycetota bacterium | reverse complement strand
CTCGCGGGCTACGCGATCGAACAGGCCGGCCTCCAGCTCGCCCCCGGCCGCGAGGCCCTCGTCGTCTGCGTCTGGCAGCCCGCCGACGTCGGCTTCGTCCCGGTCGAGGGACGCAGCCTCCACGCGGCCGCGGCCAACGAGGTCGAGGCTGCGGCCAAGGAGACCGCTGTCCGCGGCACCGAGATCGCCGAGCGCGTCGGCTTCAAGGCCCGCCCCCTGACGGTCGAGGCAGCCCCGACCTGGAAGGGCCTGGTCCAGGTCGCCGAGGAGCACCGCTGCGGCCTGATCGTGATCGGCTCCCACCAGCGCAGTGGCCTCCTCGGCCACCTCGTCGGCTCCGTCGCCGCCGCCACCGTCTCCCACTTCGAAAGCTCTGTGCTTGTCATCCACCAGCCGCACTCGCACTGAGCGGCGCGCGGGCGAGGAACGTCGCACCATCGGCTCGGCCCTTGCGGTGTTCGAACTTCGCGTGTATGCCAAGTTGGGAACACCGCAAGGAGAGGAACCGAAATGAAGCCCCGCGACGTCCTGATAGGTGCCGTGCTTGGCCTCGCCGCCCGTGCCGCGCTGCCGCGCCTGCTGTCACTCAGATTCGCGCCGTCGGTGGCGAAGCTGAACGCCGGCGACCACGAGCCGCTGCTCGACGCCTACGCCGACGACTTCGTCCTGCACTTCCACGAGGGCCCGCACCGCTGGTCGGGCGATTGGGTCGGCAAGGCGGGGATGGACGCCTTTCTGCGGATGTTCACGGCCGCCGGCATCCAGGGCGAGATCAAGGAGATGGCGACGAGCGGCCCGCTCTGGGCGCTCACCATGTGGGTGCGCTTCGACGACCATGCCGACGCCCCCGACGGGACCCGCCTCTACTCCAACTCGACCGTACTCGTACTGAGGACGCGTTGGGGCAAGGTGGTCGAGCAGCACGACTTCTACGCCGACACCGGCGAAATCCTCGAGTTCGAGCGCCGGCTGGCCGAGCGCGAGTGAGGGGGCCGGCGACGGATCAGTCG
>JAFDWG010000311.1 GCA_018268605.1 Actinomycetota bacterium | reverse complement strand
ACGAAGGCGTGGAGTTCCGGGCGGAAGCGTCACGTCTCCCGGGAGTTGTTCACGGAGCCCTCACGTCCTCAGAACCGACATAGGACTGCCGGAGTGGCCGGCACGACACCAGTCGCCACCGCCTGATCGATCCCCAGGCTACGCCGCAGGCTGCCCGCTCGGCAACGAGGCGAGCGCGGCGGCGATCGACTCGGCCGTGATGTCGAGAAGCTGAGTCAGCTCCTCCTCCGAGATCGCCAAAGGTGGCATCAGGACGACGACATCGCCCAGGGGGCGGACCAGCGCGCCGCGCTTGCGCGCCTCGAGCGTCACCCGGTGGCCGACCCGCAGTTCGGGATCGTGGGCGCCGAGGTCGATCCCGATCATCACTCCGCGCGAGCGCACCTCGACGACACCGGGCATCTCGGCGATCTCGGCGAGGCGGCGCTCGGCCAGCGCGATCTTCGGCTGCAGGCGCTCTACCGTCTGCTCGCGCTCGAAGATGTCGAGGTTCGCCAGCGCCACCGCGCAGGCGACAGGGTTGCCGGTGTAGGTGTGACCGTGGAAGAAGGTCTTCGCCTCGGCCGGAGCGCCGAGGAACGCCTCGTAGACGGCCTCGGTCGTCAGCGTCGCCGCCAACGGGAGGTAGCCGCCGGTGATGCCCTTGGCGAGGCACATGAAATCCGGAGCCACGTCCTCCTGTTCGACTGCGAACATCGTGCCGGTGCGGCCGAAGCCGGTCGCCACCTCGTCGCAGATCAGCAGCACGCCGTGACGGTCGCAGAGCTCGCGGACCGCGCGCAGGTAGCCGTCGGGATGGATCAGCATGCCACCGGCGCCTTGGATCAGCGGCTCCATCATCACCGCCGCGACCTCGCCCTCGTGGGCGGTGAGCAGACGCTCCATCTGGTCGATGTCGCCGGGCTCGGCCGCGAGCGTCTCGAACAGGAGCGGCCGGTAGGTCGCGTGGAAGAGGTCGATGCCACCGACCGAGACCGAGCCGAGCGTGTCCCCGTGGTAGGCCTCGCGCATCCGGATGA
>JAFDWG010000310.1 GCA_018268605.1 Actinomycetota bacterium | reverse complement strand
CGGGGCTCGCGGTCGTCTTCTTCGCCGGGGCGGTGTGGTCCACGTTCCTGGCGCTGCGCGAGGCGCCGGTCGCGCCGCCCGGCCATGGCGCTCAGCTGGAGGCGTTCCTGCCGATCGTCCACGGCAAGCCGGTCCTCTACGCGGGCCAGGACCGCTATGCCGCCTACGACCTGCTCGGCGCCGACACGCACGTGCCCCTGGTCGAGTTCCCCGACGACAAGGTCTCGCCGAACCCGGAAAAGCCCTTCGACACCGGCGACGCCTATTCGCCGATCGACTTCGACTCCTTCAACCGCGGGACGCTCGACCGCTTCCCCTACGTGATCACCAGCCGCGGGGCCTGGAACAGCCAGGCGCCGCCGAACTTCAAGCGGATCGCGAAGACGCCGAGCTACGTGCTCTGGGAACGGACCGGGCCGACGCCGCGTAACCGCCACGTCCTGCTCGAGGGCACCGAGGCGGGCGCCCTCGCCCACTGCAACTCGCCCGAGACCCGCATCCTGCTGGAAAGCGGCGGCAAGGCCTCGCTCTTCGGCGAAACGCAGGTCGGGACGAAACCCTCGTGGTCGAACGGCTCGATCCTCGAAACGGGCGAATCGACCACGCAGACGCTCGACCTGCCGCCAGGCGAATGGGACCTCTCCCTCCAGTACTTCTCCCCCTTCGCTCTCGCGGTCGAAGCACCGGGCTTCAAGGAAGAGCTCATCCCGGCCCTCGACGGCCAGCGCCCGAGCTCGATCAGCCTCAACAACAACGGCCAGTTCTGGCCCGCGGGCAAATTCCACAGCCACGGCGGCAAGACCGAGTTCACCATCCAGGCCGCCTCCGCCGACTGGTTCCAGAGCTTCACCGGCTGGGACGCCAAGGCCTACATCGGCGAGATCGTCGCGACCAAGGCCGAACCCCATCGCGAAGTCCCCCTGTCCCAGGCCTGCGGCGGCTGGATCGACTGGTACGAAGGACCGCAGTCGCCCTAGGGCGGCTGGAAAGCCGGCGTCTCGGGGCTGCCGATCAGGCCCCCTATAGCGCT
>JAFDWG010000030.1 GCA_018268605.1 Actinomycetota bacterium | reverse complement strand
GGTAGCCGAAGATCGGTTTTCGGGCGTTGGTCGAGATCACCTCGCTGATGATCCCGAAGCCGGGGATGATCATGATGTACACGGCCGGATGCGAGTAGAACCAGAAGATGTGCTGGTAGCTGATGACGTTTCCGCTGGCACCGAACTGGAAGAAGTTGGTGTGGAGGATGCGGTCGAAGAGGACCATGAACTGGACCCCGGCCAGAAACGGCGTCGCGGCGACCACCAACAATGACGTGGCAAAGTTGGCCCAGACCAACAGAGGCATCCGCCAGAAGGTCATCCCGGGCGCCCGCATGGTGACGATCGTGACCAGGAAGTTGAGCGCCGCGAGGATCGAGGAGAAGCCTGCGAACTGAAGACCGACGTTGAAGAAGCTCTGGCCGAGTGGCGCCCCGGTGGAAAGCGGAGCGTATCCCGTCCAGCCCGCGTCGAAGGCGCCGCCGGGTACGAGGAAGCTCGAAAGGAAGATGACCCCGGCCAGGGGCAGCAGCCAGAAGCTCAGCGCGTTGAGACGCGGGAAGGCCATGTCGGGGGCTCCCAGCATCAGCGGCAGAACGTAGTTCGCGATCCCGGCGAAGACCGGGATCACGAACAGGAAGATCATGATCGCCGCGTGGGTCGAGAACAGGGAGTTGTAGGTCCCGGCGCCGACTATCTGGGTGCCCGGCTGGGCCAGCTCGGCGCGGATCACCATCGCGATCAGCCCACCGACAAAGAAGAAGAAGAAGGTCGTGACGATGTACTGCACACCGATCACCTTGTGATCGGTGTTGAAGGTGAAGTAGTCGCGCCAGGTGGCGGCGCCGTGATCGGCGTGATCGTCCGCCCTGCTGGGCAACCCCAGCCCCCAACGAAGCCAGTAATCGAAGGCCCCGAAGCCGAGCAGGAAACCGAGTGGCGCCGTGAAGAGGGGCACGATGATGTGCGGATATCCGGTCTGTTCGGTCTGCCAGACGCCCAGTCCGGAAATCGCCCGCAGGCCGACGACCAGCGCTACCCCGAAGGCCGCTCCCATGATTGCCCCGGCAATGCCTCGTGCCCACCTGCGGAGAAGCTCGTCTCCGGTTACCCCGAACCCTGGCGCGACGCCATCGGTCGTGACACCGCCGGGCGCTGCTGGTGATCCTTGGAGCGAGCTGTCCGCCATCAAGAGTCCGATCCGTTTCTTTTTCCCACTGACCCTGTGCAAATTAGCACCGACGGGTCGCCGGCGCCAGCCTGCCGCCAAGAGAGTGGATAGGAACACCCATTGCGGCACGACTATCGGTACCGGAGACTTCGACTCATGAGCCAGATCGCTGTTCGCTGCCACCCTTACGCCCCGGTCGCCACCGAGGAGGTGCAGAAGTGGCTGACCGAAGAGGTCGGACGACTGCGTGAAGACGCGCCGGATGCGACGATCCGCCTCCTGCGTCTGAGTCAGGCCGGACCGGAGGGTGAGATCGGAGTCGGCTGGCAGATCGAGCTCGGTGTCACCCTGTCCGACGCGCCCCTCGACCAGCGATGCCTTGCCGACCTGCTCGGGGACCTGCGCCTGCTTGGTCTCCAGCCATCGGTTCTACGAGCCCAAGACCTTCCTGCGTAGCGCCTGACACTGTCCGAGCGCTTCGGCAGCTTGGGTATCGGAACCCATTGGCGTGGTCACAAAGGAGTGGGAGCATCTCAGTGCATGGTTGATCCATGGCCTCCGGCCCTTCCTTCCGACGCCGAGCTAACCGCCGACAAAGAGGCGACGATCTCGCAGGCGACGCGAGCGGACGAGATCGGAGCCTCCTCCTTCCCGGCCAGCGACCCTCCCGCGGTCTGGACCTGGGAAGTCAAGAAAACGAAGACGGAGCCGAGGGGGCGATGAGCATCGCCGCGCGGAAGCGCCTTTATCCCGTCACTCCATCGGCCGCCTGGAAATGGACTCGCCCGATGTGGGAAGACAGCTACGCGCCGGCCTGGTGGGCGCCGATGAAATGGTGGCGCGCATCACGAATCGACCTTGACCGCGAGCCAGGCAACGAGGGCAGAGCGGGGAGCGACTGCTGTACTTGTTCGAGACGGTGAGGCCGCAATTGGAGCAATGAATCTGTGGCACGGCAGGGCCTTTTGGTAACGGTCGGAATCGGTCAAGAGACCAACTGACGGCGGGACGCCGCAAGGCATCTCTTCGGCATGACGCGGCAGCAGCATCAACCAGAAACTCCGCGTCGCTTGATCCGGAAGTTTACTCCTCGATCAGCGCCGGCCGGGCCTCTCCCCTCGCGTCGACGTCACCGATCTCCTTGCTCACCAGACTTGATCACCAACTCCCGGCCCCATCACTTTCCGAACACTGGCTGCTCTCGAGGGCAGCCAGGACGCTGCCTGCCGCCGTCTTGAGGTCCGCCTCGCCCTCGGGGCTGTAAAGCGGCCCACTCCCGTCGGTCAGCAAGATGTGCGTCTTGGCTGCGCACTCGGGGCTGATCGGCAGGTAGCCCCGAAGCCGGTATGCCAGCTTCTCCAGAAGCGGGCCGGCTTCCCGCACCGCACCAGCGCGTACCGGGACCTGGGTGGTGTGAAGAGCGAGCCGCTCGGCCTCGCGTCGGGTCCGATCTAGACCCGAGGCCATTCTCAGGCGTGACTTGCGGGAAAGGAGGAACTCTGCCCGCTCGCAAAGTAGAGGGTCAGAATCCGGCCTCACCCCTGCTGCCAATTCCTGGTCGAGGCGGGTCCCCCCGAACTGGGCGCGCATCGAGCGAAGGCGGCGCCGTACCCGGGTGGAAGCGGCGACCAGGCCCGGCCGAGCGGGCCTGCCTTGCTGCGGCGACTGATTCATCTCATCAAGCCTCCTTGCTCTTGATCGAGCCCACCACGGGCGTCGACCTGAAGCATCGGTTGCCTCGCGGGCGACAACCATGGGTGTTTAGACCCAAATTGCTTCGCCGCCGTGCTTCACCTCACGGCTCCACGAGGCCGCGCCTGATCGCGTAGCGGGTCAACTCCACCCGATTACGCATCCCGAGCTTTTCGAGCATGTTCGCCCGGTGGCGATCGACGGTCTTCTTGCTGATCACCAGAAGGTCGGCGATCTCCTCGCTGGTGTGACCCTCGGCGATCAGCTTCACCACTTCCAGTTCACGGGGAGTGAGCGGATCCTCGGGGACCGTCTCCCCGCGCCGCGCCCCATCCAGGTAGTCCCGGACGAGCGTGGTGAGGGCGGCCGGATAGAGAAAGGGTTCTCCGCGCATCGTCGCTCGGCATGCCTCGATCAGGTCGCGGTTGGCGACCGACTTCAATACGTAACCCGACGCACCGGCCTTCAGGGCTTCGAAGAGGTACTGCTCGTTTTCGTGCATGGAGAGCATCAGGATCCGCAGGTCGGGCCGTCTGCGACTGATCTCGCGGGCGGCCTGAAGGCCGGTCATCACCGGCATCGACACATCGAGGATCGCCAGGTCGGCGTCGCCGCCCAGTGCCAGCTTGACCGCCTCGGCGCCATCGCCGGCCTCGGCCACGACATCGAGGTCGGGGACGGCGTTCAGCACCATCCGCAAGCCCTCACGCACGACAACGTGATCATCCGCGAGTAGGACCTTCGTCTTAAGCGGGACTGGCATTCTCCTCCTCCCAGGGCAGTTCGAGACGGACGGTCGTACCCTCACCGGGCCGCGAGTCGATCTGAAACTTCCCGTGGACCAGTCGTGCCCGTTCGCGCATCCCGCTGATGCCGGCCGTGTGGGGCGGGAGGTCGGCGGGCAGACCCCGCCCGTCGTCGACCACCGAGAGGGTGAGATTGTGGTCCTCGACGCCGAGGCTGACCGTCGCCAGCGCGGCCCCGGAGTGGCGCACGACGTTGGTCAGGCTCTCCTGGGCCACGCGGTAGATGACCAGCTCGAGCCCGGGAGAGAGCTCCGCCGGTCTTTCCAGGTGCCGCTCGACACGGAGGTCGCCCTGCGAGGCCAGACGTGAGCAGAGGGAAATCAGCGCGTTCACCAGACCGAGGTCATCGAGGGCCTCCGGCCTGAGCTCCCTCGCGATGCGGCGTACTTCGTCGAGGCTGCCGCGGACGACCTCGGCGATCCGACGGAGGTCCTCCGGGGAGTCATGCCCGCTGTCGGCAGCATGCTCTATCTGGATGGCGGCGGCGGTGAGGGTCTGTCCGATCTCGTCGTGCAACTCGGCGGCCAGACGCCGGCGCTCCCCCTCCTGCGCCGCCAGCGCGACCCGGGCGCTCTCGCGTCGCTCATGTTCGAGTCGGTCGAGCAACTGGTTGAAGGCGTCGGTGAGGGCTCCCACATCGGGCCCATACGGACCGATGTCGGAGATCCGCTCTCCGGGCTTGTCGGGATCGATCCCCTTGACCGACGCGGTCAGCCTCCGGACCGGGGCCAGAACCCGTCCGAGTGCCCAGAGATTGGCCACCAGCATCAGAACCAGGCCGGCGATCACGATCGCCAACTGCCCGAGTGCGATCGGGGCGTGGATGGTCACCGGCGTCAGCGCGAGCGCGAGCGCGGCTGCGACCATGACCAGGGCGCTGGAGAGAAAGGCTCGCCAGAGAAGCGGCAGTCGCTTGCCGGGCGCGGCGTAACGGGCAGGGACGACCTCTGAGCCCACCGCACCGGAACGAAGGTCGGAGCCCTCGGTCACGGTCGAATCGTCGACGATTGCATCGGGCCAACTGTCCCCGGTCGGCCGCTGAGGGTCAATGGGCATCACAACCCATGGTGCCGATCCGGGCTCTCGGGGAGGATCCGAGCATGGCCCCACCCCAGACCCGGACCGATTTTCCAGATCCCGGGGCGCCCGGTGTCGTGTCCCGTGCCCACCCGCTGATCCTCTGCTACGACGGCTCCGAGGGCGCCAAACATGCGATCGAGCATGCGGGCGCCCTCTTCTCCGGTAGCCCTGCCCTGGTCTTGACGGTGTGGCGATCGACGACCAGCCTCGGGAGCGTGGGTTGGTCGGGGGCGACGGTGATGCCGAACTTCGCGGAGCTCGACGATGCGGCCTTCGAAGCCGGCGCGGCCAGGGCCGCGGAGGGCGTATCCGTGGCGCGCCGGGCGGGGCTCGAGGCCGAGCCGCTCACGGTGGAAGCCGACGGACCGGTGTGGGAGGCCATCGTCGAGGCCGCCGACCGCCGGCAGGCCTCGGTCATCGTCCTGGGCTCCAGGGGCCTGACGGGTCTACGCTCGATTCTGTTGGGAAGTGTCTCCGGAACGGTGGTCCACCAGGCCCGTCGGCCGACCCTGGTGATCCACGCACCGGGCGGGTAGAGCAGGATGACCGTCGAGGATCGAGTCCAGGTGAAGAAGACACGAGGTCGGCCGACGATGGCACCCCCGGTCCGGCATCGGCCGCCTTTCGGACCCGCCGTCCATTCGCCCTTGGACGGCGGGATCTTCGACATCGTGACGTCGCGAGCGACGTCAGCGCTCCGATCTAGGTTCCTTGACTCAGAGGCTGAGTCGGAATCCGGGCGGGTCATACTCGCCCGCCAACCGGGCCAGCGTGAGGGCGGCCAGCATCAAACCGAAGTCGCGCAAGGCGATGTCGTAGTAGCCGGAGTAGGTCAGCAGGTTGATCACGATCCCGGCCAGCCAGGCGGCGACGATGTAGGCGCCGTAGCGCGGCTTGAGGGCGACGGCGATGCCCGCGATGATCTCGATCACGCCCACCAGGTGCATCGCGGTCGAGGCGCTGCCAGGGATGATGTCGTTTATCCAGGGCGCCAGGTAGGACTCCCAGTCGACCATGATGTTGAAGAACTTGTCAAGGCCGAACAGGATCGGCGCGACGGTGAACGCGATCCGCAGGAGCAGAAAGGCCTGGTAGGCGGGATCGCCCTTGAGGCGCTCGCCGAACGTCGTCGAGGTCAGCTCGACCTCGCGTGGGTCGAGGGTTACGGTTCTGGACATGTGGGCCTCCAAGCGTCGAGGGTGTTTGGATTCCCCGTCTTGGCGTCTCCCGGTCATCGAGTCTTACCTTCGGCCGACACAAATCCCGCCCTCGAGACCGCGGCCGGCAGCAATGGTAAGAATCGAACGCCGACCGTCGCTAACCATGGGTGGCACCAGCGACGATGACGATGCCGACCGAGATTCCCGCCGGAGATCCTGCTTCGCCGAGCGCGGACGACTCGCGGCTGTGGCTGGAGCGCCTCGGCGCGAGCGGACCGAGAAGAGACGCGGCCATCGTCGAGCTGCACGCGCTGCTCCTGAAGGCGGCGCGTTTCGAGATCGATCGTCGCCGGGCCTCCCTACCCCACCTTCGTGGCGACGACTGGGAGGACCTCGCACACGAGAGCGCCGCCGATGCACTCTCGGCGTTGCTGGCGAAGCTCGGAGACTTTCGCGGCGAAGCCCGCTTCACCACCTGGGCGTACAAGTTCGCCCTGCTCGAGGCATCCGTGAAGACGCGCCGCCGCGGCTGGCAGGGACGCGAGATCCCGATCGCCGATGACGCCTGGGCGCGCCTGGCCGACACCTCCGTCACCGCCGGCGCGCATGTCGAGGACACCGAGCTCATGGAGGCACTGCGTCAGGAGATGACGGGTACCCTGACCAAGCGCCAGCGTGAGGTGCTCGTCGCGGTGACGCTGAACGACGTTCCGATCGATGTCCTCGCCGAGCGACTCGAGACCACGCGCGGCGCCCTCTACAAGACCCTGCACGACGCCCGGCGCAAGCTGCGGATCGCCCTTGCCGAGCGTGGCTTCCGGATCGACGGAACAAGAGAGGAGGCGTCGTGAGCGACTCCGAGCAGGGCGAGACGCGCGAACGCGAGACGGTGCTGACCCGCCTTCTCGGCCCCTCCGGAGACGTGCTCGGCTGTGAGGAGTGCTTTATCGAGCTGGACCGTTATGTCGAGTTGGACGTCGCCTCCCTGGACCCCGACCGGCACGTCCCCGGGATGCGTGCCCATCTCGAGGGGTGTCCGGCCTGTGCGGAGGACTTCCAGAGCTTGAAGGCACTGCTCGAATCCGAGCCGCGACGCCCCTGAGCTCATGGGATGCCGCCTAGGATCGTCGAGGCGGTGAGGCCGTCGGTCGACCCCCCGCCGCCGTGCCGAGCCTGTGCTCGATGCAGTCGAGGAGTCGACGATAGGCATCGCAAAAGGACCGAACGCCCTCCCGCTCGAGCCCGTCGGTGATCTCCCGGAGGTCGTGTCCGGCGCTCGCGACGCCGGTGAGAACGTCGGCGGCCCCACCCGGATCGACGGCGAGGGTCTCGGAGACCTGGCCATGGTCGCCGAAGGCGCGCAGAGTCGCCTCGGGCATCGTGTTGATCACCCCGGGACCGATCAGCTCGGAGACGTAGAGGACATCGGAGTAGGCGGGATTCTTGGTCCCGGTGCTCGCCCACAGTGGGCGTTGGGGACGGGCGCCGAGATCCACCAGCCGCCCCCACTCGCGGCCGGAGAAGCTCTCCAGGTAGCGCTGGTAGGCGACGCGAGCGCTGGCGATCGCCACCCGGCCGTGCAAGGGTGAATCATCGGCCAGTAGCGCGTCGACCTTCGTGTCGATGCGCGAAAGGAAGAACGACGCGGCTGAGGCGATCCCCGCAAGGGACCGTCCATCTCCCGCTCGCGCGCTCAGCCCCCGCAAGTAGGCATCGACCACCTCCTTATAGCGATCTACCGCGAAGATCAGGGTCACGTTGACGTTGATTCCCTGGCGCGTAAGCTCCTCGATCGCGATGAGGCCCGCTCGGGTGGCCGGCACCTTGATCATCACGTTGGGCAGGTCGAGGCGCTTCCAGAGACTGGTCGCCTGGGCGACAGTGGCCGCCGCATCATCGGCAAGATCCGGGGTGCACTCGAAGGAGATGAAGCCGTCGCGACCATCGCTCCGGTCATAGGTCGCCCGCAATTGGCGAGCGGCCGAGCGAACGTCCTCGAGCGCCAGGGCGAAGAACAGCTCCTGCGTGTCCCGGCCGTGAGCGGAGGCCAGACGCCCTAACTGCTCGTCGTAGAGATCTGAGCCGGTGATCGCCTTGGCGAAGATCGCCGGGTTCGACGTCGCGCCGGTGACGCTGCAATCGCGAATCAGCTCGGCGAACTCGCCGCTGTCGAGCAGATGGCGGGAGAGCGTGTCGAGCCAGATCGAGACACCCGCCTCATGCAGGCGGGCCAGGTTGCGGTTGGCTGCCATCGTCGCCCCCTCAGCTTCGACTCGTGGCGATGTCAACCGACGATCCAAGCGGAGTGTCGGGGTCGGTCAACGTGGGGACATCGACGGTCCGGCGCGAACCGATCAGGGTCCGAATCTGATCGCTTACATCCCACACATTCACGTTCATCCCGGCAACGACACGCCCGTCGCATAGCCAGAAGGCGATGAACTCACCACTCGCCGGGTCACCGCGGAAGACAACCTCGTCCCAGTGGGGCGCATATCCGGAGTACTCCATGCCGACCTCGTACTGATCGGAGAAGAAGTAGGGGATGTGCTCGTAGCGGACGGTCTCGCCGAGCATCGCCCGTGCGGCCGCGGGTCCCTGGGTGAGGGCATTCGACCAGTGCTCGACGCGAAGCTGCCCTCCGTAGAAGGGGTGCCAGGCACTCGCCACATCACCCGCGGCGAATACCCCCGGGGCCGTGGTCTGCAGCCCTGCGTCGACAAGGATGCCGTTCTCGACGCCCAGGCCGGCGTCCCTGGCGAGGTCGGTCCGCGGCAGCACCCCGATCCCGATCACGGCGAAGTCGCACTCGATCGCCCGGCCACTACTGGTCCGCACACGGTCGAGTCTCCCGTCTCCCTCGAAAGACTCGACACCCTCGCCGAGGACCAGGTCGACGCCGTGCCGCGCATGGAGATCGCGATAGAAGGAACCGATCTCGGCGCCGAAGATGCGCTCGTTGGGCACGGCGCCAGGGTCGATCAGGGTTACCTCGTGGCCGACCTGGCGAGCCGACGCCGCGAACTCGCTGCCGATCCAGCCCGCTCCGACCACCGCGATGCGCGCGCCGCCACGCAGTCGGTCGCGCAGCAGCTCACAGTCGGCAAGGGTCCTGAGGTAGTGGATTCCCTCGAGGTCCGCGCCGGCGACCCTCAGACGTCGCGGCTCCGCGCCGGTCGCCAGAAGCAGTCGGTCGTAGCCGAGCTCGGTGCCGCCGGACAGGGTGACGGTCGCCGCAACCGGATCGAGCGCCGTGACGGCCGTGTCCGTCAACAACGAGATCTCATGCGCGGCGTAGAAGCCCTCCTCGTGGACGAAATTCGATCCGCGATCCGACTCGCCCCGTAGGTAGTCCTTGGTCAGCGGCGGCCGTTCATATGGACGGTCGGACTCGGCGCCGACCAGCACGATCTGCCCGTCGAATCCTCGCTCTCGCAGCTCCTCGGCCGCCTTTGCGCCGGCCAGACTCGCGCCGACGATGATGAAGGTTCGTTTCTTGCCCACCATGCGCACCGCCTCTCGAGGTCACCCTCTGAACGTCTTTCTTTGGGGTCTATGAGTTGGCGTCGGGTCGGGCCGAAGTCTTACCCGCACCCCTCGAAAAATGGGTCTTTGAGCCCATGGCCCACGCCTTTCTCGGTGCGGAGAATCGGTCGCATGAACACCACCGCCGACAAACAGACCCCCGTCCCCCCCGACTTCAGCGGCCCGCGCGCCCTCACCCCGGGGTGCCCACCCCGCACCATCATCACCCGCGATGGCGAGCGCGCCCTGCGTGCCGAGCTCGAGCTCCTTCGGCGCGAACTCGGTGGCGGCTTGGCGGAGCGCCTGCGAGAGGCGCGTGCCTTCGGTGCCCCGGCGGCGAACGACGAGTATCTCCAGATCCAGGAGGAGGAGGTAGTGATGGCCGTCCGCGCCGCCCGTCTCGACGAACTGCTGCAGAGAGCCGAGGTTGTCGATGGCAGCTCGCTCGAGGGCAGGGTGGCGGTGGGTACCGTCGTCAGCGTCAAGGACATCGAGAGCGGGAAGCTCGAGGAGCACGAGATCGTCGGTGGCCATGAGGGGCCGCGAGCGAATGCCGCGTCGGCCAGCTCGCCGATCGGCGAAGCCCTGATCGATCGGACGATAGGTGCCGTCGTCGAGGTCCACCTGCCCAAAGGAAGAAGGCGACGCCTTCAGATCCTTCAGATCCGATCCGTCGACCAGAAGCGACCCTCCAAGGTCGGAGCGAAAGGAACCGCCGATGTTCAAGAACGTGATCGTGGGAGTCGACGGTAGGAGCGGAGGCCGCGACGCCGCCGCCCTGGCCCGGCGCCTTCTGCATCCGCGAGGACGGCTCACCCTGGTCCATGTCCACCTCGAAACCACCGCCGTCGTCGTCCACGAATTCGATTCCTCGGCCCGAGAACAGGCTCAGCGACTGCTGCGGGACGAACGAGAGGCAGCCGGTGGAGAGGCCGACATCGGAGAGATCGGCGGAGCCTCGGTGGCCGTGGGCTTGCACCAGTACGCGGAGGAACACAACGTCGATCTCCTCGTCGTCGGTACCACCCACCGGGGCTTCGTCGGCCGGGTGCTGGCAGGCGACGACGCGCGTGCCGCGCTGCAATGTGCACCTTGCGCAGTGGCGGTCTCGCCGCCGGGATATGTCGCCTCTAGGAAGCCGATCGAGATCATCGGTGTCGGATACGACGATTCATCCGAGAGCGAAGGTGCCCTCTCCGTGGCGGGCGAGCTCGCAGGCGCCGCCGGAGCTGAGATCCAGGTCTTGATCCTCGTCCCGAAGGTTCGATTCGACGGCTCGCTGACCCCGATGAACAGCGTCATGGGCACCGACCCGCGCCTCACCGGGATGACTCGTCGACTGAGCCACCTCGATCGTGTCACGGTGCGGCCGGCCTATGGACTGCCCGTTGAGGAGCTCCGAGCCTTCGGCAGCGAAATTGACCTATTGCTGCTCGGTTCCGGCGCGCAAGGGCCGGACGGCCCGGTGACCCTCGACCGGACCTCCAAGAGCCTCACGCGCTCGCCCGTCTGCCCCGTGTTGATCCTGACTTCATCGTCGATCGAGGCGTCCTCCGGGCGGACCGGGTCGGTCCTTTTATCCACCTCAATTGTGTAAAGTCCTGCCGAGACCGAATCCTGATCGGAATCAAGGCAATGACGACGGAAGTTCCCTGGAGGCCGTGATGAACTACGCCAAGGATGTGCTGGTGGACACCGACTGGGTCGCCGAGCACCTCGAGGACGATTCGATCCGTATCGTCGAGGTCGACGAGGATCCCACCCTCTACGCAGAGGGCCACATTCCCGGCGCGATCGGCTTCGATTGGAAGGCCGACCTCCAGGACCGAGTCGAGCGCAACTTCCTCGGTCCCGAGGCCTTCGCCGACTTGATGGGGAACCGTGGCATCTCCAACGACCACATCGTGGTCCTCTACGGCGACCGCAACAACTGGTTTGCCGCCTACACGTACTGGTACTTCCGTCATTACGGTCACGACAAGGTGAAACTGGTCGATGGTCCGCGCGAAAAGTGGGTCGCGGAGGGACGCGAGATGGCCACCGATGTCCCGTCCTATCCGGCGGCGACCTTTGAGGTCCACTCGAAGGACTGCTCGATCCGTGCTTTCCGCGACGAGGTCGCGGCCGCGCTCGGCACGGCCACCAACCTGGTCGACGTACGCAGCCCGCAGGAGTTCGCCGGCGAGGTGATATCGCCCGCCGGCTATGAGCAGGAGGGTGCCCAGCGCGGTGGCCACATCCCCGGCGCCGCGTCGGTCCCGTGGTCCCAGGCGGTCGAGGAAGACGGCACCTTCAAATCGGCGGACGAGTTGCGGAATCTGTACACCGCCAAAGGCGTGATTTCGGGTGACGACCCGATCATCGCCTACTGCCGGATCGGCGAGCGCTCGGCCCACACCTGGTTCGTTCTGCATGAGCTGCTCGGCGAAGAGAACGTCAAGAATTACGACGGTTCTTGGACGGAGTGGGGCAACCTGGTCGGAGCGCCGATCGAGAAGGGCGCATAGCGTCGGTGCCTCGATTCAAGGCCATCTGTCGGGCCAACTTCAACGAAGACGTCAGCGCTCGACTCCACGAACAAGGGCTGTACTGGTTCACGGGCGGTCGCGTCGAGACCGGCTCCGGGCGGCGCCGGCACCACCTGGAAATCGAAGCCAACGATCGCGAGGAAGCGTTGACGTCGATCCGCAAAGCCATCGAGATCGCCGGCGGAGACGCCGACGATCTCGACATCGTCTAGGTGGCTCGCGGCCGCAGCCTGAAAGACCAACCGAGGAACAGGAGTCGTCGATGCCACGCAGTGCCGTTCTTGGCCTCCCCCGAATTGGCCCCGACCGGGAGTTGAAGTTCGCCCTCGAGGGCTACTGGGCGGGACAAATCGGCGTCGAGGAGTTGGAGGCGACCGCACGAACGCTTCGGGCCTCCAACTGGAAACGTGCCGATGCAGCAGGGATGGACGTGATCCCCTGCGGCGATTTCAGCCTCTACGACCACGTCCTCGACACCGCCTGGGCGCTCGGAGCGATCCCTTCCCGGTTCGGCGCGCTCGACCGCGGTTCACTCGCCGACTACTTCGTACTCGCCCGCGGCGACGCGAAGCGGCGGCCGTTGGAGATGACCAAGTGGTTTGACACCAACTACCACTACCTCGTGCCCGAGCTGGGGCCCGACACGCGCTTCGAGCCGCGGGCCGACCACTGGACCGGCCCGCTGCGCGAGGCCGCCGAGCTGGGCATCCAGGTGCGCCCGGTGCTCCTCGGCCCGCTCAGCTTCTTGCTTCTCTCGAAGGGGCTCGACCGTCCGCTCGAGCTCCTCGGAGATCTGGTCCCTGCTTACGCAGACCTGCTCGCCGCAATGCGCGCGGCGGGCGCGACCGAGGTCCAGCTCGACGAGCCGTGCCTGGCGCTCGACCGCGCGCCGTGGGAGCTTGCTGCCTTCGCCAAAGCGTGGCGGTCTCTCACCGAGGCTGCGGGTGGGGCCGAGCTCTGCCTCGCCACCTACTTCGCCGAGCTCGATCCAGATCTTCTCGAGCGCCTCGCCACCCTCGCCCCTGCCGAGCTCCACCTCGACCTGGTCCGGGCACCTGGGCAACTCGCCCCGGCGCTGGAGGCCTTCGCCGACACTCCGACGCGTCTCTCACTGGGTGTGATCGACGGCCGCAACGTCTGGATTGCCGACCCCGACCCGGCCCTCGACCGGATCGACGCGGCGGTCGCGGCGCTTGGCTCGAAGCGGGTGACGATCGCGCCGTCCTGCTCGCTGCTGCACGTCCCGTACGAGGCGGCCCGCGAGGAGGCGATCGACCCGGAGGTCCGTCCTTGGCTCGCCTTCTGCGTCGAGAAGCTCGAGGAGCTCAGAACGCTGGTCGCGGCAACCGGACCGGATGCCGACCGCGAGCAGGTGCTCGCTGACGGACGGACGATCGCCTCGACCCGGCGCACCTCGAGCCAGACCAACGACCCGGCGGTGCGTGAACGTGTCGGCGCACTGTCGGTGGCTGACTACGACCGGCCCTCGCCGTTCGAGGAGCGGCGGGCACTGCAGGCGGAGCGTCTCGGCCTGCCCGAGCTGCCGACCACGACGATCGGCTCCTTTCCGCAGACCAAGGCGATCCGCACCGCCCGTCGCGAGCTGGGCGAAGGAAAGCTCGACGAGTCCTCATACCTCGAGTTCATCCGCTCCCAGGTCGACGAGGTGGTCGCCTTCCAGGAGGAGATCGGGCTGGACGTGTTTGTTCATGGCGAGGCTGAGCGCAACGACATGGTCGAGTACTTCGGCCAGCAGCTCGCCGGCTTCGCCTTCTCGGCCCACGGCTGGGTGCAGTCCTACGGCAGTCGCTGTGTGAAGCCGCCGATCCTCTTCGGCGACGTCTCACGACCGGCCGCGATGACCGTCGACTGGTGGCGCTACGCGCAGTCGCGCACCGCGAAGCCCATGAAGGGCATGCTGACCGGCCCGGTGACGATCCTCCAGTGGTCATTCGTCCGCGACGACCAGCCGCGTTCTGAGACCTGCACGCAGATCGCGCTGGCGATCCAGGACGAGGTACTCGACCTCGAGGCGGCGGGCGCGCCTATCGTCCAGGTCGACGAGGCGGCCCTGCGCGAGGGACTCCCGCTGCGCGCCGCCGATCGCGACGACTACGTGCGCTGGGCGGTCGACTGCTTCCGCCTGGCGATCGCCCCGGCCCGCCCGGACACCCAGGTCCACACCCACATGTGTTACTCGGAGTTCAACGAGATGATCGAGCACATCATCCGACTCGACGCCGACGTGCTTTCGATCGAGGCCTCCCGCTCCCGGATGGACGTGCTCGACGCGTTCACCGACGACGTCACCTACCCGAATGAGATCGGGCCGGGCGTCTACGACATCCACTCGCCGCGGGTGCCCTCGATCGAGGAGATCGAGGGGCTGCTCGAACTGGCGGAGCGGCGAATCGGCCGCGACCGGCTCTGGGTCAATCCCGACTGCGGCTTGAAGACGCGAGCGTGGAAAGACGTACGCCCGGCGTTGGAAAACATGGTCGCCGCTGCCGAACGGCGGCGGGCGGCTGTCGTGGTTTGACGAAGTGGACGGGCTGCCGGAAGCCGTCAGGACCGGCGGGATGGCCAAATAGATCGTAACGCGATACTTTTTCACCGGGATGACCCCGCCCCGCCCCCGCGACCTGAATCACCTCGGCGATTTCGCCGTGGCCCCCCGGATCCTCGCTATCGCCGGGCTCGCGGTGCCGATCGGGGCCCTGAGTGCCGGTGTGGCGTGGTGCCTACTACGCCTGATCGGCCTGATCACCAACCTCGTCTTCTACCAGCGCCTCGGTACCGCCCTGGTGGCTCCTGGAGAAGGCCACCACTCCCCCTTGCTCATCCTCCTCGCCCCCGTCTGCGGAGGGCTCGTGGTCGGCCTGATGGCGCGTTTCGGCTCGGAGAAGATCCGCGGCCATGGGATCCCGGAGGCGATCGAGGCGATCCTGGTCTCCGGCAGCAAGGTGCAGCCACGGGTCGCGCTGTTGAAGCCGATCGCCTCGGCGGTGACGATCGGCACCGGGGGACCTTTTGGCGCAGAGGGCCCGATCATCATGACCGGAGGCGCGCTGGGCTCGATCTGGGCGCAGTTCCTCCACCTCAGTGCCGATGAGCGAAAGGCTCTCCTGGTCGCCGGCGCCGCGGCGGGGATGGCGGCCACCTTCAACGCCCCGCTCGCATCGGTCCTGCTGGCGGTCGAGCTGCTCCTCTTCGAGTGGCGGCCGCGAAGCTTCATCCCCGTCGTCGCCTCGGTGGCGGTCGCGACGATCGTACGGGTGCCGCTGCTCGGCGGCGGCGCGATCTTCCCGATGCCCCCCGGTGCGCTTCACCTCGATGCCGCCGTCTACGGTCTTTGCGTCGCCTCGGGCATCGCCGCCGGGATCCTCGCCCTGATCGCGACCACCCTGGTCTACCTGTCCGAGGACACCTTCCACCGCCTGCCGATCCACTGGATGTGGTGGCCTGCGATCGGCGGAGTCATCATCGGCATCGGCGGCCTGATCGTCCCGCAGGCCCTGGGAGTCGGCTACAACGTGATCGAATCGGAGCTGAACGGGACGATCACGACGGACCTGATCGTCGGCATCCTCATCGTCAAGACGCTGATCTGGTCGCTCTCGCTGGGTTCGGGCACCTCGGGCGGCGTGCTCGCGCCGATGCTGATGATCGGCGGCGCACTCGGCGGCCTCGAGGCGAGCATCTTTCCCCACGTCGGCGCCGGATTCTGGCCTCTGGTGGGCCTGGCCGGGGTGCTCGGCGGTGTCATGCGCTCGCCTCTGACCGGGGTCGTCTTCGCCTTGGAGCTGACCCACCGCTATGAAGCCCTGCTGCCTCTCCTGATCGGGGCCACGGTCGCCTACGCGGTGTCGATCCTCATCCTCCGACGCTCTGTCCTGACCGAGAAGATCGCCCGCCGGGGCCTGCACCTGACCCGCGAATACAGCGTCGACCCGCTCGAGGTGTTGTTCGTGGGCGACGTGATGAGCACTGTCGCAGGACCGCTGGCGGATCCCCCGGAGAAGGTCGTCGCCCATGCCGAGGACACCCTGCGCCACGTCGCCTACCTGATGGCGGAGCACGACGTGACCGAACTGCCCGTGGTGGACCGCGGGGATCACACCAAGGTCGTCGGGACGATCGCACTGGAGCAGCTTCTCCAAGGGCGCCTGCGCGACCTCCAGGAGGAACGCCACAGCGAACGCGTCCTACGGCCTGGTGACATGATCGGGCTGGGCCGGGCCACCGCGACGAAGGAGACCGTCCGATAGATGGCGTCGATGTCGGAGGACGACTACGCGAATCTGCTGGAGTTTCGGTCGGCCCTGCGGCGATTCCTGCATTGGAGCGAGGAACAGGCCCGCGGCGAGGGACTGGCGCCGAGTCAACACCA
This sequence comes from Actinomycetota bacterium, assembly GCA_018268605.1. Classification (GTDB taxonomy): domain Bacteria; phylum Actinomycetota; class Thermoleophilia; order Solirubrobacterales; family 70-9; genus VAYN01. Next base: position 1,778 of record JAFDWG010000030.1, on the reverse strand, counting down.
GCTGCTGCTGGCCGTGAAAGGTCACCGCGGTCCCGACGGACCGACGATCGGGGAGGTCGCTGGGTACCTCGCGGTTCGCCATCACAGTGTCGTGGGACTCATCGACCGGGCCGAGAAATCGGGCCTGGTCCGGCGCGCCCAGGATGCCGACGACCACCGGGTCATCCGACTCCACCTGACCGCGAGAGGGGATGAACTCATCGAGCGACTCTCGCAGGTGCATCTGGAAGAGCTCCGGCGCTTCCGCTCGTTCCCGCTGCCCACGTCCTGACGCGGCATCGCGGGGCGCCTTAGGGCGCGCCCACTCGAATAAATATCGTGTTACGATCTTTTCGATGAGCACACGGTGCCGTGACCATTGCGTTGAGGCCGACCTCCCGACCATGGCATCGTCCACCTCGCGGTCTGTATTCCCTCGGCGATCCTTGTCACCGTGAAGACCAAGACGAAGGTCGTGATCGGCCTCGCCTCCTACCTGGCCATCGCGATCGCCCTGCTTCTGGTCTTCGGGAGCGACGGCAAGAACGAAGAGTTCAAACCGCAGAACGAGTTCAAGCTCCCGGCCTGGATTCACCTGAAGGTCGGGCCGATAGACCTCTCGATCAATCGCGCGGTCTTCTACCTGGCGCTGGCCAGTGGGCTGACCATCGCGACCATGGTCTGGATCGCGAGAAAGATGCAGGAGCGGCCGAACCGAACCCAGGCCGCGGTCGAGATCGCCTACGAACTCGCCAAGAACAACATCACCCACGACAACATGCCGAGCGACGTGGCGACCCGCTGGTTCCCGTTCATCGGCGCCCTCTTCTTCTTTCTCCTGTTCTCGAACCTGGTCGGCTATCTGCCGTTGCCGACCAACACCGGCGAGCACTTCAACGTCTTCGGGCTCGAAATCCCGTCCTTCGCGATCTACGCGGCGACGGCGAACATCTCGATCCCGATCGTCCTCACCCTGGTTGTCTGGGTCAGCTACCACGTCGAAGGCGTCCGGGCTAAGGGCTTCCTCCCCTACCTGAAGAGTTGGCTGCCGCCGGGCCTCGAGAACATGAGCCCGATAGGCCGGGGCGCCATCTTCGTGATCGAGGTCGTCTCCCACTTCGTGCGGCTGATCAGCCTCTCGGTCCGGCTCTTCGCCAACATCCTCGCGGGCCACCTTCTGTTGCTCTTCATGGGCGGCGGACTCGCCGTGCTGCTCGGGATCGCCGCACTCGGTGCGGTCACCTTCCCGCTCGCCTTCGTGTTCTTCATCTTCGAGGTCGCCCTTGTGGGAACGCTGCAGGCGTTCATCTTCGCGACGCTCAGCGCCATCTACATCGGCGCGGCCACTTCCGACGCCCACTGACAGCCTGAAAGGCAAGGCATCTCAACTGATGGTCGTCGCTCATCACCGTCTCGCTCAGCGAGGCAATGCGGGTCATACGTGGCAACGAGTACAAGATGCGTGCGATATTCGTGGGACAAGTGGAAGGCGGACTACAACCGCTCACTGCTCGAGAACCTAGGCATCGAGGTCGACGCTCCCGGCGCGGCGTCGATGCCTCGGTCCAGGTCCGAGCGACCGTCCTCGCCGGCGGCAGGCCCCGGAGTAGAAGGACGTCTGGTAGGACCCGTGGGGTCATTCGTGGGGTCAAACGACGCCCAACACCCCGGAACAGAGCCGATCGGCATGGACCCTTGATTTCGCTGTACAAGCTGGAATCCGCTCTGCACTGGGATCGGCGCGACGTACGTGCGACGCTTCACACGCGAGAGGTCGCTGGTTCGAAACCAGCCGTGCC
>JAFDWG010000309.1 GCA_018268605.1 Actinomycetota bacterium | reverse complement strand
GCATCGCCGTCTACAGCGTGCCGTGGGGCAGGCTCCGCGAACGATTCACGGAGCGGCGCCGCCAAGGCCCCCCGGTCACCGCGGAGCCACCAGGTGGCGCCACGGTGCCCACCTGACCTTGCCATCGAATCATCACCAGTCCAACCAACCAAGCAACTACGTAAATGGGATGAGGGAGAGAGAATGAATCTGAGGCTGAGCTCGAAGTTGGGCATTGCAGCTGTGATCGCGATGATCCTTGCCCTGGGCCTGGCGGCATGCGGTGGCTCGAGCAGCAGCTCGAGCTCCAGCGAAGAACCGGCCAGCTCGGAAGAATCGTCGGAAGCGGGCGGCGCTGCCGAAGAAGGGGAAACCGCCGAAGAAGGGGAAAGCGAAACCGCGAGTACCGGGGGGGCGCCTTCCTGGTGTGGTGAAAAGGAAATCACCCTGGCACTCGCCGACGGGTTCGGCGACAACAACTGGCGCAAAATTACCCGCGCCGAAGCCGAAGCGGAAGCGGCCGAATGTCCGAACGTCAAGGAATTCATCTACACCGACGGGCAGGGCAACACCCAGAAGTCGATCTCCGACCTCGAAGGTCTGACGGCCCAGGGTGTCAACGCGGCGGTGGTCTTCCCCGATGCGGGCAAAGCGATGCTGCCGGCGATCACCAACATGTACAAAGCCGGGGTCGTCACCGTGCCTTACCGGGTTTTCCCGGGCGGCGAAGCGGGTGTCAACTACAACACCTACGTCGAAACCGACTTCAAAGAAGCCGGGAAACTCTGGGGCGAATGGATCCTCAAGGCGCTGCCGAAAGGCGGCAAAGTGCTGCCGCTCGGAGGTCCCGCGGGGAATACCCAGAGTGAAGAAGAGTACGAAGGCATGGCCGAAGTCGTCAAAGGCCACAACATCGAAATGATCGGTGAACAGCCGTTCTCGGCGACCAACTGGGAACCGGCGAAGACCCAGCAGGTCGTGACGGCGAACCTGGCCAAGTATCCGGAAATCGACGCGATCACCACCGATTTCGGTGCCGCCCTCGCAAGCGCC
>JAFDWG010000308.1 GCA_018268605.1 Actinomycetota bacterium | reverse complement strand
TGCCGAGGCGCGGCGCCATCAGGATCAGGAGCGGCGGCAGGATGAGGAAGGTCGCGGCGGCGGCGACCAGCGCGACCACGATCCCGCCGATCCCCATCGAGACGAGGAAGCGCTGGGGGAAGACGGTGAGGCAAGCGAGCGCTGCCGCCACGGTGACCGCGCTGAAGAGCACGGTGTGGCCGGCGTTGCGCAGCGTCGCCAAGAGCGCCTGCGGCGGGTCGATGCCGCGCCCGAGCTCCTCGCGGAACCGCGACACGGTGAGCAGGCTGTAGTCCACTGCCAGCCCGAGCCCCATGCCGATCACGAGATTGAGCGCGAAGGGGGAGATCGCGAGCGCCTCGTTCACCGCTCGTAGCACGGCGAAAGCGCCGAGGACGGTCGTCGCCCCGACCGCCAGTGGCAGGAGCGCGGCGACGCCGCGGAAGAAGAGGAAGGTGAGGAGCGCGAGCAGGGGGAAGGCGATCAGCTCGGCGGTCGCCAGGTCGGTGGTCGCCTGTTCGCCGACCTGAGCCTGGCCGACCGCGTTGCCACCGAGTTCGACCCCGGCGACTTCGTCGTGTTCCTGCAGCGCTTCGGCGACGTCGGCTTCGGAGGCGGAGGAGCTGATCGTCGCCGCGACCATGCTCTTCTCCCCGTCTTCGGAGACGAGGGGCGAGCCCGGCGTCGGGCGGGTGACCTGGCCGACCCCCGGCTGGGCTTCCAGCGTCCGCACCACCTTCGCGACCTTGGGACTGCCGGGGGGCGCGTCGACCAGGGCGAGCAGCGCCGGTTCGGCGGTCTGCCCGCTCGCCGCTTCGATCTGGTCGCGGGCGTGGGCCGAGTCGGACCCGGGGTCGACGAAGGCGCGCGCGACGTCGAAGCTTCCCGGCGCGGCGCTGCCGATCACCGCGACGACGATGAAGGTGAGCAGCGCGACGAGGCCGAAGCGTCGGGGGTGTGTGGTTGCGATATTGGTGAGGCGCTGGGACATAGGGGGCTCCTCCTTGCTTGCCGTCGACCGTTCGGGAAAGTAGGTTTACACCGTAAATGAACAATGT
>JAFDWG010000307.1 GCA_018268605.1 Actinomycetota bacterium | reverse complement strand
CGATCGACCACGTCGTCTTCATGGGGATGGGGGAGCCGACGATGAACATCGACAATGTGCTCGCCGCCTGCGAACGGCTACCGGACATCGGGGTGACGAACCGGCGGACCTCGATCTCGACGGTGGGATGGGTGCCGGGGATCGACCGGCTTGCCGAATGTGAGATGCCGATCGGCCTCGCACTGTCGCTTCACGCTCCCAACGACGGGCTGCGCTCGCAGCTGATGCCGGTGAACGACCGCTATCCGCTGAAGGAGGTCCTGGCCGCCTGCGACCGCTACCGGGCGAAGCGCCGGCGCAAGGTCTTCGTCGAGTACGTGATGCTCGACGGCGTCAACGACCACCCCGAGCACGCCCGCGAACTGGCCAAGCTGCTCGACCCGCGGATCTACAAGATCAACCTGATCCCCTACAACCCGACGGGAGCTTACGACGACTCCTCGCCGGAGCGGATCGAGACCTTCCGCGCGATCCTCGCCGAGCACCGCGTCCCCGCCACCGTGCGCCTCACGCGTGGTCGGGATATTGACGCGGCATGCGGGCAGCTCGCGGCCAAAGCGGCCGCTTGAGGTGTTGTTTGTTGGCGGTACGGACGTCGTCCCGGCCACTCCGGCAGTCCTATGTCGGTCCTGGGCGAAACTCCCGGAGACGTGACGCCTCCACCCGCAACTCATGCACGAAGCGCACGGGATCCTCGCGGAAGTGTGGAGTTCGTGCCGTCTCCCGCACGTCTCCCTCGCAACGGCGTCGGACTTTCGTCTCACCTCTCACACCGGGCTCGCCGCAAGCCCTTGCGTCCCTTTGTCCAGCTGGCTAGCCAGCCAAATAGATCGTTAGACTTCCGCGCCATGGCCACGGTCGACACGACGGCGCCGCTGGCGGAGCGGCCTCCGCGGATGTCGGCGAACCCGGCGCGGCGGGTCGTCGACGACCTTCGGGCCGAGTGGCGGGGGAGGGGGGCCTATCCACCCGGCCCCGGCGATTTCAACATCGCTCGCACCAGGCAGGCGGCCTATGACCCGTTGCCGATGCTGCTCGG
>JAFDWG010000306.1 GCA_018268605.1 Actinomycetota bacterium | reverse complement strand
ATCCCGGTCCCGACCTTCGCCGAGAGCATGTAGCCGAAGGCGTACGGAAGGATCTCGCGCAGGTCGCACCAGGCGGAGAAGACGCCGGCGTAGGCGGGGGCGCCGTTGGCGCGCAGCAGGTAGGCACCCTCGATCCCGCACTGGAGGCCGAGCACGAAGACAAGGCCCCAGATCACCAGGGCCGAGCCGAGGATCAGGATCCCGGCCTGGCGCAGCGACTCGCCGAAGAAGCGCAGGACCCGGCCCGAGTAGACGATCCCCATCACCCGGCCGCCGAAGCGCGCGATCTCGCCGAGCGAATCGAGCCAGCCGCGCGGGACCTCGAGCCAGGCGTTCATCGGACCGCGCCCCTCATCGGATCGTCTGCAGTTCGGGGTTGGTCGCCAGCAGCGTCTGGGTGAAGACGTAGTTGAAGGCGAAGAAGGCCAGGAACGAGATCACGACCGCCTCGTTGACCGCGCGGCCGACGCCGGCGGCGCCGCCGGAGGCCGTCATGCCTTTGTAACAACAGACGATCGCGATGATCGCGCCGAAGAGCGTGCACTTGATCACCGAACCCCACAGATCCGTGACCGAAGCCTGCTCGAACAGCGTCGCGAAGAAGCCGCCGAGGGATTGGTGGTAGAGGATCTCCGTGAAGATGCCACCGGAGAGGCCGGCGACGATGGCGAAGATGTCGAGCAGCCCGGTGACCAGCATCAGGGCGAGAAAGCGGGGCACGACGAGGTTCTTGATCGGGTCCACGCCCAGCACCTGCAATGCGTCGAGCTCCTCGCGGATCTTGCGGGCACCGAGGTCGGCGGTGATCGCGGTGCCGGCGATGCCGGCCACGCAGACGCCGGTCACGAAGGGGCCGATTTCTCGGATCGCGGCGAGCACGAAGAAGCCGCCGAGCCGGTCGAGCGCGCCGAATAGCGTGAGGAAGTTGGCGGCCTGGAGCCCGGGGGCGCCGAAGTTGATCGCCACCGTCGAGATCAGCAGCGGGAACCAGCAGAGCTGCAGGGCGAAGAGGAACTGGCCGATGAACTCCTCGCCGTAGGGATAGGGCGGGCGGACCGCGGAGGCGATCGTGCGGCCGGTCAGGAGAACGAGCTCCCCCACCTGTTC
>JAFDWG010000305.1 GCA_018268605.1 Actinomycetota bacterium | reverse complement strand
GGCAGCGAGTTGATGTTGTTGATCAGGTCCGGGTCGACCGTCGTCTGGTTGCGGCCGAGCGGCAGCAGGTACTGCCCCGCGCCTGGCTTGCCGCTGGGGATCTGCCTCAACGGCGGCGGCGGTTGCTCGCCCGGCGCCCGCGGATCGGTCGGGTAGCAGTTGACGTACTTCTCCCCGATCAGCGACTGCGGGCGGATTTCGCAGTGCGCGTCCTGACGGAAGTCCTGAAAGCTCGGGTCGGAGATTTCGAGCTCGATGATCGCCTTACCGGGGACGTCGACGAACTTGCCGTCCTGTTCGGCGGTCGGTTCTCCCGGCAGTGAGACGCTTACCGCCTTGATAGTGCCGACGTTGGCGCCCGCGATGCGCACCTGCTCTCCGGCGACCATGAACGACCCGTTGCTGAAGACGGCGCGCACCACGTACCCGTCTCCCGAGCCACCACCCGAGATCAGGACGATCGCCGCGACCACGGCGGCCACCACCACGAGGCCCCCGATCAGCTTCCTCATCCGCCCGTCCCCTGATTCACGTTGCATTCGGACGGGTTGACGGAGCTGCCACCGTGCGGCGGGTTCACGTAGGGGTTGGAACCGTCGGAGGCAGGCTGGGTCGCGCCGCCGGGGCAGCGGCGCGGGGTCGAGGTAGACGTGAAGCCGTTGAAGACTCCGCTTCGAGAGTTCGGGACGAGCTTCCCGCCTTCGTACTTGAACAGGTTTGCCGCCGATACCGACGCGCGAACGTAGTTGCCGTTGCCGTCATAAGCGCCGGCCGCCGCACCCAGGTGGCCGAGCGCGTTGAAGAGGTCAGGTGTATAGGAGCGGGCGAAGCTCAGCTGTGGCTGGAACGAGGCGATCGCGGCTTCGGCGTGCGGGAAGGCCTTCGAAGCCCGCTGCTGGACCGCCGGCAATTCCTGCAGCAACGAAGTCGTGTCGTTGTAGGGGCCCGGCCGGTTCAGCGCCAGCGTCAGGTTCTGCGTGAAGGGGATGAACTTGTTGAGGACCGGGCGCAGTTCGGCGAGGAACGGGGCAAGGTTCTTGGTCGCCGGCTTGGCCGTGTTGATCAGCGGTTCGACGTCGTCGAGCGCCGCCCGCAGGTTGACGAAGGTCGTGTTCGACTGCC
>JAFDWG010000304.1 GCA_018268605.1 Actinomycetota bacterium | reverse complement strand
ACGATCGAGCTGACTCAGGATCAGGAGGACATCCGGGACTGGGTGCACGGGTTCGCCGAGGGAGTGGTCCGGCCCGCCGCGCACGAATGGGACGAGCGCGAGGAAACGCCGTGGCCGGTGATCCAGGAGGCCGCCAAGATCGGCCTCTACAGCTTCGAAGGCCTGGGCCAGTTCTGGGCCGACGACACCGGGCTGATGCTGCCGATCGCCAACGAGGAGCTCTTCTGGGGGGACGCCGGAATCGGCATGGCGATCATGGGCACGACGCTCGCCGTCGCCGCGATCTTCGGGCAGGGGACGCCAGAGCAGATGGGGGAGTGGATCCCACAATGCTTCGGCACGCCCGATGACGTCAAGGTGGCCGCGTTCTGCGCTTCCGAGCCGGACGCCGGCTCCGACGTCTCGGCGATCCGCACCACGGCCAAGTACGACGAGGCCAAGGACGAATGGGTGCTGAACGGCCAGAAGGCCTGGGCGACCAACGGCGGCATCGCCAACGTCCACGTGGTGATCGCCTCGGTCGACCGGGAGCTCGGCTCGCGCGGTCACGCCGCCTTTGTGATCCCACCGGGGACGCCGGGTTGCGAGCAGGGGGCAAAGGTCAAGAAGCACGGCCTGCACGCGTCCCACACCGCCGACGTGCACCTCGACGACTGCCGCGTCCCGGGCTCCTGCCTGCTGGGTGGGAAAGAGAAGCTGGATGAGCGCCTCGCCCGCGTGCGCGAAGGCAAGAAAGGCAAAGCCCAGGCGGCGATGCAGACCTTCGAGGCGAGCCGCCCGGTGGTCGGCTCCCAGGCCCTCGGGATCGCCCGCGCCGCCTACGAGTACGCGCTCGAGTACTCCAAGGAGCGGCGCCAGTTCGGTCGCGCGATCATCGAGAACCAGTCGATCGCGTTCACCCTCGCCGACATGAAACTCGAGATCGACGCCGCCCGCCTACTGGTCTGGCGTGCCGCCTGGATGGGCCGCACGGGCAAGAGATTCGAGAACGCCGAGGGCTCGATGTCGAAGCTGAAGTCGGGCGAGGTCGCCGTCTGGGCTACCGAGCGCGCGATCCAGATCCTCGGCGGCAACGGCTACACGCGCGAGTTCCCGGTCGAGCGGATGCACCGCGACGCCAAGATCTACACCATCTTCGAGGGCACCTCCGAGATCCAGCGGCTG
>JAFDWG010000303.1 GCA_018268605.1 Actinomycetota bacterium | reverse complement strand
TCATGGCCGATTCGCCGTGGACGGGGAAGCCCTCCGCGCGGGCGATGCGGTCGACGGTCGGCGCGAGCGCGGCGGCGGCGGCCTGGTCGAGCTCCACCGTGGAGATCCGCCGGCGGAAGGCGCCGGGCCCGAGCGGGCCGGTGAAGCGGCCCGAGCCACCGGTCGGCAGTACGTGGTTGGAGCCCGCCGCGTAGTCGCCGAACGCGGTCGCCCCCCAACGGCCCGCGAAGACGCAGCCGGCGGTGGTGATCCGCTCGGCAAGGAGGCCCGCGTCCTCCTCGAAGATCTCGACGTGCTCGGGCGCGAACGCGTTGCAGAGGTCGACCGCGTCGGTCGAGTCGGGGACGTGGACGAGCGCCAGCGGCGCCGCGCCGGAGACCCCCGGACGGAGCGCCGCCAAGCGCTCGGTCGCCTCGGCGACCGCGTCGAGGATGTGCTCCTCCACTGCCGCGACCATGAGCGCCCCGTCGCCGTGCTCGGCCTGCGCGCAGAGGTCGAGGGCCGCCCACTCGGGCTCGGTGTCGTGCCCGGCGATCACCATCAGCTCCGACGGCCCGGCCAGGGAGTCGATCCCCACCGTCCCGTAGACGGCCCGCTTGGCCTCCTGCACCCAGGCGTTGCCGGGGCCGGCGATCACGTCGACCGGCTCGATCGTCTCGGTGCCGTAGGCGAGCGCGAAGACGGCCTGGGCGCCGCCGACGGCGTAGATCTCCTCGATCCCGCAGAGCGCGGCGGCGGCCAGCGTCACCTGGTGGACCGAGCCGTCCGGGCCCGGCGGGGTGGCCAGGACGATCCGACCGACGCCGGCGACCTGGGCCGGCAGAGCGGTCATCAGGACGCTCGAGGGGTAAGCGGCGCGGCCGCCCGGCGCGTAGAGCCCGGCGGCGCCGACCGGCACCTCGCGCAGGCGCACCGAGTGGCCCTGCGGCAGCTCGACCCGCTTCTCCTCGCCGGTCTGGGCGGCGGCGACGGCGCGGATGTTGGCGGCGGCCGTCTCCAGCGCCTCGCGCAGCTCGCCGTCGATCGCCTCGAGCGCCGCCGCTGCCTCCTCCGGCTCGACCCGCAGGCGGGTGACCTCGGCCTCAGGCGCGTCGTAGCGCCTGGTCAGCGCCAGGAGCGCCGCGTCGCCGCCCTCGCGGACCAGGGAGCCGATCGAGTCGACCTCGACCGGCGGCGATGCCTCGGCGCTCCAGTCGCGCACCG
>JAFDWG010000302.1 GCA_018268605.1 Actinomycetota bacterium | reverse complement strand
ACAGCCTGCCAGGACCTCCATGAGACGCCCAGGGCACCGCCCCTCGGACGGCCGCGACGGCCGGCACAACGCTCCCTATGTGACTTCGTCACGTTACGCCCATATAAATTTATAGTCGGGTAACGTATGCACCGATGGATGCATCAGTCAGATCGCGGCTGTCGCGCAGCGACCGGATGGTGCAGACGCTCGGCGTCGCCCACGGGCTCTTCGCCGAGCGCGGCTACGCGGACGTGACGATGGACGAGATCGCGGCGAAGGTCGGGGTCACCAAGCCCCTGCTCTACAACTACTTCGGCAACAAGGAGCGGCTCTACATCGCCTGCATGGAGCAGGCGGGCGACTCGTTGATCCGGACGATCGGCGAATCGATCGCCGAGACCGGCAGCCCCGGCGACGCGCTCGGAGCGGGAGTGCGGGCATTCTTCGAGTTCCTCGACTCCGACCGGGCCGCCTGGGCGGTGCTCTTCGACGAGACGTTGCCGAACAGCGGGGAGGTCGCCGAGAAGGTCGCCTCCTACCGGGACCAGATCGTGGAGCTCGTCTCCCAGTCCCTGCTCGCCCAGCTGCCCGAAGCCCGTCGCGGCGCCGCCCGCGTCGAGATCGAGGCGCTTTCCGCCGCCCTTCTGGGCGCCGCCGAGGAGCTGGCCCGCTGGTGGCTGCGGACCGAGGCGATCTCCGCCGAGGAAGCCGCCGAGCTCCTGATCTCCACGGTCGAGCCGGGCATCCGCGTCCGCTCCGCCGCCTCCACCACTTCGCCCAAACCCGGGAAAGGAACCCAGAGAAAGTGAACACCGAGACCCGCAGGGTCGCCGTGGTCGGCGGCAACCGGATCCCCTTCGCGCGCTCCGACACCAATTACGCGCACGCGACCAACCAGGACATGCTCACCGCCGCGCTCGACGGGCTGATCGACCGCTACGGCCTCGAGGGCGAGACGCTCGGCGAGGTCGCCGGCGGTGCCGTGCTGAAGCACTCCCACGACCGCGACCTGACCCGCGAGAGCGTCCTCAGCACCCGCCTCGCGCCCGAGACCCCCGCCTACGACGTCCAGCAGGCATGCGGGACCGGGCTCGAGACCGCGATCCTGGTCGCCAACAAGATCGCCCTCGGGCAGATCGACGTCGGCATCGCCTGCGGCGCCGACACCACCTCCGACGCGCCGATCGAGCTGAACGAAGAGCTCCGCGCGACGCTGCTCGACGCCAACCG
>JAFDWG010000301.1 GCA_018268605.1 Actinomycetota bacterium | reverse complement strand
GCCTTCGAGAAGCACTCCCAGCACCTCACCTTCTGGCAGGACACCTACTGGGCGATCACGACGATGACCACGCTCGGCTCGAACATCTATCCGACCACGACCGGCGGTCAGATCGTCTCGACCTGCATCCTGCTGATCGGCATCGCCTTCGTCGCGCTGATCACCGGCGGCATCGCCCAGCGCTTCCTCGCCCCCGAACTCACCCAGATCGAGGAGGAGCTGGCCGAGGAACAGATCCGGCCCGAGGACGTCGCCCTGCGGGAACTGAAGAGCGTGCAGGAACAGCTCCAGTCGCTGCAGCTCGCGGTCGAGACCCTCGCCCGCGAACGCGAAAGCGTCGAATCCGCCTCGCCCCGGTGACCCAGCGGGCCTAGAGCCCCGGCACCAACGCGTCGACGATCGTCCCCTGCTCGAGCCCGGCGATCACCTCGGCGGTGCGGGTCATGTCGTCGATCATGCCCTCCTCGGCGAGGCTGACGATCCGGTCGCGCGGCCCGATCGTCCCCAGGGCGCTGCGCACCTCCCCGTCCGGTAGGACGATCGGCACGGCGATCGTGGCGGCCCCGATCTCCGACTCCTCGTCGCAGATCGCGTAGCCGCGCTCGCGGATCCGCACCATCTCCGACTCGAAGTCCTCCTCGTCGACGATCGATTTCTCGGTGAAGCGAGCCATGCCGCCGCCGGCCGCGATCAGCCGCTCGCGCTGCGCCGGAGCGACGTGGGCGAGGATCGCCTTACCCGACCCGGCGACGTTGGGCGCCATCGGCTGCCCGAGCGGCACCGTCACCGTCATCCGGTTGGGGTCGATCGTCGGCAGCGAGCGGACGCAGATGATCGCGTCGTCGACCACCGAGGCGAGGAAGAAGCACTCGCGCCACCGATCGCGCAGCGCCGTCATCCCCGCTTCGATCGAGGCGCCGCGACCGATCTGGGTCACCATCCCGGCCAGCTGCACCAATCCCGGCCCGACGCTGTAGCGGCGGGTCAGCGGATCGCGCTGGACCAACTCGTCTTCGGCGAGCGCGGCCAGCAGTCGGTGGCAGGTCGCCGCGGGGAGCGAGGTGGCGTTGGCGATCTCGACGAGACCGCCGCCATCCGGCCGCCGCGCCACCTCCTCGAGGATCGAGACGGTGCGGCTGATTAACTGCATCGGCGGCGCTTGATCAAGGGCGCTGGCTGGCTTTCGTCGTCGCTTTCGCCCCCGATCTTAGCCGCC
>JAFDWG010000300.1 GCA_018268605.1 Actinomycetota bacterium | reverse complement strand
GGCGGCTTCTTGCGGGCGAAGCCGAGGACGTTCTTGAAGTTGATGAAGATGCCCTGCGCCGTCTCCGGGCGGAGGTAGACCTCCGAGCCCTCGCCCGCGACCGGGCCGACGTGCGTCTCGAACATCAGGTTGAAGTTGCGCGGCTCCGACAGGTCGCCGCCGCACTCCGGGCACTTGATCTCGCCGTCGGGATCGCCGCCTTCGGCCGCCACGGCCTCGCGCAGGTGGTCCTCACGCCAGCGCCGCTTGCACTTGCCGAGGCACTGGACCAAGGGGTCGGTGAACCCGGCCAGGTGGCCGGACGCCTCCCAGACCTTGGGGCTCTGCAGGATCGCCGAGTCGAGGGCGACGATGTCGTCGCGTTCCTGCAGCATCGAGCGCCACCACTCGTTCTTCACGTTGGTCTTCAGCAGCACCCCGTAGTGCCCGTAGTCGTAGGTCGAGCCGAGCCCGCCGTAGATCTCCGAGGAGGGGAAAACGAAGCCGCGCCGCTTGCACAGCGCGACGATCTCCTCCATCGTCACCTCGGTCTCGGGCTTCTCCTGCGGGGTGGTCGCCATGCCCGAACGGTAGCGATTGCGATAATCATGGGTCCCGTGCCGATCTACGAGTACAAATGCGACAACGGCCACGTCTTCGACGTGATGCAGAAGATGTCGGACGAGGCGCTGACCGAGTGCGTCGAGTGCGGCGCCCCCGCCCAGCGCGTGCTGAGCGCTCCTGCGGTCCACTTCAAAGGCTCCGGCTTCTACAACACCGACTACGGCAAACGCAAAGGCGGCGGCTCCAACGGCTCCTCGGGCGAGGGCAGCAGCTCCTCCTCGGACTCCTCGAGCTCCTCCGACTCGAGCAGCAGCTCGACGTCGGAGTCGAAAGCCGCCTCGTCGTCTAGTTCGTCGTCGACCGACTAGCCCCGCCTCACCCCATCAAGCGGTGGACGGCCTTACGGCGCACCGACTGGGGGACTTCGATCGAGCCTTCGGGCCCGGTGCCGCACTTCGCGGCTTCCTTGGCGCTCGTGCCGCAGAGGACGTTGGCGGCGCTCGTGCCGCCCAGGGCCGCCGAGATCACCAGCTGCGGCATGGTGAAGAAGCCCATGTCGGAGACGAAGGCTTTCGGCGCGTCCCAGCCGATGATCGGACCCTTGATGAAGTTGTACGGGATGCGGGTGATGCTGGTGAGGCGGTCCTTGATCCCGTTGATCACTTCCTGCTGGGCGTT
>JAFDWG010000002.1 GCA_018268605.1 Actinomycetota bacterium | reverse complement strand
CCTAGAGTCGAGGGATGCCCGAGCGCAACCGCGTCACCCCCACCGGTGAGATCGTCGCGACGGCGCTGCGCGGGGCCTGGACCGGGAACCGCGGGATCATCCACGAGGGCTGCGAGATCGTCCGCTTCCACGCCGGCAACCTGTGGATCACCTGCGCCCTCGAGTTCCGGGACCGCCACCGCGAGCTCTGGATCCCCAACCGCTGGACCCCGCTCTTCTTCCACGATGAGGCGGTCGCCCTCGCCGCCGGCCACCGCCCCTGCGGCGAGTGCCGCCACGCCGAATACCAGGCCTACAAGGCCGCCTGGGCCGCGGGGCTCGGCGGCGCCCCACCGTCGGCCGGTGAGATGAACCGGCGTCTCCACGCCGAGCGCCTCGTCCGCGGCACCCACCGCCGCCGCTTCCACCAGACCGGCTGGCCCGACCTCCCCGACGGCGCCTTTGTCCTCCTCGACGACATCCCCCACCTGGTCCACGGCACCGATCTCGTCGCCTGGAGCCCCATCGGCTATGGCGCGCGCAGCCGTCGCCCTCGTCGCGGCACCCCCACCGCGATCACCCCGCCCGCGACCCTCGCGGCGCTGCGCGCCGGCTACCCGGTTCAGATCGACGCCTCCGCCTAACGGATCGTGCCGACGACCGCGGCCCGCAGGTGGACGGTTTCGCGAAACGGAGTGTCGTCGGGGACCGTGGGGTAATCCGCCGCCTTGGCGTCGTAGATGAATTCGGCGTCGGAGAGGAGCTCGCCGGTGCGGGGGTCGAAGATGTAGCGGTTGCCGAAACCCGCTTCGCGGGTCCAGCCGATCGCGTCGCCCCGGCGGCCGGCGCCGTCGGTCACGCCCCGTTCGAAGCCGAGGTCGGGGATTTCGGCCAAGGCGCCGAAGGCGGCCGCGCGGACCGCCGGCGGGGTCAGCGGTTCGCCAAGGATTTCGAGCAGGCCCTCGACCGTCCCACCGCCGCGGGCCGAGGTGGCGGGTGAGGCGGCGACCGGCGCACCGCTGGAGGGCCGATGTTCGATCTTGAGGCGCAGGACTTCCGATTCCGTGGGCAGCCTGGCGAGCCTCCCCAGATATCTGAATTCGTGGCGCCCGCGGAAGGACTCCCTCGGGTAGTCCTTCTCCAGACGGCCTGAGGCGTCGCGCGCAATCGGGTGTTCGGCCGGATCGAAGGCCCAGGGCGGCGGTGAGCCGGCCGCTTCCCAGGCCCGCTGGTCGGCGGTCGAGAGGAACCTGATCCTCCCGAGCGTTTCGCGGACGTGCGTCTTGCCGCTCGGGGCGGTCCACACCTGCCTGGTTCGCGGGACCAGCGCGTAGCGCGCCTTCGGGTCGTTGATCTGCACGAAGTACCGGGGATGATCCTTCGGCCCCTTCCCCTCGCCCCTCGGCAACCAGCCTTCCAGCTCGACCACCTTCGTCTTCTCGTAGAGGAACTTGCCGGGGCCCGGCGGGGCGAGCGCGGTGTCAGACGATCCGGCGGCGGCCGCGGCCCGATGCAGCGCGGTGGCCGCCGCGCCGGCCGGCAAAGAGCTGTCGCCTCGCGGTGTGTAGCCAGGGCCTCCCTCCTGGGTCAGGGCGAATGCGTTCGTCCCCGCGCCCGGTGGTGCCGGGACGGGCTCGCACGGTTCGACCTTGCCTTCGGCGACGTCGAACTTGGTGATGCTCCCTCCTTCGGGATCGCCGTCGTAGGGGACGGGCGCGCCGGAGATGATCACGGTCTGGTCAGGGCGGAAGTCCTCCGGGTCGAGGTTGAGGTTCGCCCGTTCGGCCAACGACGACTGGAATTCGGCATGGGAGATTTCACCGCGCTTGTATTCGCCGATCCGCGAGGGCGGGGAGTCGCCGACCGAGATCGTGATCGCCCCCGGGCCGCCCATGGTCATACCACCGAAGGTTCCGCCGCCCGAGGAGTGGATCGCAGACGACTTGTAGTGCGGTTCCTTGCAGACCATCCCCGCGTCGAGCCAGGTCACCTGGGAACGGATCCCCGCTTCCATCAGCGCCGCTTCCACGCCGGAGGCGTCTTCGAGGCTGAAGATCTTGATCGTCACCCCGCCGCCGGGTCGCGGTTCGACCGCGAAGGCGGTGGAGCTCTTGCTGCCGCCCGCGGTGATGATGAGGGCGACGGCGACCGCCGCCAGCGCGAGGGCCCCGACGAGCGCGAGGCGCGGGGCGCGGCGGCGCCAGGCGGACGGGCGCGGAGCCGGAGCCACCGCCTCCCGCCTGGACGCCTCGTCGCCGCGCGCGGCGACGATCGCCTGCAACTGACCGAGCAGGCGGCTCTCGAAATCGTCCCGTCGGTTGTCCTGGCGTTTCACGATCGGCCCTCCTTTCGGGCTGTTGGGTGGTGGGCGTCGGGCTCGCCGGGGGCCTTGAGCACGTCGCGCAGCTTGCGCCGCGCGCGGTGCAGGCGGACCCGCGCCGCGACCGCTCGGATGCCGAGCGCCTCGGCCGCCTCGGCGAGGCTCAGTTCGTCCAGGGCGACCAGTTCCAGCACCGCCCGCTCGCCGTCGGGCAGTCGCGACATCGCGGCGTAGAGCTCGCGCGATCGGGAGGCCGCGTCGATCCGCGCGTCCCAGCGCGCCGCGTCGTCTGAGTCGAGCAGGGCGCTGCCGCGGAGCCGCTCCTCCCCGGCTCGATGCCGGTCGCGCGAGCGCCACTCGCCGGCAACGAGATTACGGGCGATCCCCAGTAACCAGGCACGGGGCGAACCGAGCGCCGGCCGGTAGCGATGGGCGGAGTCGATCGCCGCGATGAAGATCTCCGCGGTCAGGTCCGCGGCGCGCTCGCGATCTCCGACGCGCCGCATCACGAAGCCCTCCACCCTGTCGATGTGTTCGCGATAGAAGGCGCCGAAGATGTCGGCGTCGATGCCGATCAGCGGCAATTGCTCGGGGCCGACGCCGTGCTCGCGCGCGGCGACCACGCTGAGCCGCCGGCTGAGTGAGCTGGGTGGATTCGGCAAGGCCGGCTCGATCTCCATGCTTGGTATTGCCCGGAACGGCGAAAAGCGTTACCTCCGGCCGCGGGCCGAGCCGGCGATACTGGGGCGATGCACGCAGGAGATTCGAGCCCCGGGACAGGACAGGTGGCCGAGTTGGTCGAGGAGGCCGCCGCGCGGCTGGCGGGGGTCGTCCGGCGGACGCCGCTCGAACGCAACGCGCGGCTCTCGGAGTTGGTCGGCGCCGAGGTGTGGCTGAAGCGGGAGGACCTGCAGCCGGTCCGCTCCTACAAGCTCCGCGGCGCCTACAACCTGATGGCGCAGCTCGCCGACACGGCGGCGGGGGTCGTCTGCGCGAGCGCGGGCAACCATGCCCAGGGCGTCGCCTATGCCTGTGCCGCGCTGGGGATCCGGGGACGCGTCCACCTGCCGCGGACGACGCCGCGCCAGAAGCGCGAGCGGATCGCGGCGATCGGCGGCGCCTGGGTCGACATCGTGATCGCGGGCGACACCTACGACGATGCCGCCGGACTGGCCGCGGCCGCCGCGCGCGAGAGCGGCGCCCCGCTTGTGCCCGCCTTCGACGACCCGCGGACGATCGCCGGGCAGGGCACCGTGGCGATCGAGATCGTCGAGCAGCTCGGCCGCGCGCCGGAGCTCCTGGTCGTCCCGGTCGGCGGCGGGGGCCTCATCGCCGGGGTCGCCTCCTGGTTGAAGGAGAGGCACCCGGACGCACGGATCACCGGCGTCGAGCCGGTCGGGGCGGCGGCGATGGTCGCTGCTCTCGAGGCGGGCAGGCCGGTCGACCTCGCCGATCTGGACTCCTTCGTGGATGGCGCGGCCGTGCGCCGGGTCGGCAACTTCACCTACCCGCTGGTCCGCGACAGCGCCGTCGAGCTGGTGGAGCTCGAGCCGGGGGCAATCTGCGCCGAGATGTTGACGATGTACCAGACCGACGGGATCATCGCGGAGCCCGCGGGGGCGCTCGCGAGCGGCGCCCTCGGCACCGCGGTCACCCCCACCCCGGATACGCAGGTCGTCTGCGTCGTCTCGGGCGGCAACAACGACGTCAGCCGCTATTCCGAGATCCTCGAGCGGGCGCTCGTCTTCGAAGGCCTCAAGCACTACTTCCTGGTCGAATTCCCCCAGGAGCCCGGCATGCTCCGACGCTTCCTCGACGAGGTCCTCGGACCAACCGACGACATCACCCTCTTCGAGTACGTCAAGCGCAGCAACCGCGAAACCGGCCCTGCCCTGGTCGGCATCGAGATCGCCGACCCCGCCGACCTCCCGGGCCTCCTCGCCCGGATGAACCGCTCGCCGATGCAGATCGAGCCGATCGATCCGGACAGCGCGGCGTTCCGGTTTTTGTTGTGAGAGGGCTGAAGCCGGCGCCGGGGTATGAGAGGTGTGGCGGAAGTTCGACGCCGTCGAGGGAGACGCGCGGGAGACGTGACGAAGTCCACACTTCCGCGCGTGTTGCACAACACCGCGGCGACGCTCGCTGAGTTAAGCCGCCTATCGCGCGCCTGACTCAGCGAGCGGCGATCGGGGTCCCTCCGTCCTGGGCCTACACCTCATCCAGCTCCGCCCGAAACGGCCGACTCGGCTCCACCCCAGCCCCGGCGGCCCGCGCCTTCGTCCCCAGGTCCCGATCGGAGGTGACCACGACCACCTCGTCCTCCACCAGCCATCCCGGCAACCGCGCCAGGATCTCGCGGTCGGCGGCGTCGCGTCCCCCGGCGCTCGCCCAGGCGACCTCGACCCGCTCGGTCTCGATCTGCTCGTGCGGCTCGTGCTCCAGCATCACCGTCACCCGTTCCTCCCCACCCTCCGCCCAACGGTCGACCTGCTCGACCAGTCGCCGGACGGCTCCCGAGCGGTCGCGCCACCAGCCATCGGGCCGGGACCCGATCACGTTCATCGCATCGACGACGCGGTGCATCGTCGCTACGGCCCGCTCGCAGATGCCGGGATCTCGTAGCGGTCGCCGTAGGTGTGCCAGACGAGTGGCGGGCGCAGGGCGAGATTGCCTTCGCGCAGGAAGACGCGTTGCTCGTCGTCGATGCGGGAGGTGTCGCCGTGCTTGGCTTCCGTCTTCATCTGGGTGCGGCGGACCTCGAGGAAGGCGTTCAGGTACCGGACCTCCGAGCCGCCTTGGCCCGGGGTCGGGGCGACGGCGATCGCGCGGCGGCGGATGCCGCCGAAGCTGTCGGCGCCCTGGCCGGGGCCGTGCATCACGATTGCGTCGTAGTAGATGAACTGGCCGAGGGTGCCGAGCCCGTCCGCCTTGGCCCGGCGCACCGCAGGATCGAAGTAGACGCGGTCGAGCTCACGCATCTGCAACCGCCGGAAGACCGGGTCGCCCGCGGCCCGCTTCCAGGCGGCGACGAAGGCGGGCCCGAGCCCCGCGTGCGACGCCGAGCCGTCGACCTTCCTCAGGGCCGGGAGGAAGCGGGCGAGCGGATCCCCCGGCTCGGCAGCGACGTAGGCCCGGACCAGTTCCAGCATGTCGCCGGTGCCCGAGCAGAAGCCGATCAGGCCCGCGGTGTAGCCACGACCGTCGCCGATGTCTTCGATATAGGCATAGGCGCTGCGCCAGTCGAGCGTCGAGTTCTCGGCGGAGGAGACCAGTTCCATCGCGATCTCCTTCTCGCGCGGGGCGGCGAGGCCGGCGGGTGCGGACCCGGCCGTGGAGGGCGCCGCCAGGCAGGCGGCGAGGAGGAGCGCGGAGGCGGTCGCGATCAGAAGGCGGCGCATGGGGCGTCAGCCGACCGGCGCGCCGAGCCGCGCCGCGGGCCGCAGGTCGTCGCGCAGCGTGCCGCCGAGCGCCGCCTCGGCCGGCGCCTCGCCGAGAGCCGGCGCGTGCCTGAAGAGGTTGTTGCCGGCTAGGAACAGGATCGGCCCAGCCTCCCAGGCGGCGACACCGTCCTCGTTCCAGGGGAGTTCGGTCACCCAACAGTGGCGGTGGCCGACCGGAGTCGGTTCGACGCCGGGGAGCGCCCGTGCCGCCCAGGCCGCGGCCGGGTCGTCGACCGTAGCGATCTTCCCCGGGTCGAGCAGGCTGAGATCCTCGCGGGCGAGCGTCTCGGCGACCCTGAGCGAGAAGCGCGAGCGGTCGGGCGAGGCCACCCCGTACATGTCGGGCTCGCCGAAGAGGCCGGTGGTGTCGGTGAGGCAGGCGACCTGCGCCGGGGCCTCGTCGCGCACCGCGAAGGCGACCCGTCCGTGGCGCGTCCGCCGCAGCGGGATCGTGACCCCGAGGCTCCGGGCGAGCGCCGCGGTCGAGACTCCGGCGCAGACGACGACGGTCCCGTGCTCGCCCCGCCGGCCGCCGATGAAGGCCTCGACCGTGCCCTCGGCGCGCGGGTTCAGGGCGACGGTCTCTTCGGCGGCGACGTCAACTCCAGCCTGCATCGGCCGAGGATACGGGCGGCGTGGCATCAGGACGTCAGCGACCGGGCAAGGCGAGCTCGGCGAAGATCGCATGGTGGTCTGAGTTGGGGAGGGGCTCGACTTCGTAATCGACGACCCCCCACCGTTCGTCGGCGAGGATGTGATCGATCGTGATCGGTGGCGGGAAGAGGCTGCCGTCGGCGGGGAAGGTGGCGTCGAGGCCCTTTCCCGCCGCCTCACCGGCGTCGCGGTAGCCGCGGTCGACCAGGTCGCGGAAGGGGGCCTGGTCGAAGGTCGCGTTGAAGTCGCCGGCGAGGAGCCAGGGCGTGCCGTGGCCACCCGACGGCAGCGTCGAGACGACTTCTTCCCATTCGGCGACCCAGGCCGAATGGCGCGGCGGGATCGGGTGGACGGCGACTATCCGGACGCGGCCGCCCGGGAGGGTCGCTTCCGCGTGCGCCATCTTGAAGAAGAAGCCTGGCGTGGGCAGGCGGCGCAACGGATACGTGGAGTAGATGGCGGTTCCCTGGGCCTGCCGCTCCGCGTCGAGGACGTGGAACGGAAGCCGCGATTCGATCCCGGTAGCGGCGAGCTCGCGCTCGAAGCGCGGGGTGAACTCCTCGACCGTGACGACGTCGGGACGCAGCTTGTCGACGAGTCGCATGAAGGCGGCCGGGTCGGCGGTGCCGACGTGCACGTTGGCGGCAAGCACCCTCAGCGTCGGGTGGCCGGCGGCGCTGACCGTGTCGTCCCCGAACTGGCGCGGCAGGACGGCGACGCCGAGGCAGATCGCGGCCAGCGCGGCGACTGCCGCCGGGGCCCGCCGACCCAGCGCCAGCGCCAAGGCGACGGCCGCCACCGACGCCGCCGCCACGTAGGGCGTGAACGGCATCATCGCCTCCGACGGGTAGCCGGAGTCGAGCCCGAAGAGGCGGACCAGCGCCCAGGCGACGAAGGGCGCGGCGGCGAGCCACGCCGCCGCGGTGGCGGCTCTGTGTCGGGTCAGAAGCGCGACCCTAGGCGGCGGCGAACCGTTTTTCCGAGCGCGCCTTCGCCTTGGCCGCCTCGTCCTCGCGGTTCTTCGGCGGCGCCGTCGTCACCAGTCGCTCGAGCAGCTTCCGCGTCGCCGCCTCGACCTCGGCGACGGCCTCCTCGAACGCCGCCGCGTTCGCCTGCGAAGGCTTGGTCGAGCCACTGATCTTCCGCACGTACTGCAGCGCCGACGCGTGCGTCTCCTCAGCGGTGGCAGGTGGATCGAAATTGTGGAGAGTCCTGATGTTTCTGCACATGCATGGATGTTAGGCCCGCCGTGGCCCGCTCGGGCGGTTCCGGCGTTGGCGAAACCGCCAGTCGCCCCGGCGGGCGACCGGACCTGGGTCGAGGACCGGGTCCTCCTCAACATGGACGAGAACCGCCGTCGCTTGCGCGACATCGAGGCCAACCCGATGAGCCACTTGATCTCTGAGTCGGCCGCGCCGGTCCTCGGGAGGACGGCGCGGCCGAACAGGGTCGATCTGGCGGACGAACCGCCGATGGTCAGTTGAAGACGACGTAGAACGCCGTGTTGGTGTATTTGGTCCCGTCCCAGGTCTCGATCACCGCCGCGCCTTCCGGGCAGGACGTGAACGGGTCCTCGAAGCCGGCCACGATGCTGCGGGGCGAGATCGTGCCGGAGGGGGTGGCGGTCACGTTCTTGGTCGGAACCGTCGGTGAGACGCAGTAGTAACCGGGCTGGGCGGTCAGTTTGGTCGCGCTCACGTTCTTCGAGTTGGCGGCGTCGAGCGAGCCGTCGGCATTGACATGCGCGAAGGCGAGTGCCGAGCCAGGGTCCCCCGCGGGGCCGGCGGGACCGGCCGCGCCGGGGGGACCCGTCGCGCCTTTGGGACCGACGGGTCCGGTTAGGGCGTCTTTCGCGGCTTTGGTCAGTTTGGCGGGTCCGATGCTTTCTTTCTTGATCGCCCTGCCGCCGATCGATTCTTTCGTGAACTGCGAGGCAGCGATCGCCGAGCCGCCACCGACGACGAGGATCAATGCGATGGTGGCGATCACGTTGGCGTAGCTGAGGTGCCTGCGGATACGAGGCATGCGAGTCCTTTCCGGTGAGATTTCCTACTGGGAAAGTGGCCAGACCGAACGTGCCACGCAACGTGGTCGCACCGAAGGATTAGTCGGCACCGCTTGGCATCGGGCGCCGCGAGGCACCCGAGCGAGGACTCGCTCACCCTAGGGACGCCGCGCCACGTTGCTTCCGTGCGTGCGTCACACGAGGGCGTCGATGTGACCGCGCTCACAAACGAATGTTCGCCCGAGGCACACACTTGTATACAAGCAATGGTCCCCACACCAGGAGAAGCACGATGAGGCAGTGGAAGTACACCAGCTACCAAGAAGGCAAGAAGGTCACTACGTGGGGTCTCTCCCCGTTCCAGGCAGTGACCGCGATCGAAAGGGCAATGTCGGAGCCGCACGCGTACCCGGTCGAGGAGCCCCGTCAGGCCGCACCCGCACCGCGCCGCGCTGCCGCCAAGAGGCGTGAGCCGAGCACCACTGAACAGCTCCTCCCCGCCTAGCATCTAAAGAGCTCACCAAGGCCCGCGGATCCGACCGCTCCGCCGGCGCTGCCTACCCGAGCGTTACCAGCACCACGGCGACGGTAGCGAGGACGAGGCCGACGATCTGCACCCGCCCGAGGTGCTCGTCCAGAAGCACCGCCGCCATCGCGATGGTGGCGGCGGGATACAGGGACGCGATGACTGAGACCACGCTGAGCAGGCCCTCGTGGGTGGCGAGCAGAAAGCAGACCGCCCCGGCCGTTGCCAGGAGACCGATCGCGTAGACCGGCAATTGCTCTCGCCCTCGCGGCAGCCACTCGTGCCGGAGCACTACCGCCGCCACGGCGACCGCCGCTCCGTTCACGATCTGCATCAGCGACAGCGGGAGGAAGCCGGAGCCTTCCCCCATCTGCCCGATCGCCGCGAACAGCACGCCGAACCCGATGCCGGCGAGAACGCCGTCGCTCGCCCCGCCGGGTCGGGGCGAGCCATTCGCCGCGTCTTCCTCCGCCGGATCGACCTGGGGGATGAGGTAGATCGCCGGAAAGGCGATTGCGATCCCCACCCAGATCAAAACCGAGGGCCGCTCGCCGCCCGCGACCCCGACGATCACGGGAATCACCGCCGCACCGATCCCGGAGATCGGGGCGACCACGCTCATCCGCCCGCGACTGAGGCCTCGATAGAGGAACACGATCCCGAACGCCCCCGCGAGCCCGGCCACCACCGCCCAGACGAAATCGGCGGCGCCTGGGTCGCCGAAGACGAAGATCGCGACCACCCCGGTCGCCAGTCCCGCGGTGATCTGGCTCAGACTGGCGACACCCCAGACCGAGCACCTCTTGCTGAGGACGCCGCCGATGTAGTCCGCGACCCCGAAGGAGAGCGCCGAACCAAGCGCCAGCACGACCGCGAGCATCCAGCAGTAATACCGCAGCGAACAGGCGACCCGCAGCGGGCTCCCAGGCGGAAAGCCCGCATGCGCCCGATTGGATTCGAACCAATGACCTTCGGTTTCGTAGTTTCACGCGGATTTCGTTAGATCGGACTCGGCTGAGATCGCCTGTGATCCGTGTGGCACCGTGCCCCATTTCGTGCCCCACAGATTTGGCGCGGGCAAAGCGCAACACGCCGTAGGGGCGATCGAGAAGACCTCGTTGATGCCGGTGGCCCGTCCCAACTCTTCGTCGGACGCAGCGAAGCATCCTGTATACGGCGCGCGTGGGGCAACGTTCGTCGTCGCCACGACCGCTGAATCAGCAATACGGTCGCGGATCGAACCTCGCGCCGACATCAATGGATCGGGAGAATTCCTTCCACGTGCCGGTCCACAGTCGCCGACCCGCTGCAGAAACGGTCGTGATCCGCTTCGCACACCATGCGCCCTGCCGCCCGATCGCAAGAAGGCGATACGGCCCGCCGCCTTCCTTCCGAAGTGGAAGTAACCCTTCGCTCCCGTCGAAGCGTTCCACCACAACCTGGGCGACGGCCGGGGCGAACGCGCCGCCGACGACGGTGAGCTGCGGCCGGCCCTTCGCGCTCAGCGCCACGGCAACCACAAGCAGTCCGCGTGCCGCGACCGGGCGCGAGCACTGTCCGGCCCCCAATGCGGTCGCCCTTCGTCCACTTGACCAGACGAGGTCTTCGAGGCATACCCCACTCCTGCCTGGCGCGACTTCCACGGCCCAATGCCTGCTCCCAAATGAGCCCTGATTGACGGCTTCCCATCCGCCTGAATCCAGTCCGAAGACCGCCGCTGGAACACCGGCCGCGCATAGGAAGAAGATCGCCGACATCAAGATCAGAGCAACGCTTCGGCGCAGGCTTCCCTGCGGTCTCAGCACACGTCTCCTATCAAAGTCCACCTAGCGGCCTACACGGTTCGTTGTTCAACGTCGGCTGATAAGGATCTGCAGCGGAAGTGTAGAAGCACCTTGTACGGCGACGCCTGCACCACGTACGCCAGCCGCGCGGCGCAGGCCCAGGTATGGCAATCGGGGGCTTAGGCGTGGTTAGGGGCCGTCACGGTTCCGGGCGCGGCGCTGCGTGTCGTGGTGCTTCTGGCCCCTCGTGCCCCGTGGCTGCCCTTGCTACCAATGGCCGGGCCTTTTTCGCCGTGCCCCTGCATCAGCCGTAATTAGTGGCATTAGCAGGGGCTTTCAGCAGTGCGCCCGATTGGATTCGAACCAATGACCTTCGGTTTCGTAGACCGGGCGACCGGCGCTTGCCAGAGCGGTTAGCTGCTCAGATGCGACCGGAATGCGACCTTCACCTCGTGGTCCCTGTCCGCTCCCATCGATCAGGCCCCCTTGAGGACGCGACCTTCCCCGAGCGCACCGTGAAGGAGGCTGCCTGGCACTCCTGCCCAATCGCCAACCTCTCGGCGACGGTAGATGACGAGATCGATCGCGACTCCGAGCCCCCGAAGCTCCTTACGCAACCTCCCGTACTCCTCCCCACGGCGGTCGAAATCCGGCTCGATCACGATCAGGTCGAGGTCGCTGCCGGGCCGAGCCATTCCACGGGCGCGCGGCCCGAAGAGAATTATTTCGGCGTCGGGTACAACAGCAGTGAGCCGACGCCAAGCCTCGTCGATTAATGACTCGTCGTTCACTACAAAGCTCTAGACCTAGTCTCGGTTCGGACTTGGTCCAGCCATGGCATCACGCGTGCGCGCTCACCGAACGGCATTGAAGTTGCTCTCTCAACGCTCCGCGGCGGTGCTTGGAAGAGTCTCATCCGAAAAATCAAGTGGGCCGCGGGCGAACTCGTACTCTGCCGTGACCAGATCCATGCCATCGAGCTCCGTCGCATGGAGTGCGCGATCAAACAGCTCTACAGCCTTGGCTCGATCGTCAAGGATCGTAAGAGCCGCCCAACCGGCCAAGCGAAGCAAAGGTAGAGAGGAACTGAGACTGAGACCATCGAGCCTGTCGCGTAGGTCGGTAATTTTCTGAGCATCGGCCTTCGCCGCGTAGACGAGAGCCTGCAGCTCGACGAAGCGACTGACCCACTTTCCGTGCACCGACACCACGGCAGCGCGAGGAACCGGAGAATTCCAGTCGCTTGATACCGGAAGCCATGCGTGCAAGACGATGTCTCCGTCAGAGGGGGTAAAGGCCTCCCTGGCTTCAGCAATCAGGGTGCTCGCGTCCTCAAAATGCCCGCGCTCCGCCTCCACGTACGCCAAGTTGAATTTCGGTAGCCACTCATCGCCCAGCGATAGCTCGAGACTCCGCTCGAGACTCTGGGCTGCGGAATTCCAATCCTCAGCAGTCGCCTGAATGAAACCCAATCGATTCGAAGCATCGGCCAACTTGGCCCTCACGAGCGGATCAGTGGGCTCTGACCCGATCAGAGCCTCACACCGATCGATGCAGTCCGAAATGGCGTCAACAGCTGGCTTGATGATGCCTGCTTCATGTAGGAAAAACACCAGGCTGCAGTAACGTCGCAGGTCCGAATAGGCTGCTGCCATGCGGCTGAACGTGGGGTCGAGCTGCTCGCAGCGAACCTTCAAAACAGAGATTTCATACTTCGCAAGGAGCGCAGCATGGACATCAATCCACTCTCGGACCTGACGCTCCGCCTCCTCGCCCGTAAGGGAATTCACGTTTATTGCGATATCTGCATATTCGACGTTCTGTAGCCCGACCTGAAGCGCGAAACCGAAGAGCAATCCACCCTGCTCGGAGAACTCGGCCAGACTCTCAGCATCGTCAAAATCGGGGAGCAAATCGGACAACGCGCTGACGTTCTCTTCTCGCACAACATCAGCCGTAGCCTCAAGCCACTTCCCGGCAGGGGCGTCGCTCATATCCCTATGAGCCCATCGACCCTTCATGAGCTTTCCGAGCTGATCTGGTCCCAGCAGCACTTGGGCAACGTGTCTTCTGCATACGCCCGTTGCGAGGCGGACGTAAGTGTCGTCGTACTCAATCTTGGTGTCAGCTACCTGCTCAGCCCAGTAGCGCAGGTAAAGGCGGGCTTCGGGTCCACCAGCAATTTGAAAGCGATCGTGGTCAAGCTTCACGATCCCGAGCGTGGCGAAGCGTTGCAACTGGGCTTTGATCTCTAGCTCGACCTCTGTGAGACGATCGTCGTCGAAGTCATCGAACATCAAGCGGCCGCGAGCAAGCTGCCGCGTAGTCAGCCCCTCGAACGGAGTCAAACGGGCAATCTGCTCGATGTCGTCCGGGGACAGATTCCTGATATTCCCAACCGTTGGCCCAGCTTCATGGCCGCTGTCGCGTAGCTCTTTCAAGACTTCGCGAATCACTGCCTCAGTCAGAGCGAAATCGCTCTGCTCTCCTTCAGCGATTGCTTCCCAGACGAAGTGGCTGACTAGATTCACCTCGTACGGCCTGCCTTGAGTGAGTTCCTGAATATCGTTAGCCGTCCTGAACGTCGCCGTAAACTCAAGCTCCTCGGCATCCGCAAGAGGCTTCAAGATCGCCTCCAGAATCTGGCTGGCCGTGCTATACGCCCCGACCTCGATTTGTGCCCAAGATCGAGGTGCCATTTTCTGCAAAGGTCCCAAAGTCTCTGAAGCGGTTACGAGCGTCAACTTCGAGGTGTCTTGGGCAAGCTGCATCAAGCTCGGCGGAATGTCGTCGTTGTCACCCAGCATCTGGGCCGAGTCCATGGCAATTACCAAACCACGGATATTCTCGGTCGACCCGAGTTGAAGGAGAGTCGCGACATCTCGTTGGAGGACGGCCTCGGGTACATCGTCCACTACCTTCCCGCTCATCTTGGCTGCGATCGCAAGGCCAATTGCGAGATATGTCGCTGGATCCTCGGGTAACTCCGGATCTCCCAGCAGGGTATGTCGGGTCCAATTCTGCAGTACGGGATGAGATTGATCGATCGCGCCAAGATCAGCTAGAGCTTTCAACGCCGTATCGAAAACCGTTCCATAGAAAGTCAAAAGACTCTCCACCGTCGCCTCTCGTAGATCGACCTTCACTGCGAGAAGCCGACGTCGTTTGGCTATCTGGATGACGCCATTTAGAAGGCTTGACTTTCCCATCCCTGGCTCGCCGCAGAGAGCAAAGTGCCCCGGGGCTCCGCTCGCCGAGCCGCGCAGGAGTTCATCAATTTCGGCGACCTCGTCGTCGCGTCCCGCGAGACGCCCCATGGTGCGGACGGGGTTCCTAAAGTCGTAGGGATTTCTTGCCGTGCCTTCGCGCATCAGTCCATCGGGGGGTCAAAATCGTCGCGTTGAAGAAGGACGCTGGAGGCATGCCACGTCAACTTCTTCTGGAGTTGTGATGCAGCATCGTAAGTGAGCTGAGTAACTCTTTGCTCGTCGATCATTTTGTGATGCAGCGTCACCGGCATGTAGAGCAGAGCGAAACTGTCTTCAATGCCAAGGTCTGAAGACCCGGGAACAAACATGTAATTGATGAGGGCATCACGTTTTTCGGCAAGGCGAAGTCTTGCCGGATCAAGCACCCCCAACTCTGTCAGTTCTTGAACAGGCCGAAGCGGCACCAGCGTTCTGACTGGATGCGCGTAACCCTCCGCGTCGCCCTGTGCCCGCATGGAACAAGTGGGCGTGATCAGCATCGCGAGGCCAACGCTAAGCGGGCCGCTGACGAAGCGACGATCTCCTTCGCCCTCGGACTCGTCCTCATCTACAAGGATTTCTTCTGCTGGCAACGGATATGCCAGGGGCACATCGTCAAAGATGTCCCCCTGGCTGAATAGGGACGTTCGAGTCTCGAAATACGCCCCAGAAGGCCGTCTCTCGTGACTCAACTGTCGTCTCCCCGAACGATCTTGGGCTTGCTTTTCGGCCTGATGATGGGACCCTCGGATGCGGGTGCCAAACCTTCAACCATCTCGCTTTGCAAGCGAGCGACTTCCGAGGGATCAAATCGGCGGAACCCGGAACCGGGCAACTTCGCGGCCCGAAGAATGCCTTTCGACTCCCAGTTTCGGACGGTGTTCTCGTGCACGCCTAGTTTGCGTGCCGTCTCCCGGACGCTGAGGCGCTTATCGACATACATGGCTCCTTGCCCTTCTCCTGAATGTGGGGGGGGGGTTGACTTTGTAGACTTTAGCGACTTTGTGGGACTGCTGCTATCTACCCCACTTCTCCCTGCAAAAACAACCCTGGCGGGGAGTCCGCCCTAGGATCCGCAGAATGAGGGGAATCTCCTCGCCAACGCACGGGCGCAGGCTCTGGAGACCGCTGCGACTACCCCACGCGCGAACGGATAGTCGCGAAGCTTGCGCCGATCGGATGCGTGTACCGAGCGAGCATCGTCTCTACCCGGTGCCCAACTATCTCCGCCAGGTCGGCATCGTCGACTCCCCCCGCCCGCAGGTGAGTCACGTAGCTGTGGCGGCACTCGTGGGGGCGAATGTCCAATCCTGAGGCCTCCTGCGTCGGCCTCCACACATCCCGGTAGAAGTTCCGCTCCCGCCACATCCGGCCACTCGGCGTGGTGAAGATCAGCTCGCAGTCCGGGCCGTTCAGGTTTACCTGAGCTTCGAGCATCCAGGCGAGGGTCGCTGGGACCGGGACGACGCGGCCAGCATCCTCTTCGCCGTGGTCGGTCTTGGTGCCTTCGAGGATCAGACCCTCGTGCGCGGTGCGGGAGACCTGAAGGGTCTCGCCGTCGAAGTCCTCCGCCCGTAGCGGCAGCACCTCCCCGAGCCTCATGCCGGTGTCGGTGAAGGTCCGGACCAGCGCCTCGTGGCGCCCGGCGGCCTTGGCGAAGCGGTGCATCTCCTCGAAGCTGAAGACGCGGATCGGACGGCGCTTCTTCCGGGCGCGAGGGTCGCTGGCGCGGATGCGGATGCCCTTGAACGGATTGAGGTCGCAGACTTCGTCGGTGATCGCGTCCTCGGCCATCGCCGAAAGCGAGCGGAGGATGCCGACCGCGCCGGTGGTCGCCCGACCTTCTGTCTTCAACATGTGGTCGACGAGGATCAAGGCATGGCGGCGGCGCAGCTCGCGCAGCGGCCAGTCCCTCAACGGGATGCCCTCGACCTCCACGTCGACCAGCCGGCCGATCCGGTGCTCGTTCGTCGCGTTGGTCCGCTCCGATCTGGGGTGGCGGTCCGTCCACGTCTCGAAGTAGGCGCCCAGCGTGTCGGGACGGTCCGAGAGCCCATAGGCCTCGTCGATCGCCCTTTGCGCGTCGGCCTTGCGGTCGAAGGTGCCCTTGCCCCGATTCCAGGTCGGCTTGGCGATGTGGTACCTGCCGTCCCGGCCCCGGTACCTCGCGACCCAGACGACCTTGCCCGACGGGTTCCGCCGTTTGACCGGGGACTCGCGTCTCATGCCGCCGCGTCCCGATGGCGGGCGAGGAAGTCCTCGACGTCGGCAGGGTCGATCCGGCGCGACGCGCCGAGTTTGTAGCTGGGCAGTTCGCCGCGGCGGATCCAGTTGCGGATCGTCCGGTCGGACACCGCTAGGTAGGCGGCGAGGGTGCGCTCGGTGAAGAAGGCCGGACCTAGGGCTCTGGTTCTCACACACTCCTTGTCCGGCGGGAGCGCAATTTGCACCGGGTGACTTCCTAAATCTTCCTCGCCGGGACCGAAGGTCAGAGTCCTCCCGCCCCCTCCTAGAAGCGGCCCCCGCACGGCGCAGCCGGGCCACAATCGGCCGCGCGAGGGGGCGGTCGCCAGCGCCCGACGTGCCTGCCGTCCCTTGCTGACCTTGTCGGCCGAAAAGGTGCGGCCCAGGCACGGACCAGGGGGGTCCGTAGTGTGTCGTGCTGTTCTGGCTCCTTCTTTGGCTGGGTTGGTCGTGGTGCGTTTGGAGTTCTGCTTTGCGTCCCTTCCTTGGCTCTGACCTCTTCTCTGCTGGTTCTGTCTCGGCTTCGATTGACTTCCTTCTCTGGCTCTCGTCTGCCTTGGCTGGGTTCCTTCGCTGGCTCGACGTTTGTGTCTCATCTGCCTGGCTCGACTTCGGTCGGCCATTTCGAGATCGCGCTGGGTCCGAAGGCGAAGGCGCCTCGTGGCTCGGGCGCCGGGACCCAGGCGATCCCGTCGAGCAGTTCCCCCGGCGGGACCGCCATCGCGCCGGCGAGGCGAATCAGCGTGTCGATCCGACAGACGCGCCGTCCGCGCTCCAGTAGGCCGACCTCGGTGCGGTCCATCGAGGCGCGGGCAGCGAGCTTGATCTGGGAGAGACCTTCACGGCGGCGCACGCGGCGCAGGTTCGAGCCGAACCGCTCCGCCACGGCCGCGGATCGATGGCTGGTCATCGCGGCGCTCCGTATTCAGGAGTGCTGGCGAACCCCACACCTGGATCGGGGAGGACCAGCCTCCCGGGCCGACTCTCGGACCTCTCCCAGGTGATGCCGTCGAGTAGAACGCAGGGAGACACGCCGAGGCCGCCGGCCAGCCTCACGAAGGAGGCGAGGAGCGGCATCCGCTCGCCGTGCTCGTAGAAACAGATCTGCGTCCGGTGGATCCCGGCCATCCAGGCCACCGCCTCCTGGCTCAGTTCCTGATCGCGGCGGATCCGCCTCATCCGCCTGCCGACGACGTAGGCGAGGCGGGCGTCTGACTCGTCCATCAGCCGAGCAGGGACAGCAGGGCCCGATGGGCGTCATGGACGGCGCAGATGTGCGCGTAGTTGCTCGCGGCGTCGTAGCCTTCGGCCGCCCGGCTCAGCGCTCTGCGAGCCTCCTCGTCGGGCAGTTCGATCGCGCAGTGCTCGAGGGCGGCGAGGAGACGGCGGAAGGCGTCGGCTTCTCGGGCCACGGCGCTCGGCGGAGTCGGCCGGTCGGTCTCAAGGTCCTCTTCGATGCCAGCCAGCCAGCCGAGCAGTTCGTCCCGGAGGATCTCGGTCTGGGCGGGTGGGAGGTCGATCGGCACGACCCGTGGGCCGGCCGTAGGGTTCTGATCAGCCATGAGGAGCCACGCCTCCTTGTGGTCAGGCCCTCGGTTGGTGTCGCAAGCACCGCCGGGGGCCGCTTATGTTTCGTCCAGCGAGCGTAGCAGGAATATATGGCGAACCATAAACGCGCGAAAGCCTTCCGAGACCAACCTCAGCCTGCGCTCGGCGCGGCGATTCGCGAGCTGCGGCAGAAGCGCGCACGGACGTTGAAAGAGCTGGCGCCGGAGGCCGGGGTTACCTGGGGCACGCTCGGCGTCATCGAGCGCGGCGAGGCGAATCCGACCTGGGGCACGGTGCGAGCAATCGCCGACGCGCTCGACGTGTCGATAGGCGAGCTGGCAAAGCTCGCAGAAGGGCATGAGAAGACCGGCCGCGGGTCATCCGGATGAGACACGGATGTGACACCGACTCGCCGGAACGCCCCGGAATCGTGCGGCACACTTCGGAACGCTGATCAAGCCACGAGCCGATGATTTGGCTCTGGAAGGGCAGGGCGCGGCGAGCCACGGAACCCAGCGGAATGCGCCCGATTGGATTCGAACCAATGACCTTCGGTTTCGTAGACCGACGCTCTATCCGGCTGAGCTACGGGCGCAGGTGCCCGGACCACCGCATTGCAAGGCGGATAGTCTCGGGCTGCGACATTCTACGGGCTTGCGAAACGGCAGGCAGATAGGCCTAGGGAATGCTCTAGGGAATGAGTTCTGATCGAGCTGCAGCCGTCGGTCGGGCTAGGCGGCAAGTACCGACGTCGATTCCTCGGCTTCGCGCTCGGAGAGGAAGGCCTCGAGTTGGTCGAAGGCGCGCTCCACTCGCCCTTGAGGACGTGCGTGTAGCGGCGCAGGGTGATCGGCGCGGCGTCGGGGTGCGCCATCAGTCTCGGCGCCTTGTGGCCCGTGATCACCGACGCAATCTTCGGCAAGAGGCTGGCGTCACACGGAGTTGGCGGGCGAGTTCGCGCTCCTCGTCCTCGTCGAGTCCGGCAAGGGCAGCGTGGATGTCGGCGACGGATCGGTCGCGGAGGTGGCCGAAGTAGGTCAGGCCGCGCCCTCCGCTCGGCCGACCACGTCGGCGCTCCAGGCGCGGAAAGACCACCCAGAGAGCACTGCCTACAGAGGACGCGAGCAGCGTCACCGCGGTGATCGCCACGGCGAGATGCAGGTCGCGCGCACCGTGGAGGACACGACCGTCTCCAGGCTCGTAACCGGCAACGCCCGATAAGAGCGCTCCTGCATATCCGGTTCGCTCCGTCCGGTCCCCGCGAACCCTGTCGTCCCAGTCGGCCCACCGCCGGGAGGCCGACAAACCAAGGCCAGGCAGGAGCCTCCGGTCGAGGGACGCTCGCCCGGCTCGTCGACTCAGTACTCGTAGAAACCGGCGTTCGCCTTGCGCCCGAACAGGCCGCTCTCGACCATCCGTCTGAGGATCGGCGGCGGCACGTACTCGGGCCGCCGGTATTCGTCGTAGAGCGAGTCGCAGACCATGCAGAGGACATCGAGGCCGATCATGTCGCAGAGGGCCAACGGCCCCATCGGGTGGCCGCAGCCCAGCTGCATGCCGCGGTCGATGTCGGCAGCGGTGGCGAAGCCTTCTTCGTACATCCGCATCGCCGCCATTAGGTAGGGGACGAGCAGCATGTTGACGACGAAGCCCGAGCGATCCTTGGCGACGATCGCCTCCTTGCCGATCGTCACGGCGAAGCCTTCGGCCGCTTCGCGGGTGGCCTCGGATGTCCGCAGGGCGACGACGATCTCGACCAGCGCCATCACCGGTACCGGGCTGAAGAAATGGAGGCCGAGGAAGCGCTCCGGGGCGGGCATCCCGGACGCCAGCTGGGCGATCGCGAGCGAGGAGGTGTTGGAAGCGATCAAGGCCTCAGGGGCGACGACCTCGACCAACTCGGCGAGGATCGCGCGCTTCAACTCCAGATTCTCGGGCACCGCCTCGATGACTAGGTCGGCGTCGGCGAGATCCTCAAGCTCGGCGGTGTATGAGATCCGGCCAAGGATCTCCTCAAATCTGGCGTCCGTGAGCCTGCCCTTGTCCCGCAATCGACCGACCGATCCCTCGATCCGGGCGCGCGCCGCCGCGCAGGCCTCCTTGTCGACGTCGCGGACGATCACCGGCAGTCCAGCGCTCGCCGCCGACTCTGCGATCCCCGACCCCATCAGTCCGCCACCCAGGACAGCGAGCGGTTCAACCTTCAATTCTGCTCCTTCGATTTTGCTTTATACGCCGAGAGATAGGGACGAGCCGCCTACCCGCAGACCGGCGAGGGAGAGTCGGAGGAGAGACTCCCTGACCTCTTGGTCGAGATCGCGCCGGTATGCGGGTGGCGGCCGGGAGCGTCGGGGGTCGGACGCAATGGGCACCGGCCGGCATGGCGCCACTCAAACACCCTGCCCGAGGCCAGCAGTCCAATGCGCAGGCCCTGCGTTGTGCCCGGGAACAAGTCCTGCCTTCGGCGATGCGACCGACGCGGACACTCGTCCCTACGGTCCCACGAAATGGACTTCGAACTGAGCAACGACGCCCGCCGTCTGCAAGAGAGCCTCCTGCGCTTCATGGAGGATCACGTTCTTCCGGCCGAGTCGGTCTACCAAGACCAGATTCGACAGGCGGGCGATCCACATCTGCACCCGCCGGTTATTGAGGAGCTGAAGGAGCGGGCCCGCGAGCTCGGCCTCTGGAACCTCTTCCTCCCCCATAAGACCAGGTGGACGGAAGGGTTGAGCAACCTCGACTACGCCCCTCTCGCCGAGATCACCGGCCGCAGTGCGATCGCCCCCGAGGCACTCAACTGCAGCGCCCCGGACACCGGCAACATGGAGTTGCTGACGATGTTCGGCAGCGACGAGCAGAAGGACCGCTGGCTGGCGCCCTTGCTGGCCGGTGAGATCCGCTCGGCCTTCCTGATGACCGAGCCCGATGTCGCCTGCTCGGACGCTCGCAACGTCGAGTGTCGGATCCAGCGCGACGGCGACGAATGGGTGATCAACGGGCGGAAGTGGTGGGTCACCAACGCCGCCCATCCCAATGCACGGATCACCATCGTGATGGGGAAGACCGACTTCGACGGACCGAGCTATCGCCAGCAGAGCATGGTTCTGGTCCCGCTCGACACGCCCGGGCTGACGATCATCCGCGACCTTTTCGTGTTCGGGTACAACGACGTCGAGGGCCACTGCGAAGTGACGCTCGAGGACGTCCGGGTGCCGGTCGAGAACCTGCTCGGGGAGGTCGGCGGCGGGTTCGCGATGTCGCAGGCAAGACTGGGGCCCGGGCGCATCCACCACTGCATGCGTTCGATCGGCGCGGCGGAGCGGGCACTGGAGCTGATGTGCGCGCGGGCCAAGGAGCGGGTCGCCTTCGGTGGCCCGCTGGCGGACCAGGGCGTCGTCCAGGAGGCGATCGCCGACAGTCGGATCGAAATCGACATGGCCCGACTGTTGACGCTGCGGGCCGCCTGGGCGATGGACAACTTCGGCAACAAGGCGGCCCGCGGCGACATCGCCGCGATCAAGGTAGCCGTCCCCAACATGGCCACGCGCGTCCTCGACCGCGCGATCCAGGTCCACGGCGGCGCCGGCCTCAGCCAGGACTTCCCGCTCGCCCAGTCATTTGCGATGCAGCGGATCCTGCGCATCGCCGACGGCCCCGACGAGGTGCACCGGCGCACCGTCGCACGGCTCGAGCTGGGCGCCTGATCAGGCGAACATCCCGCCGTCCACCACCAGCTCGGCGCCGGTGACGTAGGCGGAAGCGGGGCCGACGAGGAACGCGACCGCCCCGGCCACGTCGGCCGGGGAACCGAGCCGACGCAGGGGGACGAGCTTGAGGGCACGATCCGTATCGGTGAAGCCGGAGGCCCCCAGCATCTCCGTCTCGATCAGCCCGGGGAAGATCGCGTTGACGCGGATGCCCAGCGGCGCGAGCTCGTGGGCGGCCGAGCGACTCATCCCACGAAGTGCCCACTTGGCGGCCGAGTAGGCGAAGAATTTGGGCGCGCCGCGCAGCGAGGAACCGGAGCAGATGTTCACGATCGAGCCGCCGCCGCCCGCCGCCATCTCCGCGGCGGCGGTCTTCATGCCGAGGAAGGGACCGGTCTGGTTGACCGCCAGGTGGTCGTGCCAGTTCTCGGCATCGGTCTCGAGCAGGGTCCGGGGGCGGTTGATCCCCGCGTTGTTGACCAGCGCCGTCAATCCGCCGAAGGCGCCCGTCGTCTCGGCCACGACCCGCTCCCAGGATTCGGGGTCGGAGACGTCGTGCGCGACGAACACGACGCGGTCACCGAGGCGATCGGCCAGCGCGTCTCCCTCGGCGGCGAGCAGGTCGGCGATCACCACCTTCGCGCCGAGGCGATGGAGCTCCTCGACGAAGGCGGCGCCCTGACCGCGGGCGCCGCCGGTGACGATCGCGATCGTCCCGTTCAGATCTCCCGACGCCACCTCGGGCATCGGCCGGGCCGCGGTCAGGAGACGACGACCCGGACGTCGAGCTGGCTGCCACAGTCCGGGCAGGCGAACTCGACAAGGTCGACGTCGTCGCGCTCGAGGCACCAGCCGCCGACTTCGGCCATCGCCTCGGCTGCACGTCGCCGGCGCGCCGGGAGCGAGGCGTGAAGCTGGGCACCAGGAGCGACGATCGGGTGGTCGCAGCCGGTGCAGACAAGAGCGCCGTCGGCGTCCTCGCGCAACGCCGGATGCGTCGCCCGGGCGGCCGCCGACAACGCCGCCGGGACGCCTGCGCCCTCGCCGAGGATCGGCCAGGCGCGCCGCTCCTCCTTGATCCGGGCCCGCTTCGCAGCCGTGGCCGCGCTGTCGACCTCACCCTCATCTGTGAGGACGACGCCGTAAGTTGGCTCGGCGGCAGCGGCGGCGAAGTACTCCGAGCGGACGTCGCTCGCCACCGTCTCCGGATCGCGGTCGAGCGGATCGCCGAGCCCGCCGCCGCCGCCCCAGCGGACCTGGAGGACGTCCCCCGGCCCGATCGGGGAGCCGAAGAGCTTCGCTTCGAAATCAGTCTCGGTGCCCTCAATGTCATCCGGCGACCCCGGCATTCGACCGTCCTCGATCGCGGCGACGACGTCGGTGTCGCTGAACAGCCGGTGTCGGCTGCCGCTGCCCGGATATCCACCGAACAATCCGTGCGGAGGAACCTGCTGGGTGGCCGCGAAGGTGTTGGTGCTCCCACCCGGGGTGTGCCAGGGCATCCAGGCGACCTCGATCCCGTGGCCGCCACGCGACCTACCAGGCCCTCCCGTCCCGACGCCGAGCTTGCGCCACAGGTAGAGGACGTTGAAGTGTTCCTCGGTGATCTCGATGTCCGGCAGCTGGTTGGTGCTGTTGGCCAGCACCCCGCCGGCGTCGAGGCCGTCGTCATGGGGTTGAGCACCCTGGCCCGCGCCGCCGCCGTGCATGTCTAGGAAGGGGATCCAGGTCCCATTCTCGTCCGGCGCGTAGAGCATCGACCCGATCCACGAATCGTGCCCGGGCGCCATCGTGTGCGAGGACACGAACGCATCCGAGGCCGCCGCCTGCAGGCGCGCCGCCGCGACCCACACCGCGCGGCCGGCGTGGAGGCCGGTCTCGAGATGGCCGGCGGACACCGGCGCGGGCACGGTCGGGTTGACGATGGACCCTTCGGGCAACTCCCACTCGACGGCCCGGAAGATCCCCTCGTTGACCGGGATATCAGGGACGAGGATGTGGACGAGTGGCGTCAGCGACGCCGAGATCACGGCAGGCGCGACGCAGTTGATGAAGCCGTCGGTCTGCGCGGAGGTCCCCTCAAAGTCGATCGTCAGCTGATCGCCCTCGACGATCAGCTTGCAGCGGACCTCGTAGAGGTCGTTGACGTGGCCGTTGTGCTCGACGTAGTCACGGGCTTCGAAGACACCGTCCGGCAGGCTCGCGATCCGTTTGCGCATCGCTGCTTCACTCAGATCCTTTGCCGCCTCGCAGCGCTCCTTGAAGCCGTCCAGCCCGATCTCGTCGAGGACGTCATGAAGTCGGGATTCGGCCGTGTTGCAGGCGGCGATGAAACAGCGGATCTGATTCAGGTTCCGCTCCGGCAGACGGAAGTTGGTGGTGATCAGGCGCCAGACGTCGTCGATCACCTCGCCGCGGTCGACGATCTTGACCCCAGGAAAGCGCAGCGCCTCGCCGTAGACCTCATGGGCCGAGGAGGCGAAGCCGCCCGGCGCCATCCCGCCGACGTCGGTCATGTGCGCCTCCGCCCAACACCAGGCCACCATCTCGCCCTGGTGGAAGATCGGGCGGACGATCCCGACATCCGGCGGATGGCAGTTGCCCGTCGTGTAAGGGTCGTTGCAGATCCAGGCGTCGCCCTCGTGGATCGACTCCGGGGGCACCGTCTCGATCACGTGCGCGATGCTGCGGCGGGCCGGCCCGAGGTGGATGGTCAGGTATCCGTAGGCGAGCAGCTCGCCGGTGGCGTCGGTGAGGACGGTGGAGAAGTCGTTGACCTCGGCGATGACCGGGTCGCCGGAGGTCCGGATCATCGTCCGTCCCATCTCCTCGGTGATCGAGAAAAGCTTGCGGGCGAAGACCTCGACCGCGACCAGGTCCATGACCCGGGACTGGCTTCGACTGCTGGCCTCCATGCTGATCCTCCTTAGCTGCCGACGGGTTGGGCGGCCTGCTCGACCCGACGGTCAGTCGCTCGGGTCGAGTCGGCGCGCAGCCGGTAGTTGCCGAATTCGTCTACTCCAAGCGACCAATCGTCGGGGACGACGATCGTCGTCAGCGGGTGCTCGACGATCGCCGGGCCCGTGACGGCATCACCGTGATCGAGGTCGGTCGCGGCGTGGATCGACAGGTCGCGCCATTCCCCGGACGCCGGCAGGTAGACACGCCGGCTGCCGGCAACCTCGGTCAGGACCTCCGGCGCCTGGATCGCGCCCGGCTTCAACTCGAGCTTCTCGGCCGCCCCGGTCGCGATCACCCGCACCGAGAGCAGGATCACCGGGACTCCCTGCCAGGCGGTCCCATGTCCGTACTCGGCTTCGAAGAGCTCGGCGAAGCGATCCTGGACCTCGCGCAGATGACCGACCCCGAACTCGCCGTCGCGGCGGATCGGGACGGTGAGCTCGAACAGCTGCCCGGCGAACTTGAAGTCGCCCTGCCATTCGACCTCGACCTCGTCCTCGGAGTAGCCGCTCTCCCGCAGGCTCCCGACCACCTCCGCCTCGAGCTGCTCGAGCGCCTCACCGATGGTGCTGACGTCCTCCTCGCCGGTCCACCCGGCGGTCCGGGCAGCGACCCGTACGTCGTCGGTACCGAGCAGGCCGTAAGAGGAGAAGACGGAGGAGGCATAAGGGATGATCGCCTCCTCGATCCCCATCTCCGAGCAGATGTCGGCGGCGAACATGCCGAGCGCGCCGC
The DNA here is from genome assembly GCA_018268605.1 of Actinomycetota bacterium. GTDB lineage: Bacteria > Actinomycetota > Thermoleophilia > Solirubrobacterales > 70-9 > VAYN01. The sequence continues at coordinate 29,368 of JAFDWG010000002.1, read as the reverse complement.
CGTAGGCGACGAAGGTGAAGTCGCGCGGGTCACGGCCGCGCTCGACCGTCTCGCGACGCACCGCGTCACTCATCTCGGCCACCGTGATGCGGTGCATCGCCGCTGCGGCCTCCTCGATCGTCGAGTCCAGCGGGTCGGCAAGGTGGGTCCGCACCGCCTCCTCCGCCCTGGCCCGGCTCAGCTCGCGCCGCCCGCCCAGGAAGGTGGCGGGATCGATGATCCCGAGGACCAGACCGGCGTCGGTGGTGGTCGGCTCGGTGCCGCCGCGCCCGTAGCAGGCGGGACCAGGTTCGGAGCCGGCGCTGCGCGGCCCGACCTGGGGGACGCCGCGGGCGTCGAGCCAGCCGATCGAGCCGCCGCCCGCACCGACGCTGATCACGTCGATCTTGGTCAGCCCGGTGAGGAACTCACGCAGGAAGACCCGCTGGGTGACCGCGTACTCGTTGTCGGTGAGGACGCCGACGTCGAAGCTGGTGCCGCCCATGTCTCCGGCGATCGTGTGCTTGAGGCCAAGCTGCTTGCCCAGGCGCCCGACGCCGACGATGCCGCCTGCCGGCCCGGAATCGACCAGGGCGATCGGGCGGCGCCTCGCCTCCTCGGCCGAGAGCGTGCCACCGAAGGACTGCATGAAGGAGACCGGGACCTTCAGCCCGCGCGCGGCGAGGGCCGTTTCGATCGCCGTCGTGTATTCGGCGACGCGGATCCCGGTGAACGAGTTCAGGACCGTGGTGATGGTGCGCTCGTAGTCCCGGATCAACGGATAGATCCGGGAGGAGACGCTGAGGTAGAGGTCGGGGTGGCGTTCGCCGACGATCCGCGCGATCGTCTCCTCGTGCTCAGGGTGCAGGAAGCTCCAGAGGAGCGAAACGGCGATCGACTCGACACCCTTCTCGGCCAGCTCGTCAACCGCCCGGATCGTGTCCTCCTCGCGCAGCGGGACGATCACGTCGCCGCGCGAGTCGACGCGCTCCTCGACCTCGATGATGCAGTCGCGCGGAAGGAGATCGGGCACGTTGTGCTGCTGGTGGAAGTCTTTGACCGGCTTACGCGGCGAGCGGGCGATGCGCAGCGTGTCACGGAAGCCCTTCGTCGTGATCAAACCGACCCGGGCGCCACGCAGCTCGGCGATCGAGTTGGTGACGATCGTCGTCCCGTTGACGAAGCGGGTGGTCGCGCCGAGCAGCTCGTCGACGCCGATCCCGATCTGATCGGCGACGTTCTCGAGCGCGCCGATCACGCCTCCGGTGAGATCCGGACGCGTCGTGTCGGACTTGTCGATGTAGACACGGCCATCGGAATCGTTGACGGTGATGTCGGTGAACGTCCCGCCGATGTCACAACCGAGACGGTAAGTCGTCGCCATGCGGCCTCACTCCTGATCGTTGGATAACCCGCGACGAAAGTAGCCGAGCCGGCGATCTCCACACGGCGGAGAATCTGGAAATCTCGTTGGCGGGCACAAATTCGCCATACACCGTGACGGGCGAGGAGGGGTCCTCTCCTATGCTGGCCGCCGACGGCAACCGAGAGACAGGAGCGGACTGATGAGCGGACCCGGCGAGCGATTCGATCTGGGCGGCCGCAAGGCTTTGGTGACCGGCGGAAGTCGCGGTCTCGGCAAGGTCACGGCACTTGCCCTCGCCGAGGCCGGCGCCGAGGTAATCGTCTCCAGCCGCCGACAGGAGGCCTGCGAGGAGGTCGCGGCGGAGATCCGCGCAAAGACGGGGCGGGCGGCGTACGCCCGGGCCTGTCACCTCGGTCGCTGGGAGGAGCTCGACGATCTCGTCGAGGCTGCCTACGCATCCCTGGGCAGCATCGACATCCTCGTCAACAACGCCGGCATGTCCCCCCTCTACGAGCGCCCGAGCAGTGTCGGCGAGGATCTCTGGGACAAGGTCGTGAACCTCAACCTCAGGGCCCCGTTCCGGCTGACGGCGCTGATCGGGGAGCGGATGGCCGCCGCGGACGGCGGCTCGATCATCAACGTCAGCAGCGCTGCCGCAGCCTCCCCCCACGCCGGCGTGATCCCCTACGCCGCGGCGAAAGCGGGGCTCAACGCGATCACCACTGCCTTTTCGCGCGCCTACGGCCCCACGGTCCGCGTCAACGCGATCATGCCGGGCACGTTCCTCACCGACGTCAGCGAGGTATGGGACATAAAGACCTTCGAGCGGGACGCCGAGGGCTTCGCGCTGCGGCGCGGCGCCGAGCCGGAGGAGATCGTCGGCACGATGCTCTATCTGGCCAGCGCGGCCTCGTCCTACACCACCGGCGCCGTCCTCGCGGTCGACGGTGGCTATCTGCTGCCGCCGAACGCGGGCCGCTGAAATCCCTCCTGCCGACTCGCGCAAAGGCGGGCGGCCAGGAGCTTGGCGGCCCAACAGTTGTCGGCCGCCTCGATGGCCTTCCACGGTCCGCCCAGCGGCGGGATGTCACCGCGCACCAGATCGCCGGGGAACCGCAGCGCCAGCGAGTCGACCTGGCGCTCGGCGGCGGCGACGACCATGCGCCGGATGGCGCCGACGGACTCGGGCCCGGTCCACTCGACGTCGATGAGAACCGCGTCGCCATCCACCTCGGCGGGCTCGCGGGCGACCTGGAAGCGATCCGAGAGGTCCTCGCCCAGCTCGAGCCGGTGCCGTTCCTCACACCACTGGAGGACACGGGCGATGCGGGTGTCGGGCTGCACCGGGACGACCTGCGGTGTGCCGGCGAGGATACGACCCGTCGCTCCGTCGACGGCGATCGGGTCGCCGGACCTGATGGTCAGCTCGCCGAATACGGCGAGCGAGTTCTTGGGATCGACCCGCAGTCCTGGCACGTCGCGGACGCTGGGCCGATCGATCCCTTTGGTCACCAGCGCGACATGGCTGGTTAGGCCGCCTGAGGCGATCACGATCCCGCGGGCGCCGACCATGGCGGCAGCCAACTCAGGGTCGGGCCGCACCGGCACCTCGGGCCAGATCAGGACGCTGGGCACGCCCGCCCGGCCGAACTCCATGGCGGTGTGGGTGTCGAAGGCGGCGGCGCCGATGCCGACCCCGGGGATCACGACCGTGCCACGACCGAGCACGTCGCAGTCGTGACCCCGCGCCAGGACCGGGGCCTGCAACTGGACCAGAGCAGAGATCGGGATCCGTGAGAGGCCGGTGTCGACGTCGATCAGGCCCTCGTCGATCAGGTCGACGGCGATTCTCACCGTCGCCGCCGCCGTGCTCGCCACCGGGCGTGCGCCGAGGATCCAGAGCCTGCCCGAGTCGACGCGGAACTTGACCGAGCAGAGATCCCGGTAGGAGGCCTCGAGCTTCTCCAGGGCGCCCTGTAGATCCCGGTAGGCCGCCGGGACGTGGGCTCGCATCGCCGGCGCCAGACGGGGTCGGCGACGAAAGTCGGCCACCGGGGCCTGGTCCTGGTCGCGCTGCAGGTACTCGCCGTAGCGCTGCGGCGCCCCGGTCGAGGGGTCGCGCGTCAACACCAGGCCGGTGCCGGAACGCTGCTCGGACGGCTGCGCCACCGGCACCATCGCCTGGACGACGAACGCCGTGCCGAGATCGTCGGCGATACCCGCCGCGCGCCGGTAGCGCTTCGCCTCGCCTTCGTCCCAGGATCGCCAGACGGCGACCGCGGTCTCCGCCAGCTGAGTGACGAGGCCGCTCGGGAAGGGGAGCTCACAACACTCCGCGATCAACGTCTTGACCCGGTCCGACCCGACCGCGGGAGGGACCCCGGACACGGCCTGGGAGACCATCTCGGCGTCGAGACCGCGGATGACGATCGCGTAGCGGACGAGCATATGGCGGTAGAGAGCGTCCGCGTACCCGCTTCCGACCACCGCCGACAGCTCGGCGACGGAATCGTCGTCGAGGCCCAGATTGCGCATGTTGGCGAGCATTCCCGGCATCGGCACGGGTGGGCCCGGACGAACGGCGACGAGCAGCGGCGTCGAGGGCAGTGCCCGGTCGGCCTCGAGTTTTCGGCGGAGCGCATCGAGGCCCGCCTCGAGCTCTTCGAAGAGCGTCGCGTTGAGCCGTCTGCCACCGTCTCGGTAGAGGCGCCATGACTCGGTGGTCACGGTGAAGCTCGGCGGCGACTCGAGGCCGAGGTCGTGCAGACGGCCGAGGCTGGCGCCGTTCAGGCCCAGCAGCCCGACAGGCCGCTCGCCCGCGTCGGATTGGTGGATCAGCTCCTGCGATCGGGGCGTCGACGGCGATCGCAGCAGGGCCTCGAATGGATCACTCATCGACGAGGACAGCCCGATGGGCCGGCGGTCTGAGCCGTCCTTGAAGGCGCAGGACCATGAGGCCGAGCTGGGCGTCGAGCTGGGCGTCGGAGTCGGTGATCACCGCCCGCCCGGTCAGCTGTTCGATACGCCCCAGGCGATAGCGGAGCGTGTTCTCATGGAGCTCCATCACTTCGGCCGCGTGACGGACGTGACCGTTCTGCTCGAACACGCAGGCCAAGGTCTCCAACAGCACGCGTGCCTTCGACTCCTCGAGCAGCGCCCCGAACGTCTGGCCGACAAAGGCTTCGGCCTCTCTCGGATCGCAGGCGGCGAGGAAGACTCGCCCACGCCCGAGGTCATCGGCGGAAAGCGTCGTCAGGTCGGATCCGGAGCTGAAGGCATCGAGCGCGCGGACCACCTGCGCAGCCTCCCCGTAGGCACGGGAGTAGTCGACCGGGCGCTCGCAAAGCGCCGAGATCCCGGCGATCAGATTGCCGTCCGTGTCAAGCTCCGCACAGAGTCCGGCGACCGCCTCGCGCACGGCCATCACCCCGACCGCGGACCGCTCGCACTCGGGCAGATCGACGAGGAGGGCCACGCCGTCACCCGTCTCGGCGCCGATGATGCCGTGCTCCCCACCGAGCCTCCGGTGCAGCGCGGCGGCGGCGGTCGATGGCTCGGGAAGCTCGAGTCCCTCGGCCGTTCTCCGGCCGGCCAGCAGGCAGACGACCCGGGGGACACCGAGCGGCACTTCGAGGAAGTTCGCCCGCCCTTCGAGCTGACCCTCCTCGCCACCACCGCGGATCAGCTCGGAGACCAGCGAGGCGCGGGCGTCCCAGGTGGCGCCCGCCTCGCGCCGCCCGGCGCTCATCTCCAAGGCCACCAAGGTCGCGGTCCGCTTGCTGACCAGGACGTCGAAGCCGTTGAAGCGCGCGCCATGCTCGGAGAGCACGAGCGTTCCCCACTGCTCGTCACGGACGATGACCGGTGCCAGGAGAAGGCGATGGGGGATCCCCGCCGCGGGAAACGGCCCGACGACGGTGGGCTCGCTCGGCGGCAGGGCCGCGAGCGCCTCGGCCACCTGACGGGTCGCCCTCACCTCGGGTTCGAAGATCGACGGGACGGGCTCGGCGACCTCCGGCGGGGCGAACGCCGCCAGGCAACGGTCGGCGGCATCGAAGATCGCCGCCGGCTTGACCGTCAGCTCGGTCACCGCTTCGGCGATCTCGTGGAGATTCCGGCCCTCGAGCACCAGCATCGTGAGGCGGTCGTCGACGGCGTTCACCCGGCGAAGGATCTTGTTCTGGCGGGTGACGGTGTCGTGGCTGTGCTTCAACTCGCGGTAGAGGCGCGACTGGGCGACGGCGATCGCGGCAAGGTCGGCGAAGACCGATGCGAGCACCCTGTCGCCGGCGTTGAAGTCGCGCGCCTCGCCCTCGGTGTCGAGGAAGATGATCCCGACCACCTGGCCGTCGGCCAGCATCGGCACCCCCATCGCCGAGATCGCATGCCAGGCGCGGATCGCGGAGCGGACCGGGCGAGGGTCGGAGCGCAGGTTGGCGATCACGACGGGCGCCCGGGTCTCGATTATCTCCGCCGTGAAACCGTCCGCGGGGATGCCGCAGACGAGCCGCTTGATCGTCGGGTCGATCTCCTTGTATCCGTAGGCGACCTGACCGTGGAAGAGGCCCGAGTTGGTGTCGCGGAGATAGGCGCTTCCCCGTCCGGCGCCGACCAGCTTGCACATCTTCTCCACGATCAGACGGAGCAGGGTGTCCTGGTCTCCCCCGTCCGCGATCCCGCCGAGGACGGCACCTAGGGACTCGACCAGGCGACGGTGATCGAGCATGCCGGCGGATGGGTCGGTGGCCTCGACCGCGGCCGCGACGAGATCTTCAGCGGTTTCTCGAGCGAACGACTTGACGGCGGTCTCAGAGCTCACGGCACATCCCTTCAGGTCCCTCGCTTCCCAGGCGATTCCGATGGGAAACGGTACTCGCATCCAGCCCCCGCGATCGTCGGATCGCGCCGGATTTCGTGCCGGCCCACAAATTCAGGGGCCCCGGCGAGCCGGCGCCCCGGTCGCGCCGCCCTACATTCGGCGCCACCGCAACCGACCTGAGGGAGAACGAATTGGCCTGGGATTTCTCGACTGATCCGGAGTTCCAGGAGAAGCTGGACTGGGCCCTTCGATTCGTCGAGCGGGAGATCTACCCGCTCGAGACGCTGGAGCTCGACCATGAGGAGTTCCGGCGGGTGATCGCGCCGCTGCAGGAGCAGGTGCGCGGCCAGGGGCTCTGGGCCACCCACCTGCCGCCCGACCTGGGCGGCCAGGGGTACGGCCAGGTGAAGCTGGGGCTCCTGCATGAATGCCTCGGCCGCTCGGAGCTCGCACCCCCCGTGTTCGGTGTGCATGCTCCCGACACCGGCAATTCGGAGCTGATCGCGATCGCCGGGACGGCGGCGCAGAAGCGCCGCTGGATGGACCCGTTGCTGAGCAACGAGATGTGGAGCGCATACTCGATGACCGAGGAGGGGACGGGTTCGGACCCGACCCAGTTCACGACGACGGCGGTCCTCGACGGCGACGAATGGGTCCTCAACGGAACGAAGTACTGCGTCGGCAACGCCGAGCGCAGCGACTTCCACATCGTCATGTGCGTGACCGAGCCCGCGGCCGAGCGCCATCGCCGTACCTCGATGCTGATCGTCCCGACCGATCGCGACGGGATCGAGATGCGCCGCCTCGGCCTGATGCACGATCCGTCCGGGGTCGGCCCGGTCCACAACCACAGCGAAGTCACCTACCGCGACGTCAGGGTCCCGGCCGAGAACCTGCTCGGCGGGCGAGGGGAGGCTTTCAGCCTCGCCCAGGCCCGCCTCGGCCCGGGGCGGATCCATCACTGCATGCGTTGGGTCGGTGTCTGCCGGCGGGCCTTCGACATGCTCTGCGAGCGGGCGGTGAGCAAGTCCGTCCACGGCAGCGCCTTGAGCGAGAAGCAGACGATCCAGAACTGGGTCGCCGAGTCGGCGGCGGCGGTCGAGTCGATGCGCCTGTTGACCCTCTTTGCGGCCTGGAAGATCGACGTCGCCGGGGCCAAGGACGCGCGCACCGAGATCGCGATGATCAAGTACCACGGCGCCCCGGTCATGCACGACGTCCTCGATCGGGCGATCCAGACCCACGGGGCACTCGGGTTCTCAGCCGACCTGCCCCTGGAGCAGATGTATCGGTGGGCTCGCGCAAGCCGGCTCTACGATGGCCCCGACGAGGTGCACAAGGTCGCGGTCGCCCGCCGCATCCTGCGGGACTACGAGCCCCACGACGTCCCCAGCGAACACGTCCCGACCAGGCGTGAGGCGGCACTGCACCGGCGGGCCGAGGCGACGCGTCAGGCGCCCACTGGATGAGCGGAGCTCAGGCCTGGAAGGCTCCGCCGTCGATGTTGATGCCCTGGCCGGTGATCGGCGCGCCGGAGTCGCCGGCCAGGTAGGAGACGAGGGCCCCCACCTCCTCCACCGTCACCATCCGCCCCAAGGGCTGCACCCGGAGGAACCGCTCGACCACCTGCTCGGGGGTGAGGCCGCGAGCCGGGGCGATCCGGGCCGCCTCGTCCCGCATCAACTCGGTGTCGACGAAGCCCGGCAGGATCGCGTTGGCGGTGACGCCACTCTTGACCAGCTCGGCGGCGAGAACACGGGTGAGGCCAAGCAAGGCGTGCTTGCTGGAGGTGTAGGCCGCCGTGCGGGCGACCCCGATCCGGGAGTAGAGCGAACCGACGCAGATCACCCGTCCCCAGCCCGCCGCCGCCATCGCCGGCACCAACTCACCGGCGATCACGAAGGCCGCGGTGACGTTGACCGCGAAGCTGCGCTCCCAGTCCGCCAGCGGCATCTCGCCGACCGTGCCGTTGATGGCGACGCCGGCCGCATGGACGAAGATGTCCGGGGACCGGCCCAACTCGGCGACCGCCGTCGCCGTCCGCTGCGCACAGGAGCCGGGATCGGCGAGGTCGACGGGCGCGATCACGATCCGCTCGGCACCCCGCTCACGGGCCAGGGCCGCGGTCTTCTCCATCCCGGCCGCGTCACGGGCGAGCAGCACCAGGTCGCATCCGTCGGCGGCCAGGGCCAAGGCGGCACCGCGACCGATGCCGCGGCTCGCGCCGGTCAGGAGCGCCGCGCGCCGCAAGGCTCCTCCAGTTCGATGTCGAAGATCCGCTCCAGTCGGGCGACCGTCTCAGCGGCGTCCACGTGGTGGATGGACTCGATCCCGAGGCGCCGGGCGGCCTCCACGTTTTGCACCAGGTCGTCGACGAAGACCGCCCCGTCGGGCCCGACCCCGGCGCGCTCCAGGGCGATCTCGTAAATGCGGCGGGACGGCTTCCGCACTCCCTCCTCGGCAGAGATGACACGGGTCTCGAACAAAGCCTGCAGGTCCACGATCCGGTAGGGCTCGGGACCGAGCGAGTTGGAGACCAGGACCGTGCGGACCTCGACACCACGCAGCGCCGCGACCATCTCCACCAGGCGCGGCTCCGGTCGGAGTGACGCAAAGAGGCGATCGACCAGTCCGTCGGCCGCCACGCCCGCCGCGATCCGCGGCGCCAACTCGCGCTCGAACTCGGAGATCGCCATCTCCCCCTTCTCGACCGTGACCAGCAGCTCGCGCGCACCCCGGTCATCCCGGAGAAGCTCGACGACCCGCCCGGCGGGGAGGCCCTCCCGGCGGCAGAAGTCTTCGAAGGCGACGAACACGCTCGTCGTCAGCACCCCACCGAAGTCGATCAAGACGGCATCTGGGCTCACGCGGGGCGACGTTAGGTCGTCGAGCCGCGCAGTGCCGCCAAGCCGCTACCGGATTTCTGGTCCCGAGCCCAAAGAGCAGGGCGCCTCAGGATGGCGAGGCCAGGCGCCCATGCTGATGATGGCGCCGTGGCGACGGAGACCGTGGACCAGGCGAATGAGCGCCTCACCTCTTGGCTGCGCGAGACGCTCGGCGATCCCGGGCCCTTCGTGGTCGAGCGGATGAAGGGAGGCAACTCGAACGACACGCTCTCCCTCACCTCATCCCAGGGCCGCCGGATCCTGCGCCGGCCGCCGGTCGCTGCCCTCTCGCCCACGGCCCACAGTGTCTCGCGCGAATTTCGCCTGCTACAGGCGCTCGCTCAAAGCGAGGTCGACGTACCGGAGCCATTGGGCCTTTGCGAGGACGCTGCGGTCGCCGGCGCTCCCTTCATGGTGATGGAGGCGGTCGAGGGGATCTCGATCACCGAGACGCTTCCCGACAGCTACCCGACCGAATCCGCGCTGCACGAAGTCGGCGTGGCCGTCGTCGATGCCCTCGCGAAGGTGCAGGCCGTTCCCTGGCAGGAGCTGGGCCTGACGGACTTCGGTCGGCCGGAGGGCTTTCTCGGCCGCCAGGTCGCGCGCTGGACGAAGCAGCTCGAGAGCTACCAGGTGCGGGAGCTGCCGCTGCATGCCGAGCTGGCCAGATGGCTCGCCGAGAACCAGCCCGCGGACCAGCCGCCCGCGATCATGCACGGGGACTTCCACATCGACAACTGCCTCCTCTCACCCTCCCCTCCGATCGCCGTGCGGGCGATCATCGATTGGGAGATGGCGACGATCGGCGACCCGCTGATCGACCTCGCGGTGCTCCTGGCGTTCTGGGGCAACGAGCGCCCTAAGGCACCGGCGATGGCATATATCCAAGGGGCGACGCGGGCACCGGGCTCACCTTCGCGGCAGACGCTGGCCGAGCGCTACGCGGAGCGCAGCGGACGCTCGATCGAGCACCTCGACTGGTACATGACCCTCGCCTTCTGGAAGCTCGCGGCGATCGTCGAGGCGGCCTACGCACAGTATGTGGACGGGACCCTCAGGAGCGACTACGCGCGCTCGCTCGAGCGGGACGTCCCGCGGCTCCTTGAAGAGGCCGCGGGCTTCGCCGGGATCGCCTGAGCGCCGCTCGGCGCGGATCGCCGGACCGCCTGCCCCTCAGCGGCCCGCGCCCCGCCTTCTCAGCACGGTCGAGATCGCCACCGCGAGCACCAGCACGAAGCCGTTGACGACGCCGGTCCAGGTGAACGGGACGCCACCGACCACCAGGCCCTGCCCCACCCAGACGAGGAAGATGCCGCCGATCAACGTCCCCCAGACGTTGAACCGACCGGTGGAGAGGACGACGGTGGAGAGGAAGGCGGCGGCGAAGGCCGGCAGGAGGAAGCCAGCTGCCACTTCCGGCGAGGCCGACCCCTGGTTCGCGCCGAGCAGGATCCCGGCGAAGGAAGCCAGCAAGCCGCCCAGCACGAAGGCCTTGATCGTCTCCTTGCCGGGTTTCACGCCGGCCAGACGGGCGGCCTCGGCGTTACTGCCGACGGCGCGCAGGTAGCGCCCGTAGGTGGTGTGGTCGAGCAGCGTCCAGAGCAGGACGGCGACCACGATCAGGATCCCGATCGTCCACGACACCGCATCGACGTAGTGCTGGATTTTGAGCACGGTCAGCGCGAGGACGGCAAGCACCGCGACGATGGCGGCGCTGACCGCGGTCCAGACCGCCTCGCTTCGTCCTGGCGGCCGCAGCCTCCGCAGGGCGAGGAAGAGGAAGACGGCCACCGCGCAGAGGCCGATCCAGAGGACGACCGCAGGGAACTTCTCGCCGAAGCCGCCGAGTGAGGTCGTTCCCGAGAACCAGGAGGGGAGCTGGTGCGAATCGCCGGTCGGCGCCAACTGCCCCCCCTTCCCGTACACCGATGCGAGCCCCGCGAATATCCCTCCCGTTCCTAAGGTGGCGATGAAGGTATTGACGTGACAGCGGACGACCAGGAGGCCATTGACGAGTCCACCGATCAGACCGATGAGGATGCAGACTCCGAGCACCAGCGCGAAGGGCCAGCCCTGGTTCACCTTCAGTCCGATCACCAGGTACGTGGTGAGCGTCGCCATCGAGGCGACCGAAAGATCGAACTGCCCGGCGATCAGGGTGACCAGGACCGCCAGGCCGAGCAGCAGCACCGGCGTGTTCTGGTGGATGTCGAGCGCGCGAGCGTCGATATTGGCGAATTTTTCGCCGAGCCAGAGCCCGTAGCCGATGAAGATCGCGATGAAGGCCAGGAAGGTGATCGAGCCTTGGAAGCGCTTCGATGAGAAGGCCGTCGCGGCGGCCCCCCTTGCCCCTTTGCGGCCCTCCCCGGCCGGGGTGCGATCGGGCGCGGGCGGGTCGGCCACGGATGCGTTTGCGCTCATCAGATGAATGCCTCCAGTTGCTCGGCGGTGGTCTCGTCGACGGAAAGGAACTCGCCGGGGCGGCCCGACTCGACCACCGAGATGCGGTCGCAGACGGCGAACAGGTCCTCGAAATCGGAGGTGACGACGAGGATCCCCGCGCCGTCTTCGCGGAGCTCGTCGATCAGGTGGTAGAGATCGGCACGGGTCGCGACGTCGACGCCTCGGGTCGGCTCGCAGAGGATGTAGAGGCCGGGCCGTCGGAACAGGACCCGGCCGAAGATGACCTTCTGCTTGTTGCCGCCCGACAGCGTGCCGAACTCGGCCTCGGGATCCGGCGGGCGGACATCGAGACGCTCCACCATCTCGACCACGTCGCGCCTCTCTGCGCGTCCGTTCAGCAATCGCCCCGGTCGGCGCCAGTCCGAGAGGGCCGAGAGGGTCATGTTGGCGGCGGTCGACAGATCGGCGAATCCGCCTTGGGACTCGCGGTTGGGGGGAACCATCGCCCGACGCACGCCGGTCGCGACGGTCACCTCGCCCGAGCGGCAGGAAACCGCCCCGGCAGCCATGTAGGCGACATCGTGAAGGCCCGAGCCGGCAAGCCCGGTGAGGCCGACGACCTCGGCACGGTGAACGGCGAGATCTACCGGGCCGGCTCGCCCGGCGCAGGCGGCGCGCATCCGCAGCACCTCCTCCTGACCGGGGCCGCGGGTCCGTCGCGGGCGCTCGCCACGAGTCTCGCGGGCGACGACCATGCGGGCGAGCTCATCGCGATCGAGGTCTGCCGAGCGGGCATCGGCGGCGATCTTGCCGTCGAGAATCACGACCACCCGCTGCGTCGCGTCGAGAATCTCGGAGAGCTTGTGGCTGACCATCACCACCGTCGCCCCCTTGCCTGCGGTCGCGGTGAGGGAGGAGATCAGGCGCCGGGCATCCTGGGGCGGCAGGGTCGACGTCGCCTCGTCGATGAAGAGGACGCTCGCCCCGCGCTGTAGGAGCCGGGCCACCGCCACCAGGGCCTTCTCTCCCGGCGCCAGCTCGCCCACCTGGGTCTCGACCGCAATGTTAAGGCCGACCCGCTCGATCGCTTCGCGTGCCTCCTTGCGCTCGCGCCGCGCGTCGAGAAGGGGCCCTAAGATCCGCATCGGCGGCTCGCCGAGGCGGAGGTTGGCGACGATGTCCAGGTCGTCGATCAGGCCCAGGTCCTGGTGGATGAAACCCACCTCGGGGCGCTCGGCGAGGCTGGCGACCCGTTCCTCGCCGTAGCGCAGCTCGCCGGCGTCGGCCCGATAGATGCCGCCCAGGATTTTCAGCAGGGTCGACTTGCCGGCGCCGTTCGGCCCCATCAGGCCGACGAATTCACCCGGCGGGATCTCGAGGTCGAGTCCGCGCAGCACCTCGTTCGGCCCGAACGACTTGCGCAACCCGCTGATGCTGATGGTGGTCATGGCGAAAGTCGGGCGACCGCACTCGGCGGCCGCCCGGATCGCGCAGCGGCTATTTTCCGCTCCAGAGTTCCTTGAACATCGCTTCGAAATCGAAGTCGGGCGGCCGGAAGTACCCACCCGTTTTGAGGATCTGGTCGACGTTGTTCTTGGTCACCAAGGCGATCGGCAGGCGGTCGGATTTCCACGGTTCGAGACCGGCGTGCATACGACCGATCTGGTCGACCGCACCCCAGGTCGCGTAGGGGAATGGCGTCGCGTTGTCCACGGCCGCTAGTTCATTGCCCTGTGCGATGAGTTCGATGAATTCAGGCGTCGCATCCCAGCCGGTGATCTTGAGTTCGGTGCGACCCTCCTGTTCGGCTGCCTTCACCATCGGGATTGCAGCCGGGTCATACGGCGATACGACGTAGTCGAGAGTGCCCGCGGGATTTGCCGCCAAGGCAGCTTCGAAGGTCGGTGATCCTGGCTTTTCGAGATCGGTGGTCGGGAATTCAGCGTTCTCGATCTCGCATCCCGGGCAGAGCGTCGTCAGTTGTTTTTCGAGGTTCGACTCGCGGACGGCGATGATCGGGAACGATTTGTCGTTGTAGATCAGCACCGATCCTTCGCCGCCCGATTCGGCGGCGATCCAGTCGCCGATCGCTTCGCCCTCAGCTACGCCACCGGTGGTGACGTCGACGACCTTGCCCTTGAACGACGGATTGACACACAACACGCAGGTGATCGGGACGCCTTTAGCCGCTGCGGCGTCGACCGCACTCTTGATCGACTCCGCATCGATCGAGACGAGAACGATGCCGTCGTAGCCTTCCTGCACCGCCTGCTGAACGTAGCCAGCCTGTTTTGCCGGACTGAATTCACCGTCGAACACAGGGGACGGCGTCCAGCCCATCGCCTTCACCGCGGTCTCCGCTTCTTTGGCGGAATTGAGGCAGTTCGTACCGGCGTTACCGCACGAGATGATCGCGATTTTGCCGGTGCCGGGGTCAAACGGTTCGGTCGGTTTCGGCCATTCGACACCTTCCAGCTTTTCGAATTCCGTGACCTTTTCCTTGGCTTGGGCGAGGTCGGCTTCTTCGGAGCCGCCCGCGCCTTCAGCACTCGCGTTTTCGGTCGTGCCTTCGCCCGAGCTCGAGGTGCTGTTGCTACTGCTCGACCCGCCACCACCGCAACCTGCCGCCACCAAGGCGATCAACATGAGCATGGTCAGTCCGAGCATCATCATGCGGACTCTCGACATCGCTTACCTCTCCTCTTCTTTCTGAGCTCTCCTGTGGTCGCGCCCGGCGACCGATTTCCCAAAGCCGGGCGAACGTAGTTGAGGTCAGGAGGTGGCACTTCAAGGTGTGTGTCAGAAATTTGGGGTCGGGCCCAAAATCACCCGACGGGTGCGCGTCGGACCGCAGGCAATTCGGTGAACCTGGGCGCGTGGGACCACTGAGTGGCTACCGTGTGATCGAGATCGCCGGCCAAGGACCGGGCCCGTTCGCGGCGATGATGCTCTCCGACATGGGCGCCGAGGTCCTGCGGATCGACCGCATCGAGCACGCTCCGGTCGTCGAAGGTAAGGACGGCCCGGTGGATGCGATCCTGAACCGGGGGCGGCGTTCAGTCGCGGTCGACCTGAAGAATCCGGCCGGCACAGCGTTGCTGATGGAGCTGGTCGCCAAGGCCGACGCGCTGATCGAGGGCTTCCGTCCGGGCGTCGCCGAGCGACTCGGCTTCGGGCCGACGGAGTGCGCAGACCGCAACGAGCGCCTCGTCTACGGCCGGATCACCGGCTGGGGTCAGGATGGCCCCCTCGCGGCTGCCCCCGGGCACGACATCAACTACATCGCCCTCTCGGGGGTGCTCGCGGCGATCGGCGAGGCCGGCTGCCCACCGGTCCCGCCGCTGAACATCGTCGGCGACTTCGGCGGCGGCGGGATGCTTCTGGCCTTCGGCGTGGTCTGTGCCCTGCTCGAGGCACGGCAAACCGGCAAGGGCCAGGTCGTCGATGCGGCGATGCTGGACGGCATCTCGCTGCTCGGGGCCTTGCTGTTCGGTATGCGGGGCCAGGGCGCCTGGAGCGCCGAGCGCGGGACCAACCTTCTCGACGGCGGGGCCCCCTTCTACGGTGTGTATGAAACCGCCGACGCGGGATGGGTCTCGGTCGGCGCGGTCGAGCCGAAGTTCTTCGCCAACCTGATGGATGAGCTGGAAATCTCACCGGCAGATCGCGGCGAGCAGATGGATCGGAGCAACTGGCCGCGCCTGCGCGAGCTGGTCGCCGCCGCCATTCGCCGCCGCACCCGTGACGAATGGTCTGCCCACCTACAGGAGAAGGAGATCTGCTTCGCGCCGGTGCTCGACGCAGACGAGGTGCCGCTACACCCACACGTGAGCGCACGTGGGACCTTCGTCGAGCAGTTCGACACGGTCCAGCCCGCACCGGCTCCACGTTTCACGCGCACCCCCGGAGCGATCGCCGGACCACCGCCAGCCCCCGGGGAACACACCGAGGAAGCCCTCGGCGACTGGGGCATCGGGCAAACCGAGCTCGCACACCTCCGTGAGAGCGGCGCGATCGGCGCGGCGCCGGCCGTCAGGCCTTGAGGTCGACGAGGATCCGCGAGCCGCCGGTGTCGCCACGGGCCACGCGTTCGACACCATCAAGTACCGCATCGAGCGGGATCACGTCGCCGACCACGTGCGGCAGAGAGAGGTCCCCCGCCGACATCATCCTGATCACCTCGCGAACCTCCTCCGGCTCGGCCCCATAGGAGCCGAGCAGCTGGCGCTCGCGCAGAACGAAGGTCATCAGGCGGCCGGCGGAGGCATGGCCGTCGCCGATCCCGACTACCACCGCGCGGCCGCCGTCATCGAGGGAGCGCACCGCACCCTCGACGGTCTCCGGCCGACCGACGAACTCGAGCGCGACATCGACTCCGCCGAGACCGGCGATCCGCTCGATCGCCGCGTCAGGATGGAGCGCCTCGTCGGCGCCCGTGTCGAGCGCCCAGCCTCTCGCCTCCTCCCGCGGGTCCACCGCGAACACCGTCGAGGCGCCGAGGGAGCGGGCGATGCCGACCGCCGAAAGGCCGAGTCCGCCGGTCCCCCAGACGACGACCCGCGAGCCCTCGCCGACGCCTCCCTGCGTGGACACCGCATGGAAAGCAGTGGCGACTGAATCGGTGGCAACTGCGGCCATCTCGTCGGTGAAGTCGTCCGGGATCGGCACGAGATTGCGCACCGGCACCGCCGCAAGGTCGGCCCAACAGCCATGCCGGTCGGCACCGATGCAGAGCCGGTCCCGGCAGATCACCGACCGTCCGGCGCGGCAGCGATCGCACTCTTGGCAGGTGATCAGCGGGATGATCGCGACCCGGGTTCCGATCGGCGGCCCCTCGGTGTCGGGCCCGATCGCCTCGACCATACCGGCGGGCTCGTGCCCGAGGATGATCGGACGAAAGGCGGTGTGCGCGGTGCCGTCGAGGACGAAGTGGGTGTCGGAGCCGCAGATCCCGACCTTACTCAGCGAGACCAGCGCTTCACCGGGTCCCGGCTCCGGCTCGGGCCACTCGCCCACGGTCAGCGTCTCGCCGAGGATCGCCGCGCGCATCAGCCGACCTTTTCGGTGTCCTGCTCGGCGAGGCCGAGGTGCTCGGCGACCCACGGGCGTAGCTCACGCTTGAGCACCTTCCCGGTCGCGTTTCGGGGCAACGGCTCCTCGCGCACGATGACCCGGCGCGGCCGCTTGTAGGAGGCGAGCAGTCGCTCGCACTCCCCGTCGATCGTCTCGGCGTCGATCCCGTCGCCGATCACCACCGCGACCGGTGCCTCGCCCCAGCGTTCGTCCGCGATCCCGACGACGGCCACCTCGAGCACGCCCGAAAGTCGATAGATGACCTCCTCGACCTCCTTCGGGTAGACGTTCATCCCGCCCGAGATGATCATGTCCTTCTTCCGACCGGTGATCGTCAGGAAACCTTCCTCATCGATCCTGCCGACGTCGCCGGTGTGCAACCAGCCGTCGGCGAAGGCGGCCTCGGTCTCCTCCGGGCGTCCGAAGTAACCGCTCATCGTCGCCGGTGAACGAAGCAGGACCTCGCCCTCGCCGGCGGACGCGATCGTCCCGTCGTCGGTCTGCACGGCGATGTCGGTGATCGAGCAGGCTCGTCCCGCGGAGCCCGCGTGGCTTGCCGCCTCCTCGGGGAGCAGCGCGGTGGCGACGGTCGGGAACTCAGACATCCCGTAGCCCTGCACGATCTTCGTCGCCGGCAACTCCTCGGCGATCGCTTCGATCACCGGGCGCGGCACCGGCTCGGTGCCGGAGATCACCCATCGCAGCGGGGTCGCGCGCAGTCGCTTCAGCAACTCGGGCGACTCGAGGAACTGACGGAGCAGGGTAGGGACCAGGAGCGTGTGGGTCACGCCGTTCTCCTCGATCGCGGCGGTTATCCGGTCCGGGGTGGTACCGCCGGTGGGCATCATCACCGACCGACCGCCGAGCCAGAGCAGCGGCAGGGTGACGACGTGGAAGCCTGCCGCCCAGGAGAGCGACGGAATGAGGAGGTAGACGTCGTCTCCGGTCAGTCGCAGATCGGCGATCTGGTGCACCGAATTCCAGAGGATGCCGTCGTGGGTGTGCGCCGCCGCCTTCGGCAGGCCGGTCGTACCCGAGCTGTAATAAAGGGTCGCCAGATCGTCGAGACCGGGTCCCGCCAGCTCGGCCGGGGCCGAGGCGAGGAGCGACTGGTAGGCGATCGGCTCCGCCACGTCGACGTCGACCTCGCCGACCGCGACCACGAGTTCCGGTAGCCCTTCGAGCATCGCCAGCAGCGACTCCGAGCGCGAGTCGACGACAAGGCAACGGGCGCCGCTGTCCGCGAGCAGATGGGCCACCTCGGCGGGGCGCAGGAGGACGTTGACCGGCACGCAAACGGCGCCCATCGCCGCCAGGCCAAAGAAGATCTCCGGCCACTCGTGGCCATTCCCGAGGAGTACCGCCACACGATCCCCTGGCTCGACTCCCGCCTCGATGAGCCCCCCGGCGAACCGCAACGATCGCTCGCGCAGCTCACCGAACGTCCGATCCTCGTCCTCGAAGCGGAAGGCGACGTCTGCCGCACGAGAAGACCGCGCGGCCCGATCGAGGATCGAGAACATATTCCGTGCAAGCCCCATTGCCATGAAGGATGTCTGGTCCGACCGCGGCACGTTCGAAACCGAGTCTGGCCCGCTTGGGGCCGAGCCCAAAATCAGGCTCGGCGGTAGCTCGGCTCGCGACGGGCGCGGAAGGCGGCGAGCGCCTCCTTCATGTCCTCGGTACGAGTGGCCAACACCTGAGTCCGGTTCTCCAGCTCAACCGCCGTGCGCAGCGATCCGGCATCGACGTTCTGGTGCAGGACCTGTCTCGTCATCTGCAGGGCGAAGGGAGCATTGCGCGCCATCTGAGCGGCCAGGTCCGCGGCTGCATCGAGCAGATGCTCCGGCTCGTGCAGGGAATTGGCCAATCCGACCCGATACGCCTCCTCCGCGTCGACCCGCCTGCCGGTGAGCATCAGTTCTGAGGCGATCCCTAGGCCGACCAGTCGCGGCAGCAGATAGGAGACACCGACGTCGC
Source organism: Actinomycetota bacterium (assembly GCA_018268605.1). Classification (GTDB taxonomy): domain Bacteria; phylum Actinomycetota; class Thermoleophilia; order Solirubrobacterales; family 70-9; genus VAYN01. The sequence goes on along the minus strand of JAFDWG010000002.1, from coordinate 10,863 downwards.
AACCGGAGAGACCGAGTCGCACGAAGGCGACGCTGAACGAGGCGGCGGTCGAGCAGAGCCGGACATCACAGGCGAGCGCCAGGGCCATGCCACCGCCCGCAGCGGGACCGTTGACCGCGGCGATCACCGGCTGCGGCAGCTCATGGAGCGCGACGGCCAGCTCGGCGAAGCGCTCCTGGCGCTCGTAGACCTCGATCGTCCCGTCGGCCGAGCCGACGGCATCGGCTCCGTCCATGTCGATCCCGGCGCAGAAGCCCCGACCGCTGCCGGTGAGGACGAGGACCCGGGTCGTGGGGTCGACCCGCACCGCCTCCAGGGCACCGCGCAACTCGCTCACCATCAGCCAGGACATCGCGTTCAGCTTCTGCGGCCGCGCCAGGGTGAGGAGCTTCACGCCCGGCGCCAGTTCCGCTGCCTCCACCAAGTCGGCCACCGGCGCATGGTCTCCTCGACCTCGATCACATGCAGCGTCGGCTCGACCCGATCTTCGTTGGTGGCGACAAATATCCCCCGCGCCGGGACCGCTGTGCGCCGGGCGTCCGTGATCCATTGCACTCGCAAACCGACCGACCGAGCAGGAGGAGCGCAGCATGGCCAGCGAGGCATTCGTCTTCGATGCGATCAGGACCCCGCGCGGAAAGGGGAAGCCGGGAGGCTCCCTGCACGCGATCAAGCCGATCGACCTCACGGTCGGGCTGATCGAAGCACTGCTGCGGCGCAATCCCGACCTCGATCCGGATGGCATCGACGACCTCGTCCTCGGCTGTGTGACGCCGATCGGCGACCAAGGAGCCGACATCGCGAAGACGGCGGCGATCAAGGCCGGCCTGCCCGACACGGTGGCCGGGGTCCAGATGAACCGCTTCTGCGCCTCCGGCCTCGAGGCCGTCAACAATGCCGCCCAGAAGGTGGCCTCGGGCTGGGAGGATCTCGTGCTGGCGGGCGGGGTCGAGTCGATGTCGCGGGTGTCGATGGGCAGCGACGGCGGCGCCTGGATGAACGATCCGGAGACGGCCCATCGGACGGCGTTCGTCCCCCAGGGGATCGGGGCGGATCTGATCGCCACCATCGAGGGCTTCAGCCGCGATGACGTCGACGGCTACGCAGTCCTCTCCCAGGAACGCGCCACGGCCGCCCGCGAGCAGGGGCTGTTCGGCCGCTCGCTCGTCCCGGTGGTCGACCTAAACGGGGCGAATGTGCTGGAGCAGGACGAGTTCATCCGGCCTGGCACCACTGTCGAGACACTCGGCAAGCTGAAGCCGTCCTTCGCCGCCGCCGGAGAGCTGGGCTTCGACACGATCGCGCTCGGCTCCTACCACTGGCTCGAGAAGATTGACCATGTCCACCACGCGGGGAACTCCTCCGGGATCGTCGACGGGGCCTCCCTGCTGGCGATCGGCAACAGCGAGGCCGGAGAGCGCCACGGCCTGACGCCCCGGGCCCGCGTCCTCGCCACGGCCGTCTCCGGAGCCGATCCGACCATCATGCTCACCGGGCCTGCGCCGGCCTCGCGCAAGGCGCTGGCGAAGGCCGGGGTGTCGGTCGCGGACCTCGACCTGGTCGAGATCAACGAGGCCTTTGCCGCGGTGGTCCTGCGCTTCGTCCGCGACCTCGACCTCGACCTCGAGAAGGTCAACGTCAACGGAGGCGCGATCGCCCTCGGGCATCCGCTCGGGGCGACCGGGGGCATGATCCTCGGCACGCTGGTCGACGAGCTCGAGCGGCGCGAGAAGCGCCTCGGGCTGGCGACCTTGTGCGTCGGCGGAGGCATGGGGATCGCGACCGTCGTCGAACGCATCTGAGCCTCGACGAGAGAACTGAAAGGAACGACCAGATGACCGAGATCGAGACGATCCGATTCGCCCGCGACGAGAGGGGGATCGTGACCCTCACCTTCGACGACCCCGGACGCGGCGCAAACACGATGAGCGTCGCCTACGTAGCCTCGATGGACAGGGCGCTCGCCCGCCTGGAGGCCGAACTGGACGACATCCGCGGCATCATCCTCAATTCGGCCAAGAGCACCTTCTTTGCCGGTGGCGACCTGCGGGAGCTGATCGCCGTGGAGCCCGACGAGGCGGGCGCCTTCGCCGCCCACATGCGGAAGATCAAGGGCCAGCTCCGTCGGCTTGAGACCCTCGGCCGTCCGGTCGTGGCGATCATCGAGGGGGCGGCGCTGGGAGGCGGGCTGGAGATCGCCCTGGCGGCGCACCGGCGGATCATCCTCGACGTCCCGCGGATCAAGCTCGGCTTCCCCGAGGTGACGCTCGGCCTGCTTCCCGGGGCGGCGGGCGTGGTGCGCAGCGTCCGGATGCTGGGGATCACCGAAGCGCTGGATCGACTTCTGCTCGACGGCCGGCAACTGGATCCGGAAGCCGCCCTCGAGCTGGGCATCGCGGACGAGCTCGCTCCTGACGGTGAGGCTGCCACCGCGGCGGCGAAGGACTGGATCGCGGACAACCCCGACGCGACCCAGCCCTGGGACTGCCCCGGGTATCGCCTCCCGGGGGGCTCGCCGGACGACCCGGCGATGATCCCCACCCTGCAGGGTCTTCCCCCGCGACTCGAGAAGCAGCTCCGTGGCGCCGACTATCCCGCGCCGCGGGCGATCCTTGCGGTGGCGGTCGAGGGCGCCCAGGTCACCTTCGAGGAGGCGAGTGAGATCGAGGGTCGGTACTTCATCTCGCTGGTCACAGGTCAGGTCGCGAAGAACATGATCAAAGGGCTCTTCTTCGACATGCAGACGGTCCGCGGGCGACGCGGGTCGGGAACGCTCGACCTCGACAAGGTCGCGGTGCTGGGTGCCGGGATGATGGGCGCCGGCATCGCCTACAGTTGCGCCTCCGCGGGGCTCGAGGTCGTCCTCAGCGACGTCGACCGAGCGGCGGCCGAGCGGGGTCGGTCCTACTCGGAGCGACTCGTGGCGAAGGCGATCGAGCGCGGTCGACTGAGCCCTGCGGCTGCGGAGGAGCTGCTCGCCCGCATCGTCGCGACCGACGACCCGACAACCGCGGGCGGCTCTCACCTGGCAATCGAGGCCGTCTTCGAGGACCCGGCGGTGAAGGCATCGGCATATTCGGCGATCGAGCCGCACCTCGCCCCGGGGGCGATCCTCGCTTCTAACACCTCGACTTTGCCGATCACCGGCCTTGCCGAGACCGTGGCGGATCCGCAGCGCTTCATCGGCCTGCACTTCTTCAGCCCCGTCGACAAGATGCCGCTGCTGGAGATCATCCGCGGTCGTGAGACCGACGATGCGACGCTACAGAGTGCCCTGGCCTTCGCCGCGCGCATCGGCAAGACCGCGATCGTCGTCAACGACAGCCGCGGCTTCTTCACCAGCCGCGTCATTGCCCGTTTCCTCGACGAGAGCATTGCGATGATCGGCGAAGGTATCCCCGCCCCGTCGATCGAGCAGGCCTCTGCCCAGGCCGGATATCCGGCGCCGGTGCTGCAGCTGATCGACGAGCTGAACCTGTCACTCATCCAGAAGATCCGGGATGAGACCCGGGCCGCCCGCGAGGCCGAAGGGAAATCCTGGGATCCGCATCCCGCAGACGCCGTGGTCGACCGGATGCTCGCCCTCGGGCGCGCCGGGCGCCTCGCCGGAGCGGGCTTCTACAACTACGAGGAGGGCAGGCGGACGCGGCTCTGGTCAGGCCTGGCGGAGATCTTCGACCAGGAGACGACGGGCACCTGGGACCTGCGCGAACTGATCGACCGGATGCTTGTGATCGAGGCCCTCGAGGCCGTGAAGTGCGTAGAAGAGGGTGTCATCGAGTCGGTGGCCGACGCCAACGTCGGCTCCGTGCTGGGCATCGGATTCCCCCGCTGGACGGGCGGCGTGCTCCAGTACGTGGACGGGTTCGACGGAGGCCCCACCGGTTTCGCGGCTCGTTGCCAGGAGCTCGCCGGACATCACGGTGCACGATTCGAGCCACCGGCGGGCCTCGTCGCGACAGCGACGGACGGAGGTTCCTACGCCGACCACCATCCGCCCACGATCAGTGGACGGTGACGCGAGAGCACGCGCTCGAGTGACGATTGCTGATCGAAGCTGTCCTCTCAGCGACCCGAGGCTCGCCCTTTGGAGGTCGCCCGCTCGATCAATGGCTTTGCGGGATTTCCGATAGGCGACCTTATGTGCTCGTTCCTCCTTCGTGGGCCAGCGGCGTCACCCTAGCGCGGCCGGGTCAAGTCCTCCGGTCCGCGACCTGCCAGGCGCTAGCGGATGCGCAAGGGGCGGAATACGGCTCGACTGCGACGGCGCTGCGCCGGAAGGTCTACCGTCGTGGCCCAAATCTGTGGCCAAGGTATCCAGGCCGCCGCCCGTCCGGACCCACCGCAGTGGCGACGATTCGGATGTTGCCGTGACAGGAGCGACGGACTCGAACCGGCGACCTCCGGCGTGACGGGCCAGCGCCGGCGGGTCGATCCAGTTCGGCCGCGCCGCCCAGGGTGCTCGGCCGCGTCGACTGTCCCTCATCGAGATGCCCGAGGAAACGAGACACACCGAAATCGGGAATTCAGACGCTCTGGCCTGGCTTGTTGAAGCGGTTTGGCATCGCGATCCGCGGCGCCGTCCCAAGGCAGCAAACCGCACAGCCTATTCTTCGGCGTGGAGGTCCGATTTGGCTCTGGCAAGCCAAAGTAGACGCTCTCGCGCGAGACGCGACAGCGCAAACGCGGTTTCGTAGACCGACGCTCTATCCGGCTGAGCTACGGGCGCAGGGCGGGGGATTTTAGCTGCGGACGACCATCGCGGCCCAGCGGCCTGAGTTGTGGGCGACTTGGACCTCGATGTCGAAGGTGGTTGAGACGGCCTCCGAGGTGAGGGTGGGGGCGATCTCGCCCGCGGCGACGATGGCTCCGTCGCGGATAAGGAGGGCGTGCGTGGTGGAGGCCGGGATCTCCTCCAGGTGATGGGTGACGGTCACGGTGGGCAGGTCGGCGTTGGCTTCTGCCATGGCGTCCAGGGACGCGATGAGGCGCTCGCGGCTTGGGAGGTCGAGACCGGTCGTCGGCTCGTCGAGGAGCAGCAGATCGGGCTCGTCCATCAAGCTCCGCGCGAGAAGCAGGCGCTGGCGCTCACCCTGCGAGCAGTCTTCGAACTTGCGCTCGCGCAACGCCTCGACGCCGATCTCGTCCATCAGGCGATCCGCGCGGGCGCGGTCCTCGGCGCCGATCCGGTCGTGCAGCAGGGCGATGCTTCCCGTGGCCCCGGTGAGCACGACCTCATGACCGGTATAGCGCCCGCGGATCTTGCGAGCGATGCCCGACTCCAGGCTGCCGATCGATTCGCGCAGCTTCCTCATGTCGACCGCGCCCAACCTCTCCCCCAGCACCTCGACCGCCCCCTCCGAGGGATGCGAGACCGCCGCCGCCAGATTGACCAGCGTCGTCTTCCCCGCGCCGTTCGGCCCCAGGACCACCCAATGCTCCCCGGACTCGACCGTCCAATCGACGTCACGGAGCAAGACAGCACGGCGTTCCTCGGCGGCGACCCAGCGCCACACGGTCACCTCCGACATCCGGATCGCGGCCATCGCTACTCGGGGCGCTCAGGAGTCCGCGGACTCTGAGTCTTTGAGTCGGACGTTCCAGTCGACCGTCGCGGTGGCGACGACGTCGCCCTCGGCGTCGGTCATCTCGACCTCGACCGAGAAGTCGATGCGCCCCTCCTTGTCGAGCGCCGCGAGAGCCTCCTCGGCCGGCACGCCGAGCTTCGCCTTCGCCTCGACCACGCCGCGCGCGACCTTGACGTAGGAGATCTCGGCATTGCGCGCCAGCGGCGTCAAGTCGCCCATCCGCACCGCGAAGGCGCCGACGAAGGCGGCCCCGCTCGCCGTCTCGGCGACCCCGAAGAGCGCCCCGGCGTGCTGGCTGCCGACGTGGTTGTGGAGGTCGAGACGATCCGGCAGGACCGCGGTGGCCGCCCCTTCCGACATCTCCGTCACTTCGATCCCCATGTGGGAGATGTAGGGCACCGCGACCGCCATCCCCTTGGCGATCGCGTCGAAGTCGATGTCCATCTCCGGACCCTAGATGATCAATCGCGTTCAGCGCCCGCGGAACTCGGCGTGGCCCGGGCCACCGTGCTCGAGGAACGTACGCACCGCGCTCTGCAGGTCCTCGGTGGCGAAGAGGTCCGCCGCCTCGGTCCGCACCACGTCGTCCGCGGCCGGCAGCCCGCCCTCGCGGAACCGGCGCAGGATGCGCTTCGTCATCGCGTGCGCCTTGGTCGGGCCGGTGGCAAGCTCCTCGGCGAGCGCCCGCGAGCGCCCGTCGAACTCGTCCTCCGGATAGATCTCGTTGACGACGCCCCAGCGCTCCATCTCCTCGGCGCCGAAGATGCCGCCGCTCATCACGAACTGGCGCGCCCGCCCGGATCCCGCCCGCTCGGCGAGCCGCTGCGTCCCGCCGATCGACGGCGTCAGGCCGACCACTTTCTCGACCAGGCCGAACTTCGCCTTCGGCGAGGCGACGATGAGATCGCAGGCGAGCGCCACCTCGAAGGCGGCGGTGAGCGTCAGCGCGTGGGCGGCGAAGACGACCGGACAGGGCAGATCTTCGATGCCCTCGATCATCTGCAGGAGGCCGGTCCAGAGCTCCGAGGCCTGCTCCGGCGTCAGGCCCGCGAAGACGTTGACGTCGACTCCACCGGAGACGGCGCGCCCGGCCGCCCTGATGAGGACGGCGCGCGGCGGCTCGTTGGCCAGGCCGAGGACGCCGGCACCGAGGTCGTCCATCATCGCCCGGTCGAAGAGGTTCAGGGGCGGGCTGTCGAGGGTGAGGGTCGTGAGGCCGCCGGGGTCGGCCTCGACCCGGACGACAGGTTGGCGGTCGCTCATCGCGCCAATGTATCCCGCGGCCGCGCGGCGTTATCGCTAAAGAATTCCGATCCTTTGCCGAAATGGATGCCATGGAAACCCTCCCGCTCTTCCGCCGGCGGCGCGCCTGGGTCGGCGCTGTCGGCGTCATCGTCCTGCTCGTCGCCCTCGCCGCGGCGGGCCCCGCCGCGGCGAGGGAAACGCACCGCTTCCACCGCGGCCACCTCCCCTCGATCGGCCAGATCAAGCTCGTGAAGAAGCATGGCCGCGCCGTGATCACGGTCCCGGTCGCCTACACGCAAGCGCTGTCGGGGAAGTCGTCGGGTCTCGAATCGGCCGAAGTGACGCTCCACATCGCCAGCCGGATCAAGCATCGCCGCGCCTTCGGGGTCACCGCCACGCGCGTCCACGAACACCACCTGGCGGGGAGCGGCGTGCTCGTCGACCGCTTCCGGCTCGACCCGAAGACCTCGAAGTGGCTCTTCGCGCGCGGCGCCAAGGAACGCGGCAAGCTGGTGCGCGTCGACGTCCGCCACCGGATCAAGCTCCGCCGCGGCGAACCGCCCCTCCACGAGAAGGACGCGTCCCTGACCATGGCCTCCAGCCACCGGGCGCGACCGCAGGGCGAAAACGTAATCGTGGTGATGCACAACGCCACGCAGATACCGTTGAAGACCGCCTCCGAACCGATCCTCTGCATGTACACGAACGGCGAAGAAGGCTCGAACCTGCAGTGGTTCACCTCACCGCCTGGCGCGGTGCTGGGACCCGAAGGCACGATCGAAGCCGAAATCGAAGCCGACGGCAGCATCTTCGATTCGGCCGAATACCTGGGCGGCACCGACGAAAGCGCCGGGCGCTACTTCGACTGGACCGGCCTCGGCCTCGACGCGATCACGACCGCGCTGGATGTCGAGCTGACGCCGGTCTTCCTGGCGATCGACGTGGCCGAGCACTGCGACGCGCAGGCGAGCACGTTCATGATGATCGCCGCCGCCGAAGAAGGGCAGATGGCGAGCTCGGAGGCCTACGTGCTGACCTCGGAAACCTGTCGCCACGGGTGCGTCCACACCAACCTGCCCACGGCCGCCGAAGCGCTGGACGTCCAGGGCGTGGGCGAAGAAGAAGTGAACCCCGGCGAGTGGGCCCACGACAGCACCGAAGTGTTGAAGGGGCTGGTCGGCGGCTGGCGATCGCCCCCTGTCGGCGGCAAGGTCGTCCAGGACCAAGGCCTGCACTGGGACCGACAGGAACTCCCCGAAGTCGAAGAAGAATATCTCTGGGGTGCCATCACGACCAGCACCAAGGTGTTCGAACTCTCGATCCACGAAGGGTCGAGCCCGGCCGGCTACTCGGGCTGAGATGCGCGCCGTCCTGGCCGGGATCGCGGTGGCATTGGCGCTGGCGGCGCCGGCCGCCGCGGCCCCGGTCCGGGTCGGCGTGATCGACTCGGGAGTCGGCGCGGGCGACCCGACCGGCCACGGGAGCGAGGTGGCGAGGATCCTGCGGGAGGCGGCCGGCGCGCGGCGGGTCCCGCTGCGGCTCGTCTCCTTCCCCGACGTCAATCGGGCGGGCTTCGGCCAGCCACGACTGATGGCGGACGCGATACGGCGCACCGCCGCGTCTCGGATCCGGGTGGTCAACATCAGCCAGACGATCCCGGGACGCTCGGGCCGGGTGCGGCGGGCGCTCGCGGCGGCGCCGGGGACGATCTTCGTCGTCGCCGCCGGGAACGAAGGGCTCGACCTGGCCGAGCCGGGGCTCGAACGCGACCCGTGCAGCGCGCCGCTGCGAAACGTCGTCTGCGTCGGGGAGCTCGGCCCCGGCGGGCACCCGTCCGGGAGCACCAACGTCGGTGCCGGCGTCGTCGACGCCTGGGCCCCCGGGCCCGGCGGAACCTCCTTCGCCGCACCCCGCGTCGCCGCCCACGCCGCCGCGCTCTTCTGGCGCCACCCGGAGTGGAGCGTCGCGCGGGTGCGACGCGCGCTCCGCTAAGGGACCCGGTGGACCTCGAACAGGTTCGTCCCCAGTTCCATCTCGGGGAGCCCGGCGAGGATGCCGATCAGCTCGCCGGAGTGGGCGACGCCGTGTTTGGCGGCGATCGTGCCGCAGTCCTCGAGCAGCTCGCGGATGTCTTCGTTCGGCGGGCTCTGCACCGCGGTCACGCCGAAGAGGAGGCTGAGCCGGCGCACCGTCTCGAGGCGCGGCGAGAGCGCCAGCACCGGCACGTTGGGCCGGTGGGCGGAGACGATCCGGGCGGTGCGGCCGCTCGTCGTCGGCACCACCAGCGCTTTCAGCCCGAGGCGGTAGACCGCGCCGACCGCGCTCTGGGCGACCGAGTCGGCGACATCGGTGCTCGCCTGGTCGGTGCGGGAGAAAAGCCACTCGCCGTAGCGGAGGTCGGGCTCGGTGGTGCGGGCGATGCGGTCCATCACCCGGACGGCCTCGATCGGGTTGTCGCCGACTGCCGTCTCCTCGGAGAGCATCACCGCGTCGGTGCCGTCGTAGATCGCGTTGGCGACGTCGGTCACCTCGGCCCGGGTCGGGCGGCGCGCGGTCACCATAGAGGCCAGCATCTGGGTCGCGGTGACGACCGGCTTCGACATCCGCCCGGCGGTGCGGATCAGGCGCTTCTGCAGGATCGGCACCTCGGCCAGCGGCACTTCGATGCCGAGGTCTCCGCGGGCGACCATGATCCCGCCGGTCACCGCTGCGACGATCTCCTCGACGTTCTGAGCCGCCTGCCGGCGCTCGATCTTCGCGATCAGCGGGATGTCGGAGCCGAGGCCGCGCAGGCGCTCATCGACCGGCACCAGGTCGGCGGCGGTGGAGACGAAGGAGACGGCGAGCAGGTCGATCCCCTCCTTGACCGCGAAGTCGACCCAGGTGAGGTCGCGCTCGGTCGCGGCCGGGAGTTCGGTGGCGCCGCCGGGGATGTTCATCCCCTTATGTGAGCTGAGCGTGCCGCCGACCTCGACCTCGGCGTCCACCCCGTCGGTCAGCTGGTCGGAGACCCGCAGGCGGATCGCACCGTCGGCGAGGTAGACGATCTCGTTCTCCTGCAGGCGGGTGACGCCCGACCAGGAGACCGGGATCGTCTCGCGGTCCCCCTCGAGCTCACGCGTGGTCAGCGTCACGTGCGTGCCGGTCTCGAGCTCGGCGTAGTCGTCGCGGATCGAGCCGATGCGGAGCTTCGGGCCGGGCAGGTCGCCGAGGATCGCCACCTCGCGGCCGAGCGTGTCGGCGGCCTTGCGGATCGTCTCGATCGTCTGCGCCTGTTTGTCGGGGCCGGCGTGGGAGAAGTTCAGGCGGAAGACGTCGGCGCCGGCCGCGATCAGCTGCTCGAGCACGCCGAGGTCCCAGGAGGCGGGGCCGACGGTGGCGATGATCTTGGTGCGCCGGTCGAGGTGGGCGCTGGGCTTGGCGAGGGGATAGGAAGACATTTCGCCCCAGATTAGTGAGCGGGACGCCGGGAGCGTGAACGGACGGTGACCTTCGCCCCGATCGGGGGATCGCCCCCACCCTCGCGCGTGCGCGTGTGTGAGATGACTCCGGTTGAGCGTGACACCGATCCCTGTAGCCTTCCGGCCATGGCGACTTCACCTGATCTGCTCGGGGACCGCCGCGGGGCGCAGGGAGCGACCGAGGTCGAGGGCCCGCTCTTCCCGGAGCTCGTCGGCGCCGCGCCACCCTCGCCCGCCGGTCCGATCGACGAGGGCGAGCTGGCGACCCTGGCGCCCGCTCCCAACATCGACCTGCCGAAGTTGGCGCAGACCGCCCGCTTCTCGGTACGTCAGATCGAGTTTGTGTTCAAGGCGCGACGGGAGCTCGGCGGAGTCTTCCGGATGCGCGGCGTCGTCCCCGGCGGCCCCGTCATCACCAGCCACCCAGACCACGTCAGATCGCTCTTCACCGCGAAGCCCGAGCAGGCGCCGTCGCTGACCGGCGAATCGCCGCTACGCCCGATCCTGGGACAAAACTCGGTGCTGACCGCGGTCGGCCCGCGCCAGTGGCCCCAGGTGGACCGGACGGA
>JAFDWG010000029.1 GCA_018268605.1 Actinomycetota bacterium | reverse complement strand
CACAGCCTGCCCGGGCCGTGGACGGGACGGCCGTGCTCGCCGCAGACCCTTGCGTGCCTTGTCTCGGGCACCGCCTCAGGCGTCTTTTTGCTGCTCGCAGAAGATGCCGTGAATGCGCTCCAGCACACGGGCGGCGATCAGGAGTTCTTCGTCGTCCAGGCCCTCGAGGGCCTCCTGCCAGCGACGCTGCCATTCCGCCTTGCGTGCTTCGACCTTGCGGCGGCCGCGGCGGGTCAGCTTGACGACGACGATGCGGCGGTCGGCCTCCGAGCGGGTGCGCTCGACCAACTCCGCCTCGGAGAGGCCGTCGAGCATGCCGGAGACGGTGGCGGCGCTCGCCTCGACCGCCTCGGCCAGCTCACCCGCCTGCATCGCGCCTTTGACGTAGAGCTCGATCAGCAGCTCGAACTGGGCGTGGCCGACTTCGTCACCGCGATGGGTGTCGCGCCCACGCAGGGAGCGCAGGCTCCGGAAGGCGCGGCGGAAGGCCCCGCCCAGCTCGGTGACGGCCGCTTCGCGTTCCGGGCTGACCGCCACCTCCGCCTTGTCGGTCGCCTCAGGCACCGATCGGCTCCACGAACTCCTCCGCCTCCTCGACCGCGGGGGTCAGCTCCTGGCCTCTCGGCCTCTCGGCGCGCAGCAGGAAGAGGACCGGGATCAGGGAGGCGACGCAGATGCCGACCGCCCACCAGAAGGCGGTGCCGAAGGCGGCCGCCAGCTCCGCGCCCCCCTGCGCCCCGGCGCTCGCCCGTTGAAGGACGACGGCCAGGACCGCGGTGCCGATCGCGCCGCCGACCCGCTGCAACACGTTCATCTGCGGCGTCGCGTCGGAGAGCTGGTCGGTCCGCAGTGCGGCGAAGGCCACGGTGGTGGTCGGGATGAAGGACAGGCCGATGCCGACGCCGCGGATCAGTAGCAACACCGAGATCAGGACGATCGAGGTGTCGGCGCCGATGAAGGCGAGCGGCAGCGAGCTGAGGATCAGGACCGAGATGCCGGCGAAGGCGACCCGGCCGCCGCCGAAGCGGTCGGTCATCTTCGCGATCCGCGGCGAGACGAGCAGCATGCCGAGCCCCTGGGGCCCGACCAGGAGGCCGGTCATGACGACGCTCTCGTGGCGGACCTGCTGGTAGTAGAGCGGCACCAGGATCATCGCCCCGAAGAGCGCCGCCCCGAGGCCGAAGGTGGTCAGCGAGGCGGCCGCGAAGATCCGGTTCTTGTAGAGCCGCACGTCGAGCAGTGGACGCTCGGCCCGCAGCGCGTGCCAACCGAACGCGACGGTCAGCACGATGCCGCCGACGATCGGCCAGACCACGGTCGGCGCGGTGAAGCTTTCCTTCGTCGCGATCTCGGAGAGGCCGTAGACGATCAGCGGCATGCTGGTAGCGAGCAACGCGAGGCCGAGCCAGTCGAGCTTCCCCGCGTCGCCGAGGTTGGAGTCGGGGAGCATCCGCCAACCGAGGAAGGCGGCGAACACACCGATCGGGACGTTGACGAAGAAGATCCAGGACCAGTGCAGGTTCTGCAGGATCAGGCCGCCGACCACCGGGCCGAGGATCGGCGCCAGCATCGCCGGCATCACCACGATGCCCATCACCCGGCCCATGCGTTTGGGCCCCGCGACCTCGGCCATGATCATCTGGGCGACCGGCATGATCATCCCGCCGCCGATGCCCTGGAGGACGCGGAAGAGGATCAGCGAGGTGCTCGATTCGGCGACGCCGCAGAGGGCCGAGCCGATCGTGAAGAGGCCGATCGAGGCGAGGTACACGCGCTTGGCGCCGAAGCGCCGCGCCGCCCAGCCGGTCAGCGGGATGACCGCGGCGAGGGCCAGGAGGTAGCCGGTCGCCACCCACTGGATCTGGGCGATCGTCGCGCTCAGCTCCTTGCCCAGCGTGTCGAGGGCGACGTTGACGATCGTCGTATCGAGGATCGACATCGTCATGCCGAGGATCACGACGCCGGCGATCTTCCAGACGTAGGGCTCGATGCGCTCGGCGGCAGAAGACATAAGGCGCCGAAAGATTAGGGACCGAAGGGACCTCGGTCAAGGCACGACTGGAATTGGCGGCGTGACGCCGATGCGGAAGCACCGGCGGATTTGCGCCTTTAGAAAATCATTCCCAACTCTTTAGAAAGTCGTTCACGGGGGTTTAGGGCGCGGCGAGCAGCCGGCGCGAATCTGTCCCCCATGCCCAAGCAAAAGAGAAGTCACCCGTTCGGCTCTGCCCTCCTGGGCGGGGCAGTCGTCGCCATCTTCGCCACCCTCGCCTTCGCGACCGGGCTGGTGTCGAGCGGCGGCAGGACCACCACCACCCGCGAAGTCGTCGCCGGGGGCTCGACTCCTGTCGCGGACGTCACCTCCAATGAAGGCGGCAACACCGTCAACCAGATCTACAAGGCCGACGCCAACGGCGTCGCCTTCATCGAATCCAAGATGGCCGAAGGGGTCGCCTCCGGCTCCGGCGTCGTGCTCGACGACGAAGGCCACGTCCTCACCAACAACCACGTCGTCGAAGGCGGCGAAGAAATCAAGGTCTCCTTCGAATCGGAAGGCCAGATGTACCCGGCCGAAGTGGTCGGCACCGAACCGAACTCCGACCTGGCGCTGCTGAAGGTCGAAGCGCCCGCCTCGCAACTCCACCCGTTGAAGCTCGGCGACTCCTCGAAGATGGAAGTCGGCGACCCGGTGGTCGCGATCGGCAACCCGTTCGACCTGCAGCGGACCGTCACCAGCGGCATCGTCTCCGCCCTGCAGCGTGAAATCACGGCCCCCGACGGGGTGAAGATCGACAACGTCATCCAGACCGACGCGGCGATCAACCCCGGTAACTCCGGCGGCCCGCTGATCAACGCCTCCGGCGAAGTCATCGGCATCAACTCGCAGATCTACACCGGCGGCGAAGGCTCCGACGGCAACGTCGGCATCGGCTTCGCGATCCCGATCAACACGGCGAAGGAAGAGATCGCCAGGCTCAAGTCCGGGACCGCCGACGAACACGGCTACCTCGGGATCACCGGGGCGACCGTCACCCCCGAACTCGCCCAGGCATTCAACCTGCCGGTCGAAGAAGGCGTCCTCGTGCAGCAGGTCGAGGAAGGTGGCCCGGCAGCGGCCGCCGGCATCCAGGGAGCGACCACTGCGGCGGAAGTCGAAGGCCAGGAATTCGGCCTCGGCGGCGACATCATCACCGCCATCGGCGAAGAAAAGATCGGATCCACCGAAGACTTGGTGAAGACGATCTCCGACGCTCATGCCGGGGAAACGGTCGAAGTGACCGTGATCCGCGGCGGACAGACCGCGACGGTGAGCGTGAAGCTCGCCGAACGCCCCGCCACCTCGGCCGGATAAGACGGCGGGCGTCCCTTCAAGGCGCCCTCCTCCGAAGCCACCCACGAAAAGCCCGGCGCCCCACCCCAACCGGTGAGGGCGCCGGGGCGCTTCGGCGATCGGGGCGGCGCCGCTTCGCCTGCGCATAGGGTTCGCGGCGAATGGCGACCGCGACCTCCCCTCCCGGGCTCACCGAGGCCGAGGCCGAGCGCCGCCTGAAAGACGCCGGGCCGCCGCACGAGCAGCGCACCAGCCGCTCGTACCTGTCGATCGCGATCGCCAACACGTTCACGGTCTTCAACCTGATCCTTGCCGGCTTCGGGATCGCGACGATCGTCTTCGGCAACCCCAAGGACGCGCTCTTCCTCGGGATCCTCGTCGCCAACGTCGCGATCGGGACCTTCCAGGAGGTGCGGGCGAAGCGGGCGCTCGACCGGCTCGCGGCGCTGGTCGTCGCCAAAGCTACCGTGGTGCGCGACGGCGAGCCGCGCCAGGTGCCGGTCGGCGAGGTCGTGGTCGGCGACCTGGTGCGGATCGGCAGCGGCGACCAGCTGCCCGCCGACGGGAAGCTGCTGCGCTCCGAGGGCCTGGCGCTGGACGAGTCCGACCTCACCGGCGAGTCCGAGCCGGTCGTGCGCAGGGTCGGCGAGGAGGTCTTCTCCGGCACCTTCGCCCTCGAAGGCGAGGGGGATCTCGAGGCGACCGCGGTCGGCGCCGAGAGCCATGCCGCGCGGCTGACCGAGACCGCCAAACGCTTCCGCCACCCGCGCTCGCCGTTGGAGCGGTCGATGGACCGCCTGCTGATCATCATGGTCGGGACGATGGCCCCGCTCGGGATCGGCCTCGGGATCTCCCTGGCGGTACGCAACGTGAGCCAGTCCGAAGCGGTCGAGACGCTCACCGCGGGGATCGTGAACATCGTCCCCGAGGGGCTGATCCTGCTCGTGTCCCTCACTGCGGCGGTGACCGCGGCGAAGATGGCGCGCAAGGGGATCCTGGCGCAACAACTGAACGCGATCGAGTCGCTGGCCTCGGTGTCGGTGATGTGCACCGACAAGACCGGGACGCTGACCGAGGCCTCGCTGCGGGTGGTCGAGACGATCCCCGCCGAGGGGGTCGAGGAGGCGGACCTGGCCGGCGCCTTCGGCACCTACGCGGCGAGCGCGCCGACGCGGAACTCGACCCTGGAGGCGATCCATGCCGCCGGCCTGGGTGACGGCGAGGCACGGAAGCCGTCGGCGGTGATCCCGTTTTCGTCGCGTCGACGTTGGAGCGCCCTGGAGATCGACGGGAGACGTCTGGTTCTGGGTGCCCCGGAGGCGCTACTGGATGAGAACGGACTGGCGGATCGGGCTACGAAGGAGGCCGCCTCCGGGCGCCGGGTCCTCGCCCTCGCCGCCTACGACTCCCCGCTCCCCGAGCCCGGTCCCGATGTCGAGCTGGCCGCCCCTCTGAGGCCACTCGGGATCGTCGTCCTCGCCGAGGAGTTGCGCGCCTCGGCGGCCGAGACGATCGCCTTCTTCGCCCGCGAGGACGTCGCCCTGAAGATCCTCTCCGGCGACAACCCGGCGACGGTCGGGGCGATCGCCCGTGACCTCGGGATCGAGGCGAGCGGCCCGGCCCTCGACGGGCGCCACCTGCCTGAGGACGACGCCGAGCTGCTCGCAGCGGTGAAGGCGGCGCCCGCGATCGGGCGGATCTCCCCGGAGGGCAAGGAGCGCGTCGTCCGCGTGCTGAGCGAGGGCGGCGAGTACGTCGGCATGCTCGGCGACGGGGTGAACGACGTGCCGGCGCTGAAGCAGGCGCGCCTGGCGATCGCCCAGGGCAGCGGCACCCAGATGGCGCGCTCGGTGTCGGATCTGGTGCTGGTGTCCGGTGAGTTCGGCGAGGTGCCGCCGATGGTCGGCGAAGGCCGCCAGATCCTGCGCAACATCCAGCGGGTCGCGCGCCTCTTCATCTCGAAGGCGGTCTTCACGGCGTTTCTCGTCCTCGTGATCGCGATCCCGAGCGGCGTCTTCCCGATGCTGCCGCGCCAGTTCACGCTCACTTCCACGTTCACGATCGGCATCCCGGCCTTCCTCCTGGCGCTCGCCCCGTCGAGCGGCCCGTGGCGACCGGAGGGCTTCCTGCGGGCGATCGCGCGATTCTCGATCCCCGCCGGGCTCGCGACCGGGCTCGGGATCCTCGTCACCTATCTGCTCGCCCGCCACGCCTTCGACGTCGACCTGACCCAGGCCCGCAGCGCCACCGCGGCGACGGTGGTCGTGTCCGGCCTGGCGATCGTCTTCGCCCTCGAGGACCAGCCGGGGACGCGGCGGCTCGTCGTCGGGGCGCTCTGCGCGACCATGGCAGCGCTCTTCCTCGGCGCCTGCGCGATCCCGGTCGCCCGCGAATTCTTCGAAATCGCCAGTCCGACCGGGGGAATGGTCGGCGCCTGGCTGATCGGCTCGGCGGTATCCATCGGGCTGCTGACGGCGGCCCTGCGCCTGGTCGCGGCGCTCGACCGGCGGGCCGATGTGGCAACTGCCTGAACGACTTGCAACACTGAACTCGTGGGAGTCGTAGAGGCCATCCTCGTCATCTTGGCGCTGAAGATCCCGATCGTCGGGCTGATCGTCTTCGTCTACTGGCTGATGAAGGAACCGATGGAGGGCGCCGAAACCGACAAGGTGCGCGCGAAGCTGCCGCCGCGGCTACCCGAGCCCGGCGACCGTCTCCGGCCGCGGGGTCGCGGCCCCCATGGCGGCGCCGCCCGGCCCCTGCCGAGCCCCCGCCGCGACCCGCACCCGGTCGTCGCACCTGCGGCCCACGAGGCCTCGGCGGGACCTAATCGACCCGAAAGCGCTCCGGAACTCTTTTCTCGGTAGTCCGGGGCGGGCGCTCATAAGGCCGCTCCTGGCGCGGCGGCAGCTTGATCCGCTCCTGGTCCACCCGGCGGTACGGGACCTGTTCGAGCAGGTGGCTGATCAGGTTCAGCCGCGCGGTCTTCTTGTCGTCGCCTTCGACCACGAACCAGGGCGACTCGTCGGTGTCGGTGCGGGCGAACATCTCGTCTTTGGCCTCCGCGTAGTCGACCCACCGGGCGCGGGCCTCGCGATCGATCGGCGACAGCTTCCACCGCTTCGCCGGGTTGTCGAGGCGGGCCTGGAAGCGGCGCTCCTGCTCGTCGTCGGATACCGAGAGCCAGTACTTGATCAGGTGGATTCCCGAGCGCTGGATGATCCGCTCGAAGCGCGGGCAGGAGTGCATGAACTCCTCGTACTCGTCGTCGGTGCAGAAGCCCATCACCCGCTCGACCCCGGCGCGGTTGTACCAGGAGCGGTCGAAGAGGACCATCTCTCCCGCCGCCGGCAGCTGGGCCACGTAGCGCTGGAAGTACCACTGGGTTTTCTCCCGGTCGCTCGGCATGCCGAGGGCGACGTTGCGGACCACCCGCGGGTTCGTCCTGTCGGTGATCCGCCGGATCGTCCCGCCCTTGCCCGCGGTGTCTCGGCCCTCGAAGAGGACGACCACTTTCAGCCCCTCGTGGACGATCCATTCCTGCAGATGGACCAGCTCGATCTGCAGGCGCTTCAGCTCCTTTTCGTAGCCCTTCTTGCCGAGGACTTCGGGCTGGCCGGCCATCGCTCAGGCGGTGACCCCGAGCGCACCTTCGATCTCGGCGATCGCGCTCGCCTCGGCCTCGGTGACGCCGTCGTCGGAGCCCTTCTCCTTCTTCGCCTGGGCCACCTTCTTCGCCAGGTTGACGACAAAGAGGCGGTAGTCGCCGAGCTCGTCCGGGGTCGCCTTGGCCTCGACCAGACCGACCGCGGTGCGGATCTCCTCCAGGTAGGCGTCCTTCAGCTCCTCCTTGGAGTGCGCCTTGGGTCGGTCGGTCTTGGGACGGTGGGTGACGATCTCGTCGAGCAGCTCGGAGGCGCCGTGCTCCTTGCGCGCGTCGGTGTAGGCGCCCGCCATCGCGAAGGTCTCGCGGAAAGTGCCGCCGCGTTCAGCCGTGGTGACGATCATCCCGGCGCTCGTAGGGCCCTCGATGACCTGCTTCCACTCCTCCTCGGTGAAGTCTGCTTTCGTCGTCATCCGTCTCTCCTTCTCGTCGCTGGGGGTCGGAGAGAAACTACTTGAAGGGGATGCGAACATATGTTCGTGGCCACTCACTCCGAAGCCTTGGGACGCTTCAACGCCGCGATCGGGCGGCGCGACCTGGAGGGCGCCTCGCGGGCGGCCCGTGAGATGGCCCAGAGCAGCCCGGTGAGCCTCCACTGCGCGCTGGAGCTGCTGATCCTGCTGGCCCGGGCGCGGGACCGGCGCTTCGAGGCGGCGGCGCGGCGCTGGCTCGTGCGCCTCGGCCAGGAGCGCCGCGCGGCGGAGGAGCCGCACACGCTGACGGAGCTCCAGATCGCCAGCGTCGCCGTCGCGGGCCTCGCGGACGAGCGCATCTCCCGTCGTTGCGAGGGCGTTCTGCGGGCGCTGGTGAAGTGGGTCGAGGAGGGCGAAGCCGCCTGAGTCAGGCGTCGGGGAGCGGGACCGGAGCCTGGGGCTCCTCGCCGCGGGCGATCGCGATCGCGTTGCGGGCGGCCAGCTCGGCCATCGCGGCGCGGGTCTCGACCGTCGCCGAGCCGATGTGGGGCAGCAAGACGACGTTCTCCAGCTCGAGCAATCCGGGATTGACGCTCGGCTCGTCCTCGTAGACGTCGAGGCCGGCACCGGCGATCCGGCCCTCGCGCAGCGCCTCCACCAGCGCCTCTTCGTCGACGACGGCTCCACGGGCGGTGTTGACGAGGGTCGCCGTCGGCTTCATCAGGGCGAGCTCCCGAGCGCCGATCAGGTGCTGCGTCTCCGGCGTCAGCGGCGTGTGGAGGCTGATCACGTCGCTGGTGGCGAGAAGCTCGTCCAGGTCCAGGCGGGTCGCCTCCAGCTCGGCCTCGTGCGGGGACTCCCGCCGGCCGAAATAGGCGACCTCCAGGCCGAAACCGCGCCCGCGGGCACCGACGCGGGCGCCGATCCCGCCGAGGCCGACGATCCCGAGTCGACCGCCACGCAAGTCGTGGCCCACCATGAAGCCCATCCCCCACTCCCACGGCTCGCCGGCCCGGACCAACCTCTCCGCCTCGCCGAGCCGCCGACGGGCGGCGAGGATGAGGGCGAACGCCAGGTCGGCGGTCGCGTCGTCGAGCACGCCGGGCGTGTTGGTGACGACGATCCCGCGGCGGGCGCAGGCGGCGAGATCGACGTTGTCGAAGCCGACGGCGACGTTGCAGACGGCGCGCAGACCCTCTCCGGCCGCGTCGAGGAACTCCTCGTCGACACGGACGTAGAGCATGGTCAGGGCGATGTCGGCGCCCTCCACAAGGCGCAGCAGCTCCTCACGCTCTGGCCGGCCGGCGCCTGGGACGTCGCGGACCTCCCCCGCCTCGGCGAGCATCTCGGGAGCCCGGCCGGGCAGGGCGGCGGTCACGGCGAAGGTCGTCATCGGCCCTTATTACCAGTCAGCGGCGCGAGAAAGGGAAAAGGCGCCCCTCCGGGGCAGTGGAGGGACGCCTTCAGGGAACTGCAGGGGGAGATCTCATGCCTACCCACCGTCTCGAACGCTAAAACCGGGTACGAAAGAAATTGAAGAAGAGAGCGGTCAGTCGTCTTCGCGGGCCGGATCCTCACCCGGCCAGCGGCCGGTGGCACCGGCGAAGGCGGCGCGGGCCTGATGGTCGACGAGCCCTTTGGTGACGCGGAAGATCGCCCCCTCGATCGCCAGCGCCGCCAACAATTTCCCGGTCGGGACCCCGCGAACGTCCGGCTTCGGCGGCTCCTCGTCGTCGATCACCGCCCAGGCCTTTTCGAATGCCTTTTTCCCGAGCATCCCGGCCACGAGGCCCGCGGCGATGCCGACGGGTGCGAAGAGGAACTTCATGCGAGCAACCTACCCGACGGCGGGACGGGTGATGCGTCGGGGTTCGACGCTCGCTGTTGAGCCCCCTATGGCGCTGTCAACTCAGCGAGCGTCGGTCTGCCTACGGAAGAAGGCGCACTGGGTCGGACCGGAATCCGCGGCTGATCGGCACCCCCGAGCCTTCCACGAGCCCCTCGAAAACCCGCGAGGTTGACATATTGTCGCGACGCGTTACGATATATCGCGTTAGCTTCCGATAGGAAATTATGAAAGGCATAGTTATGTACAGCAAGCACTCACACAGACATCCCCGTCATCCCGGACGTCGTGGCCGTGAGGAGTTCGCGCGCAGTCGCGGCTTCGGCGGACGCGGTGGTCGAAGCGGGCCGCGGGCTCGGCGCGGTGACGTCCGCGCCGCCGTCCTCGCCCTCCTCGCCGACCGGCCGATGCACGGCTACGAGATGATCAAGGAGATCGAGGAGCGCAGCGAAGGGGCCTGGACCCCGAGCGCCGGCTCGATCTACCCGATGCTCCAGCTGCTCGAGGACGAGGGGCAGATCCGGGGCGAGGACTCCGACGGCAAGCGCCGCTTCGCGCTCACCGACGCGGGTCGCGCCGAGCGCGAGGAGAAGGCCGACGAGGCTGCTCCCTGGGACGCCGTCCGCGAGGGTGCGCCCACCGGGCACCTGGCGCTCCGCAACTCGGTCGGCAAGCTCATCGCCGCCGTCAAACAGGTCGGCGCCGCGGGCGACGAGGACCAGCGCAAGCAGGTCACCGAACTCCTCGACGAGGCGCGTCGCAAGATCTACACGATCCTCGCCGAGGCGCCCGACCCGGACCGGGAGTAAGAACCCGGGCGGTTCTGAGGCGGCGTGGGCCAGCCTCGCAAGGACGCAGGGAAGCGAGGCGAGGGGAGCGCACTTAAGTGCGTGACCCGAGCCGAGCGACCGAGGACACAGCGAGGAGCCCCCACGCCGCCTCAGAATGCGCCTCGCCACCCGGGAGCCGCTCAAGCGCTCCCGGGTGGCGAGAAGTCCGCTTCCCCAAACGGACCCACACATATATAGATACGCATCTCTTCTCCCTGTGGTGATCCCCCAGGAACGCTTGTCGCGCAGGCGCTCCTTCCTTTCACCGAAGAGACAGCCAGAAACGTATTGGTTTGCGTCAAATGACGCAATACTTAATTCTGATTAGCGTGCGACGGGCTGCTCGGAAGGGATCGCGGCGAGCACGCGGTCGGCGACCGACTGCCCCGTGAGCCCGACCTCGGCCCGCAGCAGATCCGGCTTGCCGTGGGTGACGTAACGGTCCGGAAGGCCGACGCGAAGCACGCGCGCCCGCTCCCCCGGCCCGGCCGCGAATGCGTCCTCGAGGTGCTCCAGCACCGCGGCGCCGAAGCCGCCGGGCAACACGTTCTCCTCGATCGTCACCACCAGGTCGTGATCCCGCGCCAGGCCCTCGGCAAGCTCGCCGTCCAGCGGCTTGGCGAAGCGGGCGTCGGCGACGGTGGCCTGGACGCCGTGGTCGGCGAGGATCGCCGCCGCCTCGAGCGCCACGTGGACGCCGTAGCCGTATCCCAGGAGCGCGACACCGCGGCCCTCGGCCAGCACCTCGCCCTTGCCGATCGGCAGGAGCTGCGGCTCATCGGGCAACGCCATGCCCTCGGCCGCGCCGCGCGGGTACCGCAGCGCCGCCGGGCCCTCGTGGGCGATCGCCGTGTGCAGCATGTGGACCAGCATCGCCTCGTCGCGCGGCGCCATCAGCACCACGTTCGGGATCGGGCGGAAGTAGGAGATGTCGAAGGCGCCGTGGTGGGTCGGCCCGTCGTCGCCGACCAGGCCCGCCCGGTCCATCGCGAAGGTCACGTCGAGGTTCTGCAGGCAGACGTCGTGGACGATCTGGTCGAAGGCCCGCTGGAGGAAGGTCGAGTAGATCGCGGCGACCGGTTTGGCGCCCTGCAGGGCGAGGCCGGAGGCGAGCAGGATCGCGTTCTGCTCGGCGATTCCGACGTCGTAGTACTGCTCGGGGCGCTCGTCGGCGAGCTTCTGCAGGCCGGTCCCACCCGCCATCGCGGCGGTGATCCCGATCACGCGGGCGTCACGCTCGGCCTCGGCGACCAGCGCGTCCGCGAAGACCTTCGTGTACTGCGGCGGCGAGCCCGGGGCGGGCGGCTTCTCCAGGCGCTCGATGCCCTCCGGGGAGTTGGTTTCCTGCACCGGGACCGGCTTGCTCGCCGGCTTCTCCTCGGCTGTCGGGAGGCCGTTGACGATCGAGTTCGGCTTCGCCGCGTGCCACTCCTCCATCGAGGCAAGGCCGTTCGCTTCAGCGGGCTCGAAGCCCTTGCCCTTCACCGTGTTGACGTGGACGACGACCGGCCGTTCGGCCTCGAAGGCCTCGGTCAGGGCCCGGCGCAGCGCGCCGACGTCGTGACCGTCGATCACGCCCATGTAGGCAAGGTCGAGCTCCTCGAAGAAGAGCCCCGGCGCCCAGTAGGCCTTGATCGCCGCCTTGATCTCCGGGCCGAGGCGCTCGATCTGGCGGCCGACGCCGAGTGGCAGCTTGGTCAGCCGCTCCTCGATGTCCTCGCGGGCGTGGTAGAGCCGCGGATTCATCCGGATGCGGTTGAAGTAGCGGGAAAGGGCGCCGACGTTCGGCGAGATCGACATGCCGTTGTCGTTCAGGACGATCACGATCGGCGTCTGCAGGCCGCCGGCGGCGTGGAGCGCCTCGTAGGCGACGCCGCCCGTCAGCGCGCCGTCGCCGATGACCGCCGCGACCCTTCCGTCGACGCCGATGCCCTTGCGCATCGCCTCCTTCAGCCCGACGGCGTAGCCGATCGAGGTGGAGGCGTGGCCGGCGCCCATGATGTCGTGCTCGGACTCCTCGATCGAACAGAACGGTGCGAGGCCTTCGTACTGGCGGATCGTCGACAGCTCGTCGCGGCGCCCGGTGAGGATCTTGTGCGGGTAGGACTGGTGCCCGACGTCCCAGAGGACCTTGTCGCGCGGGCTCTCCATGACGCTGTGGAGGGCGACGGTCAGCTCGCAGGTGCCGAGGTTGGCGCCGAAGTGGCCGCCGATCTGGCCGATCGTGTCGATGATGTAGGTGCGCATCTCCTGCGCGACCTGCTGCAGTTCGTCGTCACTCAGGCCGTGGAGGTCCGCGGGGCCTTCGATGGTGTCGAGATGTTTCGGTTCGTCGCTCATTCGTGTCTGGTGAAGATGTAGTCGGCTACCCGCCGCAGGTCATCGGTATCGCCGCCCGCCTCGGCAAGGGCTTCGGTCGCTTTGACGTGGGACTCGCCGGCGAGCTTCCGGGCCCGCTCCAGGCCGTAAAGGCTGACGTAGGTGGTTTTGCCATGTCTCTCGTCGCTTCCATGTGGCTTGCCGAGCCGCTCGTCGCTCTCGGTCACGTCGAGGATGTCGTCGACGATCTGGAACAGCACTCCCAGCTCGTCGGCGAAACGGCGGTAGATGATTGTCTCACTTTCGTCGGTTCCGACGAGGATCGGGACCACGCAGACGCTGGCCGAGATCAGCCGGCCGGTCTTCAGGGCGTGGAGCCCACGCAGTCCCGGGGCGTCGTGGTCCTCCCCGAGTACGTCGATGTATTGGCCACCCACCATGCCATCGACCCCGGTGGCGGCGGCCAGCTCGCGCAGCGCGGCCAGCACCCGGGCCGGGTCGCCGGGCTGTTCGCAGAAGATCCGCACCGCCTCGGCGAAGAGCCCATCGCCGGCGAGGATCGCCACGTCCTCGCCGAACTGCTTGTGGGACGTGGGCTTGCCGCGGCGCAGGTCGTCGTCGTCCATCGCCGGCAGGTCGTCGTGGATCAGCGAATACGTGTGGATCAGCTCGATCGCGGAGGCGACCGGGAGGAAATCGGTCGGCGGGGCGCCGAGCGCACGGGCGGTGGCGAGCGCCAGAACCGGGCGGACGCGCTTGCCGCCCGCCAGCAGCGAATAGCGCATCGCCTCCTCGAGACCCGCGGTGCGCGGCGCGGGCGAGAAGCGCAACTCGCCGAGGGCCGTCTCGACCAGATCGCGCAGCTCCTCGGGGTAACCCGCCTGGGTGCTCATCGGCGCTGCATCCCTTTTCCACGCCATACGGTGGAAATTCCGCGCAGCGCGGCGGCGCGGCTACTCCGCATCGGCGGCAGCGGCCTCCCGCGCGCGGCGGTTGGTCTCCTCGACCGCCTCCTGCGACAGCTCGCCCGCTTCGGCGGCGAGCGCGGCGGCGCGCCCCTCCTCGAGATCCTCGCCGCCCTCCAGCTCCGCGGCGATCACCTTCAGCCGCTCGGAGATCTCGCGCAGGCGGGTCATCCGGCGGGCTCGCGTTCGCGGACGATCGCGCCAAGCACCCCGTTGATGAACTTGGGAGCGTCGGCGCCGCAATACTCCTTGGCGATCTCGACGGCCTCGTCGATCGCCACCTCGTACGGGGTCTCCCCCTCCTCGATCTCGAAGAGCGCCACCCGCATCACGTTCAGCTCCAGCGGTGCGATCCGGTCGATGGTCCAGCCGCTGCGCAGGTGCTCGGCGAGCGTGTCGTCGAGTTCTTCGCGCGCCTCCTCGACGCCTTCGGCGAGCTCACGCGTCAGCGGTTTCGCGTCGGCCACCAGCTCCTCGAGCGGGCGGCCGGTCACGTCGCGCTGATAACTGGCGAAGACGGCGTCACGGCGTTGGTCGGAGCGGCGCATCAGGTCATTCTCTCAGGCGGTGCACTCGGGAGGCCCGGCGTGCTCAGCGGAGGATCTCGACGAGTAGGACCCAGGCGTTGCCGACGGCGGCCAAGGTGAGGACGATGATGCCGGCGGCGATCCAATAGAGGCCGCCGGCGACCGCGAAGAGGACCGCGAGCGCCCCGATCGCGAGCAGGATCGCGCCGCCAAGGCGGATCACCTGCCGGCCGAGCACGTAGTTGGCCGGGACCTCGACCCCCTCGGGGAGCGCCGCGATCGGCAGCTTCGCCATGATCGCCAGCAGGGCGATGGCGATGACGAGCAGCTCGACCCCGAGCCCGGCGTGGCTCTGCCCCGGCAGCAGCCCGGCCACGCATACGACGAGCGCGGTGAGCAACATCGCGAGGGTCTCCAGGCCGCGCTCCGGCAGCCCGTCGTACTTGATGATGCGATCGACGTTGATCGAGACGGCGACGAAGAGCAGGCCGGCGAGCGCCGCCGCGGCTCCGGCCATGGCGACGAAGAGGTCGTGCCACTGCTCGGGGTCGTAGGCGACGGCCACGTGGTCGCCCGGCGCGCTAGGCGCGCGACATGTACTCGCCGGTGCGGGTGTCGACCTTGATCGTTTCGCCCTCCTCGATGAAAAGCGGGACCTGGACGACCGCGCCGGACTCGAGCGTCGCCGGCTTGTTGCCGCCGCCCGAGGCGGTGTCGCCTTTTAGTCCCGGGTCGGTCTGTGTCACCTTCATCTCGACCGCGGCCGGAACCGTCACGTCGCTCGGCTGCTCGTCGACGAAGAGCACCTCGACCTCAGAGTTCGGCAGCACCCACTGCATCGAGTCGCCGAGCACCGCCGACGGGATTTCGATCTGCTCGTAGTCCCGGTTGTCCATGAAGACGACCGAATCGCCCTGGTCGTACAGGTACTGCATCTTTTTCGATTCGGTGCGGACGAGCCGGAACTTCTCTCCGGCACGGAAGGTTTTGTCGATCACGTTGCCGTCCTCGATGCGGCGCAGTTTCGTGCGCACGAAGGCGCCGCCCTTGCCCGGCTTGACGTGCTGGAACTCGACGATCTTCCAGATCTTGCCGTCGATCTCGATGTGGCTGCCGTTGCGGAATTGGTTGGTCGAAACAGTCATTGACCCGGACTCTAACGGCGGGGCGTGGACGGGGTGAACGTCGACCCGCCGCCGCCGCCGAGGACGCGGCGGACCAGGCGGGGCGTGAGGATGCGGAGGTAGGCGGCGAGGGCATAGGGACGCGGGACGTAGCGCTCGAACCTGCCGCCGGGGCCGACCTCGTAGATCGCGTCGGCGACCTTCTCGGGGCTCGAGAGGATCAGGCGGGTCAGGGCTTTCTGGCGCAGCTCGGCCTGAGGGAAGCCCTCGGTCGGGACGAAGCCGGGCAGGACCATTCCGACGTGGACGCCGTGCGGGGCCTCCTCGAGCGAGAGCGCATCGGTCCAGCCGGCCAGGGCGAACTTGCTCGCCGAGTAGGCGCCGGAGCTCGCGCGGCTGATGCGCCCGGCGGTGCTGGCGACGTTGACGATCGCGCTCGGGGCCGAGCGGCGCAAGAGCGGCAGGAGCGCCTCGGTGAGGCGGACCACGGCGTCGAAGTTCAGCTCCATGTGGCGGTGGACGTTGGCCCAGCCGGTCTCGCCGAAGGTTCCCCGCCAGGCGGCGCCGGCGTTGTTGACGAGGAGGTCGAGCCGATCGTGGTGCGCCTCGACGTGGGCAAGGACCCTGGTCGGGGCGTCCTCTCCGGTGAGGTCGACCGCGACCCAGGTGGCCGGACACGGCAGCGACGCGGCCAGCTCGGCGAGCCGGTCCTCGCGCCGGGCCACGAGGACCAGCACGGTTCCAGGCTCGCGCGCGAGGCGCCGCGCGGTGGCGGCGCCGATCCCGCTGGACGCTCCGGTGACGAGCGCGATCTTGGGCTGCACGGGCATGCGCTCACCCTAAGTCACGATGAGGCCGCGGCCGAGTTGCAAGGATGGGCGCGTGTCCGACGCTTCGTCCTCGGCCGGCGCGGGTGGATCGGCCCAGCGCCGCCCCCACCGCCCCCACGCGCCGCACCTGAGCGCCATCCATCGCGAAGGCGAGCGGGTAACTCCGCTCGAGCTCTTCTTCGACCTCGTCTTCGTCCTCGCGATCACCGAGTGCACCACGCTGATGGCGCACCACCCGACCTGGGCGGGCATGGGACAGGGCCTGCTGGTGCTCGGCGTGCTCTGGTGGGCCTGGGCGTCGTACGCCTGGCTGACCAGCGTGATCGATCCGGAGGCGGGCGCCGTGCGCCTGGTCTTCTTCGTCGCGATGGCCTCGATGCTGGTCGCCGCGATCAGCGTCCCTGAGGCCTTCGGCGACCTCGCCCTCGTGTTCGCCCTGGCGATCGGCATCTTCCGCGTCGCCCATATCGCCCTGTTCACCATCGCCAGCGCCGACGACCCGGGGCTGCGCCGCTCGACCATCGCACTCGGGATCTCGACCGCTGTCGCGGTGACGCTCCTCGCCACCGCATCGGCGTTCGACGGCGTCCCCCAGGCGGCCCTCTGGGTGCTGGCGCTGGCGCTCGACTTCGGCGGGCCCTACTTCTTCGGCGAGGAAGGCTGGCACCTGGTCCCCGGGCACTTCGCCGAGCGCCATGGCCTGATCATCATCATCGCCCTCGGTGAGTCGATCGTCGAGATCGGCACCGGCGCCGCCGGGCACCTCGATCTCGGGGTCGGGGTCGCCGCCGTGCTCGGGGTCGCGGTCGCCGCCGCGCTCTGGTGGATCTACTTCGACGTCGTCGCGCTGGTCTCGGCGCGGCGCCTCGCCGATGCGGAGTCAGGCCGAACGCAGAACGCGCTCGCTCGCGACTCCTACACCTATCTACACCTCTTCCTCGTCGCCGGGATCGTGTTGACGGCATTCGGACTGGAGGAGGTCCTCGCCCACACCGACGAGCACCTGCACTTGGTGCCGGCGACCGGGCTCTGTGGAGGTCTGGCCCTCTACCTGCTCGGGCTGGTCGCTCTGCGCTATCGCCAGAAAGGCGACTGGAACCGCTACAAACCGATCGCCGCGGCGCTGCTCGTGATCCTGATCCCGGTCGCCCGGGAGATCCCGGCGCTGGCGACGCTGTCGATCGCCACGGCGATCCTGGTCTTGCTGGTGGCCCGCGAGCACACCAACTACGACGAGCGCCGCGACGAGCTGCGTGCCCGCAACACGATGACCGAGGCGGAGGCCGAGCTGGTCGCGGCCGAGCGCGAGGAGTAGGCATGGCCGGAAATTGCGACTTCGCCATACTCCCCCGTCTATGACGACTTCGAACGACGTACCGACGCTTCTCGACGAACTGCTGCGCGCCGGCGCGCCCTCCGGCTACGAGGGCCCAGCGGCCGAGATCTGGCGCAAGGCCGCTTCATTCGCCGAGCTCTCCTACGACGGGATCGGCTCGACCATCGCCCGGGTTGGCGAAGCCGAGCCGCTGGTCGCGATCGTCGGCCACATCGACGAGATCGGCCTGATCATCACCCACATCGACGAGAAGGGCTTCCTCTGGTTCGAGCCGATCGGCGGCTGGGACCCACAGATCCTGGTCGGCCAGCGGGTCGAGGTGCGCGGGCGCGACGGCATCGTCCCCGGCGTCGCCGGCCGCAAGCCGATCCACCTGCTGGAGATGGATCAGCGCAAAAAAGTCGTCGAACTGAAATCGATGCACATCGACATCGGCGCGGCGGACCGCGAGCAGGCCGAGACGCTGGTCCGCGTCGGCGACCCGATCGTGATCCACACCCAACCGATGCAGGTGCTCGGCGGGCGCCTCGTCTCGAAGTCGATGGACAACCGGCTCGGGGCCTACGTCGCGCTCGAGTCGACCCGTCGCTGCGCCGAGGGGGCCGGTCCGGGCGGCTCGATGGCGGCCGTCGCCGCGGTGCAGGAGGAGATCGGCCTGTTCGGCGCCCGCACCTCGACCTTCGAGCTGCGCCCCGACATCGCGGTCGCGGTCGACGTCACCCACGCGACCGACGCGCCCGGCGTCGACGAGAAGGAGAACGGCGTGCACCCGCTCGGCTCCGGCCCGGTGATCGGCCGCGGCTCGACCCTGTCGCCGAAGGTCTTCGAGCTACTGGTCGAGACCGCCGAGGCGGAGGGCATCGAGTACTCGATCGCCGCCAGCGGCCGCAGCACCGGCACCGACGCCGACGCGATCCAGATCGCCCGCTCGG
>JAFDWG010000299.1 GCA_018268605.1 Actinomycetota bacterium | reverse complement strand
CCGAGGACCGGTGCGCCCGCCATCACCAGGAGCGTTTCCGGCCACTGCGCCGGTCCGAGCGCCGCGCCGACCAGCAGCATCACCGGCAGGTAGACGACCGCGAGGCCGGTCAGCCGCACAGCGGCCGGCGCGAGCCGACGCACCACGAGGACCACCAGCCCCAAGGCCAGCACCCATGCGAGCAGGCACCACCCGATCACGGGGCCGCGGCGCGAGGAGACGACCGCCATCCGCGCCCCGAGCGCTTCGATCGCCGCCGGGTCGACCGAGCCCTCGGTGCGGATCGCCTGCCCTGTCATCTGATCGGGAACGGTCCCGCCGAATGATTCGATGATCGTCGGGGCGACATCGGTCGAGGTGACGTAGCCGTCGGTGCGGGTCGTGTCGGAGGTGAGGTCGCCGTGGTAGCCGGCGCCGGCGACACCGATCGGGAGCGGATCGTCGGTCTTCCCGGTCGGCGTGGCGATCGCGATGACGAGCCCCCGGCGCCCGAGGAACTTCGCGGTCTGGGCGGCCTGGCCGAGCCTGCCTTCCTCGACCAAGAACAGGCCCCCGGGCTTCCTGGCGGTCCGCTCGGCGCCGACCCGCGCGCCGAGCGGACACGACGCTGCGCCCGTCGCGCCGATCGCGTCGCCGGCGTCCATGACGGTTCGCACGAGGAGGCCCGGTTCGATTTCGTCCGGTGCCGACGCCGCTCGTTCTTCCGCTTCTTCGAACCAGCCCCTGCAGTCCCCTTTCCGTAACGGGGGGAGTTCGTGGTCGTAGAGCGAGTTGAAGACGCGGTTCCCGGCGCCGATGTCCAGATAGGTCTGTTCCGGGCTCACCGTGCCGAGGCCGGTGCTCATCAACCCTGGGGAGAAGCCCGCGTCGGCCAGTTCCGTGACAGTGGTCGAAGGGGGCACGAAGACAAGGTAGACCCGCTTCGGAGGCGGGGCCGCCGCGGCTCCCGTCGCCAGGACCAGACACGCGGACAGCGCTATCGTCAGCGCCATGCCCGCCGACCGCACTTTCGCCAAATTCAGTTTCTTCAAAGTCGATCCCGCCTGGCGTCGTCGCGACCCCGAGCTCCGCGCCACCGACAAGCAGGAATTCCTCGCCGCCTGCGAGGACTTCGGCATCGACCGGTCGCTGCGCGCCTACTCAACCATAGGTACGCGGGGCGATGTCGACCTGGTGCTGCTCAGCCAGAGCCCGAACCTCGACGACATCCACACCTTTCACGT
>JAFDWG010000298.1 GCA_018268605.1 Actinomycetota bacterium | reverse complement strand
CGGCGGGGACGTCCACACCGCGAGCAACGACGGCAGCGCGTCCTCCTTCCCCGTCGTGGCGATCGTCGCGGTGTGCGCGCTACTGGCGACCGTCTCGGTCGGGCACTGGGCGTTCCGCCCACGCGGCGAGCACTGAGAGGCGGACCGCCCTCAGGGGCGAAGGCGGAACGGCGGGTACTGGTCGGTGACGAGGATGAAGGTGTAGCCGATGACCCGGTTGTGCCAGCGGACCACGCCCTCGACGTAATCGAAGATGCC
Organism: Actinomycetota bacterium; assembly: GCA_018268605.1. Lineage (GTDB taxonomy): Bacteria > Actinomycetota > Thermoleophilia > Solirubrobacterales > 70-9 > VAYN01. Next base: position 982 of record JAFDWG010000298.1, on the reverse strand, counting down.
GCGCGGGTAGCGACCGGTGAAGAGGATCGCGAACCAGGCGCCGATCACGGCGAAGACGGCGCCGATCCAGAGGAAGAACAGGACCACGTAATGGGGGATCGCGAGGAACCACTTGACCAGCGGCAGCCAGCGGTTGAGGCCCTCGCGGGCATCGGGGTAAGGGAAGTCGAGCCGCACCGACTGGTGCTCGTCGGTCGACGGATAGCGGTCGTCCATCAGGGCGAGGTAGATGCCGACGCGGTTGGTGAAGCGCAGCAGCTCGAGGTTCCAGTCGAACCACCAGCGCGGGTATTTCTGGCGGAAGAGGATCATCAGGAGCGGCGGTAGGAAGAGGAGCCCGGTGCCGCCGATCGCGATCGTCGTCGCCTGGTCGCTTTCCCCCCAGGTCGAGGTATAGCCACCGATCGCCGCGAGCACGATGGCGATCGGGATCACCGTGAAGATGCGGAAGCCGGTGCTGACCCGATCGAGGTCACGGTCCGGGTAGTCGACGGAGAAGCTGACCGGGTATGCGTTCTCATCCATGCGTCGGAGCCTCCGCGAGCCGCGTGGGCCGCGCATCCCGCGAGCGCCACATCCCCATAGGGGGTCGCATACGGATGCCCACGGAGCCTGCGGCGCCGAGACTCGGACCATGGCCGACGACAAGAAGATCGAAGAGACCGGCACCGACCGCGAGCGCGCCCTCGCCCGCATCCACAAGAAGCGCGACTTCCAGGGCCACGTGGTCACCTACATCGTCGTCAACGCCGCGATCTGGGCGATCTGGGCCGTGACCGGCGCCGGCTATCCCTGGCCGGCCTGGGTCACCGGCGGCTGGGCGATCGGCCTGATCCTGAACGCCTGGGACGTCTACCTCCGCGCCCCGATCACCGAGGCCGAGGTACAGCGGGAGATGGATCGGATCCAGGCGCCGCGGTAGGGGTGGCGGCAGTCCTAGATTCGGTGCCCTGGGCGTCTCATGGAGGTCCTGGCAGGCTGT
>JAFDWG010000297.1 GCA_018268605.1 Actinomycetota bacterium | reverse complement strand
GTGGATGCGGTTCAGCTCGAGGAAGATCGTCCTCAGGTACTTGGCGCGGGGCGGGATCTCCAGGCCGATGAGGCGCTCTACCGCGCCGCAGTAGGCCTCCATCTGGAAGAAGTAGGAGACGTAGTCCATCCGCTCGACGAAGGGGATGACCTTCCAATAGCTCTTGTCCTCGCACGACTTTTCGATCCCGGTGTGGACGTAGCCGATCACCGGCTTGAGCTCGCGCACGACCTCGCCTTCGAGGTCGACGACGAGGCGGAGCACGCCGTGGGTCGCCGGGTGGTGCGGGCCGATGTTGACCGTCATCACCTCGGTGGTGCGGTCCTCGTCGAGCTCGCCGTAGAGGTCGGCGACGGTCGGCGCCGCCGGGTCCTCGTCGACCAGGCCCTGGGGGAAGGTGTGCTGGTCAGCCATAGCGCTCTTCCGAGTAGGTGAAGGTGACCGGCTCGCCGCCGACCGGGAAGTCGCGGCGCTGCGGCCAGCCGACGTAGTCCTCGGGGAGCAGGATCCGGGTCAGTTCCGGGTGGCCGCGGAAGACGACGCCGAAGAAGTCGAAGGCTTCGCGCTCCTGGAAGTTGGCGGTGGGGAAGAGGGTGGTGACCGAGTCGATCTCCGGGCCCTCGGCGGGCAGCATGGCTTTGACGCGGAGGCGCTCGACCCGCTCGCGGTTCAGCATCTCGTAGTGGACGCCGAAGCGCGGTTCGGCCGGCAGGTAGTCGGCGACGTGGAGGCTGGAGAGGAAGCGGTATCCCTGGCCGGGGGTGTCGCGCAGCCAGGTGAGGATGTCGACGATCCGGGCCGGGTCGACGATCAGGACGGCGCGCTCCTTGGCGTAGGAGGTGTCGAGGACGACGCCGGGGAGGTCGACGTCGATTTCGCCGCGCAGCAGCTCGAGGCCGGGACCGTCAGGCACCTGCGGGCCCTTCGGTCACGACCAGCTCGCGGGCGAGCTCGTAGGCCTCGGTCGACTCATGGCTCGGCTGCGAGGCGGGGCCGCCGCGTGCCCACTCCTCGGTGCCGAGCGCGTTGTAGCGGCGGCGCCAGCCTTGGTCGGGGTTGCCCATGATCTTGCGCTGCAGCTTGTTGAAGCCGTACATGACCGCCTCCGGGCGCGGGGGGCAGCCGGGGATGTGCATGTCGATCGGCATGAACTTGTCGGCGCCTTGGACGACGGCGTAGTTGGCGAACATGCCGCCGGAGGAGGAGCAGGCGCCCATCGAGATCGCCCACTTCGGCTCCA
>JAFDWG010000296.1 GCA_018268605.1 Actinomycetota bacterium | reverse complement strand
CTCCCGCCCGGAACTCCACACCCCCGCCACACTTCCCCGACACCCCCAGGTCGATGGGCCGAAAACCCGGCTATTTCGTGGTTTTTCGGCCCATCAACATCCGGGGTCGGACGGAAGGCGCACGAAGCGCACGGGAGATGCGCGGAAGTGTGGAGTTCGTGGCGTATCCCGCACGTCTCTCTCGACGGCGTCGCAGTTTCTCCTCGCCTTTCATACCCGGCCGTCTCGGCCACGGCCACAGCCTGCCAGGGCCGTGGACCGGACGGCCGTGCTCGCCGCGACGCCTTGCGTCCCTTGCCCGTCCACCGAACCCCTACGGCGTCGACAAACCGAACAACGCGTCGAGCTCCTCGCGGCTATCGATCGTCGTCGCCGGGCCCTTCACTTCGGATTTGCTCGGCGGCTCGATTTCCTGTGGCTCGTCGATGCGCTCGTAGTTCGCGGTGACAGTCGCGCCGGCGCCGTCTTCCTCGCCGTGGACGACTAGTTCGCGGAGGTAGCCGCGGTGATCGAGGGTCGCTTCGAACTCGACCTTCAGGTCACCGAGGTCGGCGGAGCCGGGGAAGGCCGAGGCGGGCGCCTCGAAGGAGTAGCCGGTGACGTCGACGAACTCGCCTTCGCCTTCTTCGACCGCGCTCCCTTCGGCCGTGGCCGTGATGTCTTCGGCGGCGGCCATCAGCTCGCCGAAGTCGGTCTGTTCGTCGGAAAGTTCGTGAAGCAGCGCGGGGGTGATCTTCGCCTCGCGCCAGGATCCGGGACCGGTCGAGCCCCAGGCGCGGTGGCCGACCGCGATCAGCTCGTTCGATTCGACGCCACCGGCGCAGTTAAGGTCGAAGAACATCAGGTCGACGCTTTCAGGCTTGGCCGTGTCTACGGCGAGGTCGAGGCAGCCGATTTCTTCGGGGTCGCCGTCTTCTTCGATCTCGAAGGCGAGCGAGAGCCGGAGCGATTTCGCCTTGGAGACCTTTTCCGCGGCGACTTCAAGCTTCCTGCGCGACGCCGATTCCGATTCGCCGCCCGAGTCCCCGCCGCCACCGCACCCGGCGATGACGAGCGCCAGTGCCGCGAGCAGCCCCAGCAGCGCCGTGCGCCTCCCTCGCGGTGGTCCCCGTCTCGCCATGGCCGAGCGTTCGAACACTGCAGGCGCCCTACCCGGGCCGCCCGCGTCCTACTCGACCGGGGCGTGGCAGACGGCCTCGACGTTGTTGCCGTCGGGGTCGAGCACGAAAGCCGCGTAGTAGGAGGAGTGGTAGATCGGCCG
>JAFDWG010000295.1 GCA_018268605.1 Actinomycetota bacterium | reverse complement strand
CGTCGCAGAAGATCACGTCGCCGCCCCATTCCTCCGGGGTGATCTCCATCTGGGCGAGCTCGGTGCGCACCCGTTCGGGATTGGCGCCCTCTTTGTCGATCTTGTTGACCGCGATCAGCATCGGCACGTCGGCCGCGCGCGCGTGGTCGATCGCCTCTTTGGTCTGCGGCATGACGCCGTCGTCGGCGGCAACCACCACGACCACCACGTCGGTGACCTTGGCGCCGCGTGCACGCATCGCGGTGAACGCGGCGTGGCCCGGGGTGTCGAGGAAGGTGATCGTCTTGTCCTCATGGTGCACCTGGTAGGCGCCGATGTGCTGGGTGATGCCGCCGGCCTCGCCCGCGGCGACCTCGGTCTCGCGGATCGCGTCCAGGAGCGAGGTCTTGCCGTGGTCGACGTGACCCATGATCGTGACCACCGGGGGCCGTTCGACCAGGTCCTCTTCGGCGTCGGAGAATTCCGGTTCCTCGGGTTCCTCGTCGGCGGCGCGGACGATCTCGATCTTGCGGTCGTACTCGTCGGCGATCGCCCGGATCGACTCATCCGTGAGCGTCTGGGTGAGCGTCGCCATCTCGCCCATCATCATCAGTTTTTTGATCACTTCCGCCGGGGCCAGGCCGAGAGCCTCTCCCAGCTCACGCACCGTGGCGCCGGAGTTGATCTTGGTCGCCTCGGGCTCGGCGGGCGTGGTCGGCGTCGCGGGCGGCTCCTCCAGGAGCGGCCGACGACGACGGCCACCGCGGCGGCGCGGCGGACGCTGCGGCGGCGGACCGCCCATCTGGTCGCGGCGGGCGGCCTGCGAGTCGATCACCACACGGCGTTTTTTGCCCGCGGCGCCGGCACCTCCCCCGCCACCCCCGGCGGGGCCGCCGGGACGCACGGGTTTGTTCGAGGCAGCTGGTTTATTGGCCGGTGGCTTGACCGGCGCACCGGACGCGCTCGGCGCTTTGCCGTCGACGTGCGGGGCGGCTTTCTGTCCCTGGGCGGACGCGGCATCCGCCTGAGGCGGCGCGGGTGCGGCCGCCGGAGCCGCCGCCGGGGTCTCCTTCGGCTTCGGTGGCGCCTGGGTGGTGGTGGAGCCACCGCCGTTGGCAGCGGCGGCGAGCGCCTGTCTGGCGGCGTCCTCGTCGACGCTCGAGGCCGCTACTTTCGCCTGGATTCCGGCAGCGTTGAGGGCCTTCAGGACCTCTTTCGAGCTGATGCCGTTCGCTTTCGCGATTTCGTGAACGCGCTTCTTTGCCACTAGGCCTGCTCAGCCTCCTC
>JAFDWG010000294.1 GCA_018268605.1 Actinomycetota bacterium | reverse complement strand
GAGGCGCAGCGCGTCGGTGGCGGTCGGCGCCGGGAGGACCTCGTAGCGGTCCGCCATCAGGTGCTCGCAGAGCAGGTCGAGGGTGGCATCGTCGTCCTCGCAGACGACGATCGTGGCGATCTCTTCTCGTTCAGGCAACATGCCCGCCTAAGGGCTGGGCGGGGGCATTTTGTCCCCCTCGCGAAGAGCGGAAGGAGCGGGATCAGGGCCGCCGATGGCGGCGGGACATCTCCTCAACCCAGCGAAAGCCGGGGCGCTCACGGACCTCCGCGCGCACCCGCTGGACCAGCCCGCGCATCCGCTCGACGGTCAGAAACGCCTCCGGCGGCAGGACGATCGGGTGGAGAAGCGCGGCGGCGGTCAGGTCGGCGACACCGAAGGACCCTCCCGCGAGGTACTCGCGGCCGGCGAGCTCCCCCTCCAGGTGGTCGAAGCCGGCCGGCGTCGCTTCGAGCGCGCGCCGCGCCGAATCGTCGTCGCGGGCGCGGTAGTGCGTCCCGATCATCGTCCTCGCCACCCGGTGTCCGGCGGGCCCCATCGCCTCGAACGCCCGCGGCGCAGCCTGCGCGGCGACCTCCAGGAATCGCTCGGGATCGCGAATCAGCTCATGGAAGACGAACCGCCTCACGTTCGGCCCGACCTCCCGATCAAACCAGTCCTCCAGCATCAGGGCGCGGCGGCGCTCATCCCGATCGGTCGGATAGAAGGCCGGCTCCGGCCGGCGCTCCTCCAGGGCGGCGATGATCGCGCTCGAGTCGCCGATCCGCTTGCCGTCGAGGGCGAGCGCTCCTGGGCCCTCCTCGACAACGAGTACCGGCTTCAGGCCATGCGGGACCCGACGCTGCGCGAACCGCCTTCATGGCGCTCAGCTTCGGGCTCGCCCAGCAGGCGCTCATCGCCCCGGAGGCGGTGCCCGACGACCTCCTGGGCGAGATCTTCGTCCTGATCTACAGGGGCCTCGCCGGGACCTCCAGCACCGCCGCCGCGCCCCGCTGAGCGACGAAGCGGCAGGGCGGGACGGCGAGCCGGGTGCCGAGCACCGCTCCGCCGGCGTCGAGGAAGCGGATGTCGAGCGCGAACCGCATGCCGAAGGTGTGGACCGCGGCGCATCTGGGGATGAGCAGGCCCGGCCCGGCGTCCTCCAGGTCGAGGTGGGAAAGCCCGAGCATGCGGCACCGCAGACCGGTCGCGACCGGCACCTCGCGGTCGCAGACAAGACGGTACGGGAGGTCGTCGAAGCGCTTGGAGGCCATCGAGGACCCAAGGGCCGGGATGCCCAAAATTGACCCCCCTGATCGGGAATCGACATTTTT
>JAFDWG010000293.1 GCA_018268605.1 Actinomycetota bacterium | reverse complement strand
CGCACCGAGCGCATCGGCCGCCTGCTGATGATGCACGCGAACTCCCGCGAGGAGATCGAGGAGGCCTACTCGGGCGACATCTGCGCCGGCGTCGGCCTCAAGGAAACCTCGACCGGCGACACGCTCGCCGCTCCGGACGCGCCGATCGCGCTGGAGTCGATCGAATTCCCGGAGACGGTGATCGCGGTCGCGATCGAGCCGAAAACCAAAGCCGACCAGGAGAAGATGGGCACCGCCCTGCAGCGCCTGGGCGAGGAGGACCCGACCTTCCGGATCGAAACCGACGAGGAAACCGGCCAGACCCTGATCCACGGGATGGGCGAGCTCCACCTCGAGGTCATCGTCGACCGCATGCTGCGCGAGTTCAAAGTCGAGGCGAACGTCGGCAAACCGCAGGTCGCCTACCGCGAGACGGTTCGCAAGCGGGTCGAGAAAGTCGTCGCCCGCTTCGTCCGCCAGACCGGTGGTCGCGGCCAGTTCGGCCACGTCGTCATCAACCTCGAGCCCGCTCCCGGCGAGGGCTTCGTCTTCGAGAACAAAATCAAAGGCGGCGTCATCCCCGGTGAATACATCGGCCCGGCCGAGCAGGGGATGGAGGAGGCGCTGGAGAACGGCGTCAAGGCCGGCTACCCGATGGTCGACGTCAAAGCCGAACTCGTCGACGGCTCCTACCACGACGTCGACTCCTCGGAGATGGCCTTCAAAATCGCCGGTTCGATGGCGATCCAGGAGGCGGCCCGCAAAGCCAACCCGGTGCTCCTCGAGCCGGTGATGGCGGTCGAGGTCGTGACTCCGGAGGACTTCCTCGGCGACGTGATCGGCGACCTTTCGCGGCGGCGCGGCAAGGTGCAGGGACAGGACCAGCGCGGCAACGCACTGGCGGTCCAGGCATTGGTCCCGCTGGGCGAAATGTTCGGTTACGCGACCGATCTGCGATCCTCGACCCAGGGCCGCGCCACGTACACGATGCAGTTCGAGCAGTACGAGGAGGTCCCCTCCAACATCGCGGAAGAAATCGTCGAGAGCCGTAATGGAGGCGGGACCGCAGAGGCCGCGTAATCCACACAGGGGGGCGGGACGCCGCAGAAGGTCGGACCTGGCTATATTTCCCAGGTTCGCCCGCAGGCAGGGAAAAATTCCGTGCCAGGCACCGCTCAGACAACTCAAGCACTTAAACCAGACAGAAACACGACCTTCGAAAGGGCAAACGGAAGAGAATGGCCAAGGAGAAATTCGAGCGCGATAAGCCGCATGTGAACGTCGGCACCATCGGTCACATCGACCATGGCAAGACGACGCTGACGGCCGCGATCACCA
>JAFDWG010000292.1 GCA_018268605.1 Actinomycetota bacterium | reverse complement strand
CCGTCCATGATCCCGGGGTGCTCTTTGAACTGCCTTCGCACCTGCTCGACCACCTGGCCGCCGGCCCGCCCGACTGCCTCGATCGAGAAGGCCACGAACAGGTAGACCATCATCCCGCCGATGATCAGCCCGATCAGCACGTCCGGGCTGGTCAGGTGGAACAGCGAGTTGAGGTTGTACCCGGCCGGCGCTTCGTCGGCTAATTCGCTGCGGAACGCGGCGAAGAGGACCAGCGCGGCGAGTGCCGCCGAGCCGATCGCGTATCCCTTGGTCACCGCCTTGGTGGTGTTGCCGACCGCGTCGAGCGGATCGGTGACGTTGCGGACGTCCTCGGGCAGCTCTGCCATCTCGGCGATGCCGCCCGCGTTGTCGGTGATCGGCCCGAAGGCGTCGAGCGCCACGATCAGGCCACAAAGCGAGAGCTGGGCGACGACGGCGATGCCGATGCCGTAGATGCCCGCGAGCGAGTTGGCGGCGAGGATCGCCAGGGCGATTACCAGCGCCGGCGCGGCCGTCGACTGGAAGCCTTGGGCGAGGCCCGCGATGATGTTCGTCGCGTGCCCGGTCTCCGACGCGGCGGCGATGCTCTTCACCGGCCGGAAGCGGGTCGACGTATAAAATTCGGTGATCCCGAAGAGCAGCGCGGTGACGGCGACGCCGATCACGGCACAGAGCCAGAGTTCGCCGACGCTCACCGAGCTCGCCCCCGCGGACGCGAAGCCGACCCGCAGCGGTTCGCTCATCATCCAGTGCGTGATCGGGTAGAACGCCGCGACCGAGAGCACCCCGGAGATCAGGAGGCCGCGGTAGAGCGCCCCCTCGACCCGGTCCGACATCGTCCGCACGGTCAGCGCGCCGATGATCGAGGCGACGATCGCGACGCCGCCGAGCACCAGCGGGTAGATCGCCACCTCGCGGGCGAATTCGGGGTTGAAGGTGAGGACGCCGAGGAGCATCACGGCGACCGAGGTCACCGCGTAGGTCTCGAACAGGTCGGCGGCCATGCCGGCGCAGTCGCCGACGTTGTCGCCCACGTTGTCGGCGATCACCGCCGGGTTGCGAGGATCGTCCTCGGGGATCCCCGCCTCGACCTTCCCCACCAGGTCGGCGCCGACGTCGGCCGCCTTGGTGAAGATGCCGCCGCCCAGTCGGGCGAAGACCGAGATCAGCGAACCGCCGAAGCCGAGCCCGATCAGAGCGTCGACCGCCTCCTTGTCGCTCGAGCCGGTGATCACCAGGATCCCGTAGTAGCCGGCGACGCCGAGTAGCGCCAGCCCGACGACCAGCAGGCCGGTGACCGAGCCGCCTTTGAAGGCGACGTC
>JAFDWG010000291.1 GCA_018268605.1 Actinomycetota bacterium | reverse complement strand
CCGATCCACAGGATCAGTATGGCGACCAGGCCTCCCATGAAGCCCACCACGACCCCCTCGATGAGGAACGGCCAGCGGATGAACCAGCGGGTGGCGCCGACCAGACGCATCACCTCGACCTCGCGGCGGCGGGTGAAGATGGAGAGCCGGATCGTGTTGCCGATCAGCATCAGCGAGGCGACGATCAGCAGGGCCATGATCACGGTGAGCACGATCTTCAGCGCGCTGGTCACCTTGGCGATCTGCTGGGTCGACTGCTGACGGGAGAAGGAGTTGGAGATGACCGGGCTGATCGGATCCGGTTTGCCGCCGCTGGTGGTCCCCATCACTTCCCGTTCGATCTGCGGCAGGTCGGAGGCGTTGGATGCCGTGACCTGGAAGCTGGCGGGGAGCGGGTTCGTATGGAGCTCGTCGACGATCGTCTTGTCGCTGAGTTCGCTCTTCAGGGTCTGCAGCGCTTCCTGCTTGGAGATGTAGGTCACTCCGGCGACCCCGGGGACTCCTTCGAGCTTCTCTTTCGCCGAGGCGATTTCGCCGTTGGTCGCGTCCGGGTAGAGCGCGAACTGGACGTTCAGCTCCCCGCGGACTTCGTCGGACTTGGCCTGGGCGGTCTGGAAGACCGGGATCAGCACGCCGAGCAGGACGACAGTGACGACCGTCGTGATGACGGCGGCCAGGGTCGGCGCGCCGTTGCGGCGCAGGGCGCGGAACGCCTCCGAAAAGAAGAAGAAGATGCGGGACATCAGTGGGTGAGCGAGTGGCCGTTGGTCTTGCGTTCGCCGTTGGCCCCGACGCCCATCTCGGCCTGCATCCGCATGCCGAATTCGGTCGTCGACTCCTCCGTGTAGCCGCCGGAGACCTCGTCGCGGACGACGCGGCCCTCGTAGAGCTCGACCACGCGGCGGCGCATGTTGTCGACCATCTCGCGGTCGTGGGTGACGACGACGACGGTCGTGCCGGTCTTGTTGATCCGGTAGAGCAGCTGCATGATCCCGATCGAGGTGACCGGGTCGAGGTTCCCCGAGGGCTCGTCGGCCAGCATGAGCGGCGGGTGGTTGACAAAGGCGCGGGCGACCGCGACACGCTGCTGCTCACCGCCGGAGAGCTGGTCGGGGAAGTTGTGGAGCTTGGTCGAGAGGCCGACCAGGCGCAGCGTCGCAGGCACCTGCTCGCGGATTTCGGCGCGGCTGGCGCCGATCACCTGGAGCGCGTAGGCGACGTTGTCGTAGACGGTCCGGTTCGGCAGCAGCTTGAAGTCCTGGAAGACGGTGCCGATGTTGCGGCGCAGCTGCGGGACCTTCTTCTCGGGCATCGAGCCGATGTCGCGGCCGGCGATGCGGAC
>JAFDWG010000290.1 GCA_018268605.1 Actinomycetota bacterium | reverse complement strand
CTTTCGGCAGCGCGAAGAAGGCGATCACCGAGAAGTGGACCAGCGCGGCGGCGATGACGAAGGCGTGGAAGACCTCGTGATAGCCGAAGACGGCCGGGACCGGGTTCGGTCGCTGGATCGCGTAGACGACGGCGCCTGCCGTGTAGAGGAGCCCGCCGCCGACCAGTAACAACGCGCCGCCGGGACCGAGGGTGCTCCAGAGCTGCGGGAAGGCGACCGCGGCGACCCAACCGATCGTCAGGTAGACGGTCGCCGAGACCCATTTCGGGTGGCCGATCCAGACCATCTCGACGATCGCGCCGGCGATCGCGCCGACCCAGACGAAGACGAGGACGGCGGTGGCGATCGTGCCGTGCATGACGATCAACGCGAACGGCGTGTAGGTGCCGGCGATGAGGAAGAAGATCATCGTGTGGTCCAGGCGGCGCATCCAGGCGCGGACGTTCGGCCGCTTCCATTCGACCCGGTGGTAGAGCGCGCTGGTGCCGAGGAGCGCCGAGAGGCTGAACGCGTAGATGGCGACGGCGAGCGTCGCCTTCGGGGTCTTGGCGAAGATGATCAGAGCGACGCCGAGGACGAGCGAGACGAAGAAGGCCCACTCGTGCGAGACCCCGCGCAGTCTCGGTTTGACCGCCGCGATCGCCTCGGCAGTCGCCTCCTTGGCGGCGTCGACCCGCTCCGCGGCGGCCTCCCTGGCAGCGGTGGCGCGCTCGGTGGCGGCCTCTTTGGCCGCGGACGCGCGCTCCCCCATCGCCTCGCGGGCGTCGCGAGCGCGCTCGTTCACCGCCTCTCGCGCGTCGCGGGCACGGTCACCCATCGATTCGGCACCCCGCCGGAGCTCTTCGACCATAGGCGGAGGGTACCCCGTCGAAGACTTTCCCCCCGCTTTGCGATGTTGTCACAATATGTATTGGCCGAAAGCTGTCACCTGGGGTCGAAAATCAACGGTTCCGTCCGACGCGAAGAGGAATCTCGTCAACCCCTAAAAGACGCCTGCGAGAGGAGCAGTTCTAGATGTCCAAGACCGCCACCACCAGTCCCAAGAACGGTCTGCGGGGCCTCTCCGTGGAGCGCCGATTCTCGACGCCGGGAGTGCATCCTTTCGACCAGATCGAGTGGGAGATCCGCGACGCCGTGATCGGCAACCCGGAGAAGCCCGCCTTCGAACAGCGCGGCGTCGAGTTCCCCAAATCCTGGAGCCAGAACGCGACCAACATCGTCGCCCAGAAGTACTTCCGCGGCCGGCTCGGCAGCCCGGAGCGCGAGGGCTCGGTCAAACAGATGATCGGCCGGGTCGCCGGGACGATCGCGAACTGGGGCCGCGAAGGCGGCTACTTCGCCTCC
>JAFDWG010000028.1 GCA_018268605.1 Actinomycetota bacterium | reverse complement strand
CGGTTCGCTGCGGATCCCGGCTTTGATCAGGGTGATCTTCCCGTCGGGGGTCACGCGGCCGATCGTGGGCGGCTCCCCCAGCGACGGCAGTTGGCGGCTGGTCACACTGGTGAACCAGAGTTCTTCCCCCGGGCCGGCGACGATCGAGGCGGCTTCCGAGAAGAGGTGCCGGTAGTCCATGCAGTCGGTGAAGGTGTTGATTTCTCCGCTCGGCGTGACCCGACCGATCGAGTGCTGGGCGGTGAACCAGACGTCGCCGTCGGGACCGGCCACCAACTGGGATGGGACGCCGAGAGTCGCACTTTCGAACTGCGAGATCTCGCCGCTCGGCGTGACGCGGTCGATGGCCACCTTGCCGTTGTCGGCGACGAACCAGACATTGCCGTCGGGACCCGCGACGGGCGCGCCGAGCGCCGCGGGAGCGGTGCCGAACGAGGAGAGCGCCCCTTCCGGGCTCAGGCGTCCGATCAGCCCGCCGGGTTCTCCGTCGCCGTGTGGCAGGTCGAAGACCTGGGTGAACCAGACGTTGCCGTCGGGGCCGACGGCCAGGCCGCCGAGGCCGAGCGGCTGCCGCACCCCGGTCGGGAACTCGGCGATCGTCCCCTGCGGGGTGATCCGCCCGACCTCCGGGACCTGGCCGTACGCGTTGTCGGCGAACCAGAGATCGCCGTCGGTGCCCGGGACGATCTCACCGGGAGAGCTTCCCTTCCGGAGCCCCGCCTTGAAGACGGTCACCGCCCCACCAGGGGAGATCCGACCGATCGCGCTCGGCCGACCCTTGGCCGGCGGGTAGGCGGCGCCACTGAGCGTGAACCAGACGTCACCGTCGGAGCCGGCGACGAGGCCACCGATTCCGAGGTGGCCGGGGATCGGGAATTCCCTGACCTGGCCATCCGGGGTCATCCGGCCGATCACCGCCCGACCGCCGCTTTGGGAATTCGGCCCCGGGCGGAAACACGAGAACCAGACGTTGCCGTCGGGGCCGGCCACGAGCGTGCCGACATCGCACTTCGTCGGCAGGTGTTCGACCGCGCCGACCGGTTCGGCACGGGCGCTCGGCACGGTGAGAACCGCCCCGACGGCCAGGCCGGCAGCCGCTGCCAGGAGGACCCGCGCCGGCGATCGCATCTAGCCGAGCGCCTCCTCGGGGACGGGACCGCCCCGCCCCGTCTCGAACGGGATCCCGAGCTTCGCCGAGATCAGCGCCACCTGCCGCTCGATCCGGTCGACCTGCTCCATCAACCGCGGCATGGTCTGACTGGGCATTCGTAGCTCCTTATCTTCGCGACTCGGGATCGTGCTGGTCGGTTCGCGGCCGGGGTCGTCGGGGATGCGAGTGTGTCGACGAGCCTAGATCCGGGCGCCGCATCCGTAAACCCTGGGACTCGGTCCGTGGCCTTGCCGGAAGCTTCCCGGGGCGCGATGCGAACGCGAGCGGGTCGCCAACCCCGGCGTCGGTTCTCCGCCAATCGGATCAGGCGTGCCCCGGCAAGCAAGTCGAAGGGCGGCGGGTCCACCGACGCGCGCTTTCCCGGTGTGGCTTGTCAGACCGAGAGGCCGCCGTCGACCGAGACGGTCGTACCGGTGATCGCGGCGCCGCCGGGGCCGCAGAGGAAGGCGATGGTGGTGGCGATCTCGGCGGGGTCCAGGAGGCGCTCGACCGGTTGTTGGGGGGCGAAGTCGGCTGCGGCGTCGAGGTCGTAGAGGCGGGCGCTCTCGGCGAGGATCGGGGTGTCCGTCGAGCCGGGGGCGACCGCGCAGGCGGTGACGCCGGTGCCGCGGAGATCGGTCGCCAGGGCGCGGACGAAGCCGGAGACGCCGGCCTTGGCGGCGCAATAGACCGCGAGGCCGGGAAGGCCGCGGAAGCTCGCGGCCGAGGCGGTGGCGATGAAGCGGCCGGAGCGGGGCTCGGGGTTACGAAGGAGCGCCGGGACGCCGAGGCGGGCGGCGACCATCACGGCCCGAAGGCAGACCTCGACCACAGCGTCCTCCTCGTCCTGGGGCAGCTCCCAGGCGGGGACCCCACCGGCGATGACGCCCGCGTTGGCGACGATGGCCTCGACAGGGCCCCACGACTCGGCCCGCTCCACCACTGCGGCCATGGCGCCGGCATCGGTGGCGTCAACGGCCTCGGCCCGGGCGCGCTCCTCCCCCGCCGCCGCGTTGGCGGCGGCCACGACCGCTTCGAGCTCGACCCGGCTCCCGAGCGCGTAGGGCAGACGCGGATCGTCGTCGGCGCGGTCGACCGCGACCACCCGCCGGCCATCGGCCGCCAGCCGCGCGACCGTCGCCGCGCCGATCCCGCGGGCCGCGCCGGTGACCACCGCCACCGTGCTCATCGCACCCTCACCGCCGGCGACCAGACGGCCAGCGTCGCGCGCAGTTGCTCGACCGCGGTGGCGATCAACCAGCGTCCCTCGGCGGCCGAGGCCTCGGTGGGGTCGCCGAGCACGCCGTCGGGCGCGACCGCACGGACGCCCTGCGCGCGCAGATCGTCGATCAGGGTGGCCAGCGGTGCGGTGTTCCCGGCCGCGCACCCGTCGCGCACCGACTCCGGCGCCAGCGCCAGCATCAGCGAGGTCTCCGTGCGGCCGGCGTGGGCATCGCCGCCCCAGCTCGGCGACCACGCCCGGACGTCGCGACCCTCGTCGCGGAGGCGCTCGACGGCGGCGCGGAGGGACCCGGCGTTGCCGCCGTGCGCATTGACGAGAAGCAGGCGATCGAAGCTCTCCGTCGCCGAGCGGCCCAGCTCGACCAGGAGGAGCTCGGTCGCCTCCGCCCCGATCGAGAGGGTCCCGGCGAAGTCCTGGTGCTCACCGCTCGACCCGTAGGGGACGGCCGGCGCGACCACCGCGCCGGGCAGCTCGGCGGCGGCGAGGCCCGCCAGGGCGACCGCGATCTTCGTGTCGGTGCCGATCGGCAGGTGCGGCCCGTGCTGCTCGGTCGCGCCCAGCGGCACGATCAGGGTGGTCGGTCCGGTCACGGCGCGCTCGTCGACCTCCGGCCACGTCGCCCGATCGAGCCGCGCCGCACTCATCGCCGCGTGAACCCCGGTGGCATCAGGACGTCCTCCGGGACGATGTCGGCGATCGAGTCGCGGCCGAGGCCGTGGAGCGTCTCGTCGATCCCGGCGCGGAAGATCTCCAGCACGTTGGCGACGCCGGCCTCGCCGTTGGCCGCCAGGCCCCAGAGGTAGGCGCGGCCGATCATCGCGGCGCGGGCGCCAAGGGCGAGGGCTTTGACGACATCGGAGCCGCGGCGGATCCCGCCGTCGATCAGCACCTCGACCTCCTCCCCGACCGCCTCCACCACCCCGGGCAGGTTGCGGATCGTCGCCGGCGTGCCGTCGAGGTTGTTGCCGCCGTGGTTGGAGACCGAGATCGCCGTGGCGCCGATCTCGACCGCGCGGCGCGCGTCGTCGGGGTGCGTGACGCCCTTCAGCATGAACGGCCCGCCCCACGTTTCACGTAACCAGGCGAGGTCATCCCAGGTCGGCGGCGGGGTCATCATCCACTCGCCGTAGGCGCCGAAGAAGGTCGGCGCCTCCGCCCCGTCGGCCTCGAGGTTCGGAGTGGTCAGGTCGGGCAGCTTGCCGGAGCGCAGGTAGGAGGCGAGCCAGCGCGGCTTCACGATCGCCTGCGGCGCCAGGCCCGCCATCGCCTTCAGGTCGAGCTTCTCCGGGATCGACGGGCTGCCCCAATCGCGGCGGTGGGCGAAGGTCCAGTCGACGGTGACGATCAGGCCCGCGGCGCCGGCGCGGCGAGCGCGGTCGAGCACCCCTTCGATCCGCTCCCGCGAGCCGAGCCAGTAGACCTGGAAGAAGGTCTTCGGGTTCGCCGCCACCACCTCCTCGAGGGGCTTGGAGGCGAACGAGCTGAGTCCCATCGCGGTCCCCGCGCCAGAGGCCGCGCGCGCCACCGCGAGCTCGCCCTCCGGGTGGACCGCCTGCACGCCGGTCGGTGAGATCAGCACCGGCAGCGCGATCTCCTGTCCCATCACGGTGGTCGCCAGGCCGCGCCCGCCGCCCTTGCCGGTGGCGATGCGGGGGACGAAGCCGAGCTCACGGAAGGCGCCGACGTTGTCGGCGAGGCTCGTACCCGCCTCGGCCCCGGCGCGTAGCGCGCTGAAGACCGAGGACGGCAGGCGCTTGCGGGCGCGCCGGCGCGCCTCCTCGACCGACTCGAACCACTCGCTGCTGGACGCCACCTCTCAGCCCTCCGCAGTGAGGAAGTCGGCGAGCGGGTTCTCGTCGCAGACCTTGGCGGGCGGGCGCTCCGGCGTCCCGTTCCGCAGGCGCGACGGCTTCACCCGGGAGTGGTCGACGGCCGGCGCCGGGATCGCGACCTCGGCGCCGCGCGCCGCGAGCAGGCCCTCGCCGTGGCCGAGCGCGCACTCGGGGTCGGGGCCGTCGAGCGGCAGGCCGGTGAAGAACTTCGCCGCCATGCAGCCGCCGCGGCAGGCGTCGTAGTGGCCGCAGGATTCGCAGGCGCCGCCGGACTGCGGTCGCCGCAGCTCGGTGAAGAGCTCGGAATCCCTCCAGACGCCCTCGAAGCCGCGCGGCTCGCGCACGTTGCCGGCGAGGAACTCGTCGTGGATCGCGAACGGGCAGGCGTAGACGTCGCCGACCGGGTCGATCAGGCAGACGACGCGCCCGGCGCCGCAGAGGTTCAGGCCCGGCAGCGCCTCGCCGTAGGCGGAGAGGTGGAAGAAGGAGTCGCCGGTGAGCACCTCGTCGCCGTGCTCCAGCAGCCACATATATAGAGAGCGCTGCTGCTCGGCCGTCGGGTGCATCTCGTCCCAGACGTCGGCACCGCGGCCGGAGGGGCGTAGCCGGGTGATCCGCAGCTGGGCGCCGTAGCGGTCGGCGATCGCCTTGAAGTCGTCGAGCTGGCCCGCGTTCTGGCGGGTGACCACGACCGAGATCTTCGGCTTCCGGAAGCCCGCCGCGGCGAGGCGCTCGAGCGCGCCGAGGGCGGTGTCGAATGAGCCGGGGCCGCGGACCGCGTCGTTGACCGCGGCGGTGGCGCCGTCGATCGACACCTGCACGTCGACGTAGTCGGAGGCGGCGAGGCGGGCCGCGGCGGCGGCGTCGATGCGACTGCCGTTGGTGGAGAACTTGACCCCGACCCCGTGCTCGGCGGCGTGGTCCAGCAGCTCCCAGAAGTCCCTGCGGACGGTCGGCTCGCCGCCGCCGATGTTGACGTAGAAGACCTGCATACGCTGCAACTGGGAGATCACGCCCTTGGCCTCGGCGGTGGTGAGCTCACGCGGGTCGCGTCGCCCGCTCGAGGAGAGGCAGTGGACGCAGGCGAGGTTACAGGCGTAGGTCAGCTCCCAGGTGATGCAGATGGGGGCGTCGAGGCCGAGCTCGAACTCGTCGACGAGCTTCACGCGGCGACCTCCTCCGCGGCACCTTCGGCGGGCACGATCATCCCGGTCTCCGCCAACGTCGCGAGCGCGCGGCCGTAGCTCGCCAGCTCCGCGTCGGAGACCCCGGCGGCGCGACAGGCGGCGGCCGGGTCCGGCGCCGCGCCGAGCCCTTCCACCACGTCCAGCAGCCGCCGGCTCTTCAGGAAGGAGAGCCGGCGGGTGCCGTAGTGGTAGGCGAGCGCGCCGAAGCGCTCCGGCCGCAGGGCGACCTGGGGGTGTAGCCGCCAGCGGCCGTCGAGCAGTGTCTCGGCGCTCATCGCCAGGGACCTAGTAGACGCCGCACATGCCGTCGATCGAGACGTCCTCGACCAACAGCTCCTCGACGACCAGCTCCTGGTCCTCGTTCTCGGGCGTCGGCTCGGCCGGCTCGTTCGGTGCAGATCCCATGCGATCCTCCTCGGTGGATTACCGTTCCCAGGACCGGACTTATAGCACTCGGTGTCAAAAATGTCGATCGGCAGACCACCCTCAACGACCCGCGACGAGATCGAAGCGGTGGCGCTCGCCCTTTTCGCCGAGCGCGGCTTCGAGGCGACCACCGTGGAGGACGTCGCGGGGGCGGTCGGGATCGGGCGCCGCACCTTGTTCCGCTACTTCGCCTCGAAGAACGACATCCTCTGGGGGGACTTCGACTGGGTGATGGAGCGCCTGCGCGAGGCGCTCGCCGAGGGTGACGAGCTGCCGCTGATGGAGGCGCTGCGCCGCGGCGTCGTGGAGTCGAACCGGTATCCCGACGGGCAGCTGCCGGGACTGCGGACGCGGATGGCGCTGATCACCGGCACCCCCGCGCTGGAGGCCCACTCGACCCTGCGCTACGCCGCCTGGCGCTCGGTGGTGGCGGAGTGGGCCGGCGGGCGGCTCGGCCTCCCGACCGACGACCTCGTCCCACAGACCCTCGCGCATGCATCGCTGGGAGCGGCGATGGCTGCCTTCCGGAGGTGGGTGGACCACCCCGACGAAGACGTGAGCGACCTCCTCGACAAGAGCTTCCGCCGACTCGCCACCGGTTTCGCGGAGCCGTGACCGGCGGCGCCGAGCGCTTCGAGCTCGATCCCGCGGTGCGACGTCGCGACCGTGGCAGGCTCCTCGTCGGCGGCGTCCCACCGCGGCTGATCCGGTTGAGCGAGGCCGGCGCCGCGGCGCTCGACGCGATCCTCGCGGGCGACGCCGACGAGCGGGCCGCCCCGCTGGCCGCCCGCCTCGAGCGCCACGGGTTCCTCCATCCGCTGCCCGCCTCGCCCAGGCCGCGCCCGCGAGTCACGACGGTGATCCCCGTCCTCGACGGCGGCGAGGTGCTCCTCCGCCTCGTGCGAGCGCTCCTCGACGACGGGCCGGTGATCGTCGTCGACGACGGATCGACGGACGGCTCGCCGGAGCGCGCGGCGGCGGCGGGCGCGGCCGTGATCGCCAACGCGGGCCGGCCCGGCCCGGCGGGGGCCCGCAACACCGGCTTGCGCGCCGCCGCCTCGGAGCTGGTCGCGTTCCTCGACGCCGACTGCCTCGTCCGGCCGGGTTGGCACTCCGGACTGGCCGCGTTCCTCGCCCGGGACCAAGGCCTGGCCCTCGTCGCGCCGCGCGTGCGCAGCGCGCCCGGGGACAGCCTGCTCGCCCGCTACGAGGAAGCCGCCTCGCCCCTCGACCTCGGGCCGGCACCCAGCCTCGTCGGCGCCGACCGGCGGATCGCCTACGTGCCCAGCGCCGCCCTCCTCGGCCGCCGCGCCGACCTGCTCGCGGTCGGCGGCTTCGACGAGGCGATGCGCTTCGGCGAGGACGTCGACCTGGTCTGGCGACTTCTGGCCGCGGGGCGTCGGATCCGCTACGTCCCCTCGATCGAGGTGCGCCACGAACCACGCGCCGACGCCCGTTCGCTCGCCCGCCAACGCGCGGGGTACGGCGCCGCCGCGCCCGACCTCGCACGCCGCCATCCTCACCTGGCCTCACCGCTGACCATGGGCCCGGCTCCGGCGCTCGCCTGGGCTACCCTCCCGCTCCTCGGCCCCCGCGCCTTCGCGCTCTCCCTCGCCGCCTCGGTTGCTCTGGTCGCCCGCCGAGGAGAGGACGGCGCCGCCCGCCAGGGCCTGGTCGAGGTCGCCGCCCGGGGCCACCTCACCGCGGCCCGCCAGCTGTCCCAGGTGCTCCTCCGCGAGTGGCTGCCGTTGAGCCTCTGCCTCGCCACCCGCCACCGTCGCGCCCGCCGCCTGCTCCTCGCCGCGGCGCTGATCGACACGGTGCCCGCCTGGCGCGGCGTCCGGCGACCCCAGGACGCCCCGGCCGTCGCCGCGCTGCGGGCGCTGGATCGGGGCGCCTACGCCGCAGGCCTCTGGCGCGAGATGGCCCGGCGCGGCGACCCGAGGGCGGTCATGCCGAGCCTCCGCCGTCGATGAACGGACGCTAAGCGTCCCCGCCTAGATCCAGCTCCCACGTCTGCTCGACCAGATCCTGGCCGAACGCGTGTAGGGGGCCCTCACCCACACGTCGAAGGCACCGCGGCCGACCACTGGGTCGCCGGCTTCCTGGCGGTGACCGAGGCTTGGACTCCCGGCACCGGATTCCTCAGTGCGCGAGCGACAGGTGTACCGCGCGCCTTGCGGTGGCTGAGTTGCCGGAGGCGTCGGTGGCGGTGATCGAGAGGGCGGCGCTCGCCGAGCCACCGGCTCGGAGTGCTTCGCTAGCCGCCTTCCGCATGGCTTTCGTGAGCTTGAGCTTCAGCGTGCCCGTGGCGCCCGCGGCCAGGTGGGCACTCTTGGGCGCGAGCTTGAACGAGTCGGCCGCCTTCCCCTGCTTCGTCTTGACCTGGCCGGACGCGGTCACCGTGCACGCCTCGTCGCATGCCGCGCCGACGGAGACCGTCGGCCCCAGCGTCTGCTTCTTCTTGCCCGACAGCTTCAGGGTCGGTGGTTTCTTGTCCGGCGACGCCGCGGACGGCGTAGGGCTCGCGGACGACTTCGCTTCCGGGACGACGATGTCGTGCGAGGCCTGGGCGACCGGCGAGCCGTTGCACATCGCCGTCTGCCCGGTGAAGATGAACGCGGTCGAGCAGCCTTCGTCATCGGTCTCGGTCACGGTGACGCGATAGGTGCCCGGCGCGGCGTACGTATGGGTGGTGACGGCGCCGGCCGAGGCGCTGGAGCCGTCGCCGAAGGACCACTCGTAGCGGGCGATGGACCCATCCGGGTCGGCCGAGGCCGAGGCGTCGAGCACGCTCAGCGAGCCGGCTGCACCCGGCGAGGCGGCGAACGCCGCGACCGGTGGCTGATCCGGGGAGATCGCCATCTGGTAGGCGTCCGACCCGGACGCGGTGCTCGAGTAGGGGCTCCCGGGGACCAACGTCAGTTCGCCCGCTGCGCCGACGTTCAGGCCGTTCGTGGCGCCACTGAACGCGGCCGCGACGTAGAGGTGGCGCGAATCCGGGGCCATCGCGATCGCGCTCTGCGCGGGCGGCGAGAACGGAGTCCCCGCCGTCAACGAACCATCGGCGGCGACGTTGTATCCCCAGGTGCCTTGACCCCCGCCGATCGCGGTGTTGGTGGTGTAGAGCCGTTGGCCGTCCGCCGCGATGGCGATGCCACGCGTACCGGGGCCGCTCGGGAAAGGCGACCCGGTGAGCGCCGTGAGCGCCCCATTCGCACCGATCGATGCCGCGTAGACGGCGCTCGAGAACGTTGACGCGACGTACAGGTGGGCACCGTCCGGCGCGATCGAGATGCCGAGGCCACCGGTGGGCGCCGGGTAGGGAGATCCCGGGAGCGGCGAGAGCGAGCCGTCGGCGGCGACGGCGAACCCCGCGACGCTGCCCAGGTTGAACGTGCTGACGTAGAGGCGTCTCCCGTCCGGGGTGATGGCCACCATCCCCGAAAAGGAGGACGCTCCGGTGCTCGTGGGCGCGCCGGGGGCGGAGAGAGATCCGTCGATGCCGATCGCCTGGCGATATACAGCGTTCCCCCCGCCGCTCGCCTCGTAGAGCGAGCGTCCGTCCGGGGAGACGGCGAGGCCCAGCGCAGCGGCGCCGGTCGCGAACGGCGACCCGGGCAGCGCCGAGAGCGCGCCTTCGGCGTTGACCCCGAAGGCGGCGATCTGGCTGGTCCCCGCGAGCGCCACGTAGAGGAAGCGACCGTCGGGCGTCAGCGCCACTCCTTGGGGACTCCCCGAAAGCGCGAGGGGAGACCCCGCGATCGGAAACAGCGCCCCGGTCGGCGCCAGGCCGTAGGCAAGGAGGTGATTGTCGCTCCCGGTCGTGCGGTAGAGAACCGGGCTTGCGCCGTCGGCGGCGGAAGCCGTGAGCAAGGCCAGCAACGTCAGCGCCAAGAGGACTCCGGTACGCCTCATGTTCCGGACAGGTTAAAGCCGGTACACCCCGGCGGCAAGTGGTGTGGCGGCAGCGAGGCGACGATGGGTGGCGCTGGTTCATTTCCTCGATCCTCCGGGTAGGGAGCGCTAGTCTCGACTGGTCGGAAGCAGTGGACTGGGGACCGCACGCCGACGTGGTTGATGCTGGAAATCTCGAACTACGGTGGGTGAACAGATGAAGAAGTCGTGGTCCCCTGGCTGGGCTGCTGCCCTTCTTGCCGGCCTTGCGCTACTGCTGATACCGGTGGCCTCCGCCGGTGCGGCGGGCCCCGAGGCGATCCAGGGCAGGGCTCCGGCGGCGGTGCCGGCGAACGAAACGAGCTCGACGCCGGCGGAAGAAATGATCGAATTCGACGTCGGTGTGGTGCCGCGGGACCTTCCCGGTGCGGAAGCGCTCGCCCAGGAAGTGACCGATCCGACCAGTCCCGACTACCGCCGGTTCCTGTCGCCGCGCCAGTGGGTGAGCCGCTTCTCGCCGACGGTGAAGGCCGACATCGAAGTCGTGCGCTCGCTGC
Source organism: Actinomycetota bacterium (assembly GCA_018268605.1). Lineage (GTDB taxonomy): Bacteria > Actinomycetota > Thermoleophilia > Solirubrobacterales > 70-9 > VAYN01. The sequence goes on along the minus strand of JAFDWG010000028.1, from coordinate 8,009 downwards.
GGCGCGCCGGCTTCAAGGTGGTGAAGGTCACCCCCGACCGGATGACGGTCATCGCGGAAGGAACCGCCGAACAGGTCGAAGCGTATTTCGGCACGTCGCTGGCCCAGTACGAAGTCGGCGAAGAAGAAGTGCGCCTCGCCTCCTCGTCGCTCAGCGCTCCGGCTAACGTCGCGCCGCTCATCTCGGGCGTGCGGGGCATCAACGAAGTGCGGGCGAAGCCGGCCAACCTGACCGGCGCCGCCGACGAAGCCAACAGCCCGGCGTGGTGGCCCGGACACGGTCCCGGCCACGGCCACTGGCCGCCGCCGTCCGGGGAAGAAGAAGTCGAACAGCCCGCCGGCTTCCGCCCCGGGAAACCCTGCTCCACCTATTTCGGACAGGAACTCGCGAGCACGTTGCCCGCGTTCGGTGACGGCTTCCCGAACCCGCTGTCCTACGCACCGTGCGGCTATAAGCCCGCGCAGCTGCAAGGCGCCTACAACCTGTCGAGCTCGATCGCCAAAGGCCTCGACGGCACCGGCGTGACGGTCGCGGTCGTCGACGCGTACGTGTCGCCGACGCTGTACGGCGACGCGGTCGAATACGCGAAGCGCAACCAGAGCTCGCAGCCGTGGAGGCGCGGCCAGTACAGGGAAATGATCCAGCGGCCGTTCACCAAGACCGAAGAGTGCGAAGCGTCCGGTTGGTCGGGCGAGCAGACCCTCGACGTGGAGGCCGTGCACGCGATGGCGCCCGGCGCCAAGGTGCTCTACGTCGGTGGGAAGAACTGCACCGTCGCCCTCTACAACGCGGTCCAGGAAGTGGTCGACGGCCACCTGGCGAACATCGTGACCGACTCCTGGAGCAACGGTCCCGAAGAAGAAGCGGGCGAAACGGAACAGTCACGGGAAGCGTTCAACCACGTGCTGCTGATGGCAGCCGGCACCGGTGTCGGCGTGCAGTTCTCCTCCGGCGACGAAGGCGACAACTTCATCGTCTCCGGTAAGCAGCTGCCGACGTTCCCCGCGACCAGCCCGTACGCGACCGCGGTCGGCGGCACCAGCGTCGAGATCGGCGCGCAGAACAACCGCCTCGGCGAAACCGGTTGGTCGACCGGCATCAGCACGCTGTGCACGGAAGAAATGGTGGAACTCGGCGGCTGCGAAGCCTCCGAACTCGGCCAGTGGCTACCCCCCGCCCCAGGCGAATACGACTACGGCGGTGGCGGCGGTACCACGAACCAGTACGCCGAGCCGTGGTACCAGCAGCCGGTGGTGCCGGCGGAACTCGCCGGACGGCTCGGGACGGGCGTGATGAACCGCGTCGTCCCGGACATCTCGATGGAGGGCGATCCCTCGACCGGGATGCTTGTCGGCGAGACCCAGGCATTCGCCGACGGCACCTACTACGACGAGTACCGGATCGGCGGCACCAGCCTCTCGTCCCCGCTGCTTGCCGGGGTGATGGCCGATGCCGACCAGGCGGCCCGCGGCTCGCTCGGGTTCGTCAACCCGCTGCTGTACCACCTGGCCGCGAGCGGGAGCACGGGTGCGTTCTACGACGTCCTCCCGGCCGGCAACCAGGCGGTCGTGCGGAACGACTACCTGAACGGTGAAAACGCCGAAGAAGGCGTCCTCACCTCGGCACGCGTCCTCGGCTTGGAAGGCGCGACCGAGTACTTCTGCGAACGACCGAACGCCGAAACCGGCGAATGCGAAGTGGCAGAAGAAGCGGCCCAGGAGTCGCTGTCGGCGGCGCCGGGATACGACTCGATGACCGGCATCGGGTCCCCGGGCGATCAGTTCATCGCGGCGCTGAGCAGCCACTGACCCTGACGACCCGGGGGCGCGCCCGCGCCCCCGGGTCGTCACTCCTCCTTCGCGAGCGGAAGGGAGATCGTCACGGTCGATCCCCCCGCCCAGGCCCGCCCGCCGTGGCGCTCGGCGGTCGCCCGCACGATCGCCAGTCCCAAGCCTGACCCCGGGGCGCTCGTCTCCCCGCGCCAGAAACGACCGAAGGCAGCCTCCTCCGAGCCAGGCGCAAAGCCCGGCCCTTCGTCGGTCACCGAGAGGAGTGCGGTAGAGCCGTCGCGACGCAGATCGATCCGCACCTCACCCCCACTCGGGCCGTGGCGGGCCGCGTTGTCGAGCAGGTTGTCCAGGGCCCGGGCGATCGCCTCGGGCTCGCCGGCCACCGTGACCGGCCCGTCCACCGCGAGGTGGACACCTTCACGATCCTCCGCCGCGGCGCGCGCGAGCTGATCCAGCCGCACCGGGCGCACGGCCGGCTCGGCCGCCGACTCGCGCTCCAACGCCAGCAGGTCCTCGACCAGGCGACCGAGCCGCTCGGCATCGGCTTCCAGGTCGGCGATCACCTCCGGGTCGGCCCCGTGACGGGCGACGTACTCGACGTTGCCGCGCAGGCTGGTCAGCGGCGTGCGCAGCTCGTGGCTCGCGTCGGCGAGGAAGCGGCGTTCGCGCTCGCGCGAGGCCGCCAGCGCGTCCAGCATCCCGTTCAGCGTCGCCGCCAGCTCGGCCACCTCCGCCGGGCCTTCCGGCTCGGCCAGTCGGCGGGCCGGATCCTCGGTGCGGGCAATGGTCCCGGCCGAGGAGGAGAGATCGCGCAGCGGGCGGGTGCCGCGGCGTGCCAGGAGCGCCGCCACCGCGCCGCCGATCAGCACCGCCCCGGCGCCGCAGAGGACCAGCCAGAGGCCGAGCCGGTGAGCGGTCCCTTCGATGTCCTCCTTGCTGCCCGCGACGAGGACGACGCCACCCGCCGCGGGGCCGCCCGCCTCGGCGATCGGGGCGGCGAAGATGCGCACCGATTCGCCCGCCAGTTCGGCGTCGGCGAATCCGGTGCGGCCGCGTTCGGCGGCCGTGCTCGCCTCGGTCCGCGGCAACAGCTTCGCGCCGAGGTCGAGCGATCGGGCGACGATCGCCCCTTCCCGGTCGAGGACCTCGACGCTCAACTGGTGTCCCGAGAGCGGCGCTTCCAGGGCGCCGGGCGCGCGCAGCAGGGCGGGCGCCGAGACCGCCAGCCGGGCGACGTCGGTGGCCCGGCGCCGGAGGCTGTCGTCGAGCGAGGCGCTCAGGCGGTCGGTGACGATGATCCGCGCCCCGATCCCGAACAGGAGCACGGCGAGCGCGACCGCGGCGACCGACGCGATCGCCAGACGGAAGCTGAGGCTGCGACCCCTCACGGGGCGAGTATGAAGCCGACCCCGCGCACCGTCCGGATCGCGTCCGGATCGCCCAGCTTGCGCCGCACCCGGGCGACGTAGCGATCGACGATGTTCTCGGTCGCGGCGCCGCCCCAGATCGCCTCGATCGCCGCCGCCCGGGAGACCACCGCTCGGGGGTCCCGCAGCAGCAGCTCGAGCAGCTGGGCCTCGCGGGCGGTCAGCTGCACGGGGGCGCCACCGCTGGTCACGGTCCCGGTCGCCGTGTCGAGGACGATCTCGCCGTAGGCCAGCCGCTCGCTGCGATCGGACCCGCGCCGGGTCAGCGCCTTCAACCGCGCCACCACCTCGGCGATCGCGAACGGCTTCACCACGTAATCGTCGGCGCCTGCCTCGAGGCCGCGCACCCGGTCGGAGACCGAGTCGCGCGCGGTCAACATCAGGACCCCGCCGGTGAGGCCTTTGGCGCGCATCCGGCGGCAGACGTCGAAGCCGCTCAGCCCCGGCATCGCGACGTCGAGGACGACCAGGTCGGGGGCCTTCGCCTCGGCCGCGGCCAGCGCCGCGCCACCGTCGGCCGCCGCGGTCACCTCAAAGCCCTCGGCGACGAGGCTGCGCTCGAGCATCCGCCGTACCGCCGCGTCGTCCTCGACGACGAGGACCCGCTCGCCCACCCGCCTCAGTCCCCGGCGACGTCGCGACGGAGGAAGACGAGCACGGCGGCAAAGAGGGCGGGCGCGGCGTAGAGCGCGCAGACCCAGAGCGCCCGGATCACCGGCCCCCAGTCGATCGGCGAGCGGAGGAACCCCTGCCAGGCGTTGAACTGGGTGCTCAGCAGGTAGGGATGGAGTGCCCCAAGCCCGGGCAGGATGCCGACCAGCTGGACCAGCAGGGAAAACATCAACGTCCCGACGATCGCCGCGGCGCTGTTGCGGAAGACGGTCGAGAAGAGCAGGCCGATCGAGGCGACCGCGAGAATCGGCACCAGGTAGAAGCAGAGGCTGAGCCCGACCAGGCCGAGCCCTTCGGTCGCCGAGACCCGCGTCCCGGAGAGGCTGACGATCGAGTTGAAGCCGGAGGCGAGGATGCCTGCTCCGAGTGCGACCGCGCCGGTGATCGCGATCGCCAGGACCGCGTAGGTGAAGGTGGCGAGCACCTTGCCCGCGAACACCTGCTGGCGCTCGACCGAACGGGTGAGGATCCCCTTCAGGGTGTCGTGGCGGTCCTCGGCGGCGACGATGTCACCGGCCACGAGGGCGGTGATCAGCGGGAACATCCAGACCGAGCCGAACAGCAGCAGGACGAGCGGCACCGCCAGCCCGGTGTCGTGCAGGTAACGGCCGAAGGCGACTTCGTCGGGCTGGCCGCTCTGGGTGGCGAGGGCGACGACGAAGATGATCGGCACCAGCGCCGCCGCGCCGAGTCCGAGGTAGGTGCGCTTCTGGGCGCGGAGCTTGCGCAGCTCCCAGCGGTAGACGGTGAGGACGCCGGGGTTCACGCCGCCTCCACCGGGTGGCGCCGGGGGGCACCGTCGGCCGCGGGAGCTGCGGGGGGTGGCGCGTCACCCTCGGTGAGGCTGAAGAACAGGTCCTCGAGGGTGGCGTGGCGGCGGCTGAGCTCGAGGATCGGGGCATCGGCGTCGGCCAGCGCCAGGGAGAGCGCCCCGACCGCCGACTCGTCGCGGGCGCCGAAGCGGGTCCCGTCGGCGGTCGCTTCCAGGCCCTCGATCCCCGGCTGCGCCGCGAGCACCGCCCGGGCGCGCGCTTCGTCGGAGGTGCGCAGCAGGTAGCTGTCGCCCGCCTGGGCCCGGAGCTCGGCGAGCGACCCTTGGTAGGCGATCCGGCCGGAGCGGACGATCGCCACCCGGTTGCAGAGCTCTTCGACCTCCGCCAGCAGATGGCTCGAGAGGATCACGGTCATGCCGCCCGCCGACAGCTCCCGGATCAGGTCGCGCATGTCGCGCATCCCGCCCGGGTCGAGCCCGGTCGCCGGCTCGTCGAGCATCAGCAGGCGCGGTTTGCGCAGCAGCGCCGCGGCGATCCCGAGCCGCTGGCGCATCCCGTGCGAGTAGCCGCCGACCCGGTCCTTCGCGCAACCCGCGAGGCCGACGATGCCGAGCGACTCCTCGATCCGCTCGAGGGCGTCGCCGCCGTCGAGCGAGGCGAACAGGCGCAGGTTCTCGCGGCCGCTCAGGTAGGGGTAGAAGGACGGCGCTTCGACGAATCCGGCGACACCCTCGAGCGCCTTCACGCCCAGCTGCGGATCACGGCCGAAGAGTCGCACCTCGCCCGCGCTCGGGCGGATCAACCCGAGCATCATCCGCAGCGAGGTGGTCTTCCCCGCCCCGTTCGGGCCGAGATATCCGAAGACGTCCCCCGCCTCGACGGTCAGGTCGACCCCGTCAACCGCCACGAGCTCGCCGTAGCGCTTGACGAGGCCTCTGACCTCGATCGGGATCGCCTGCGGAGTCACCCGCGGCACCGGCTCTCCATCTACAACCCGCGGGCCGCGGCCTCCACCGCCGCCGGGGGCACGGAGCCGACCAGGACATAGGTGACGCCGTCGCGGTCGAAGCGGAGGACCGAACCGAGCGCGGTGTCGAGCTCTTCGCCCTTGACGTCGCCGATCGCGACCTTAGGCAGGGCGAGCTCCCCGTTGCCTGCCGACGACGCGCCTTCCCGCGCATCGCTCTTCGACTCGAGCACGGCGATCCCGCCGAGGCCCTTGCCGTAGGTGACGAGGGCGGCGGTGTGGCCGTCGACTTCGATCGCTCGAACCTCCGAGCGCGGCAGCCCGGCGAGGCTGTCGGGCGCGGCGAGCGGGAAGTCGACTGCGGCACTGACCGCTTCGGTGCCCTTCGCTTCCGTGGCCTTGCCCTGCGGGCCTTCGAGTTCGGTGGGCGAGAGGTTCACGACTTCGGCGCCGGCCGGCGGCGAGATTTCGAAGGTCGAGGCCGGGACGGCTTCGAAGGAGACCCCGGTCGCCTCCAGTTCGAGCACCGGCGAGGAGCTTTCGCTGGCGTAGACGGCGCCGCGCAGCGGGACCCCGTTGGCGGCGTCCCAGGCGAGCTCGACCCGGCCGAGCAGGCCGCCGTCGTGGCTCGGCGCGAGCTGCAGCGTGTAGGTCGGCTGCCCGGCGACGCTGGAGGGGATCGCGCCACTCAGATCGGCGTGTTTGCCGACCCGGTCGATTTCCTGCTGGATCCGGGCGACCGAGGGCGCCGTTTCGTCGGCCTTCGCTTCGCCGCCTTCCTCTTCCGGGAGCGTGCCTTCGTAGACGGTTTCCGAGGTGCCGTCGTAGACCTGGAAGTGGCGGCCTTCGATCAGCACCTGGCTGTCGTTGCCACCTTCTTCGGCCTGCAGCTCCAGCCGCAGCTTGCCCCCTTCGGCGGGGGAGGCCCAGAGCCGGCCGGTCGCGCCGCCCAGGATCGGGTCTTTGCCTTCCAGGCTGGAGGCGTCGATCAGGTTGTTGGTGAAGTGGATGTCGGCGCTGATCCCCGGGACCGTCGGCGCGGTGAGCGCGTCGTGGACGGCGTTCGCCAGCGGCTTGGCGGGCGGCTTCGGGTCGCTGCTGGAGGTGGCGAGGGCGACGGTCGTGCCGCCGATCACCAGGACCAGCGCGAGCGCGCAGATCGAGAGAAGACGACGGGTCGAGATACGGCGAAGAAAGTTCAAAGCGGCCTCCTGGCGATCGGAAATTCTCCCCCAGCGTAGGAGTGCTCCTTGAAAGAACTCTGACAGTTGGCGATCGTCGCCCTTTGGGGCAAGGCCCGCGATCGCTCGGCTCGCCGTCCGTCGCCGGGCGCTTGGAGTGAGCCTCGCAGACGGGTTCGCCATCGCGACCGCCGAGCGGCTGACGGCCGAGATCGTGAGGTTCGACCAGCGGGTGCGCCGTGCGCTCGACGCGGTCGCACCGGCACTGAGCGCGGCGCTCCCGGACTGATCGGGAGTCAGCCGAGCCGGACGCCGACCTTGAAGCCGGCGCGCAGGCGGCGGCCTGGCTTCGGGTGCTGGCCGACGACGGTGGTTCCTTGGCCATGGGGGCGGCGGAGCTTGCCGAGGCGGCAGCCTGCCTGACGCAGGCGGGCGCGGGCGCGCTTCGGGGTGGCGCCGGTGAGGTCGGGGACGCGGCAGACCGGTCGTGCGTCCTTGGGTCCGCCGGTCCAGCCTTCTTCGGCTTCGCCGGACGGGGCGCCCTGGGGCGGGCCGGACGGGGGCGGGTAGCGGGGCGCGAAGGTGACGGACCGCGCGGTTTCGGCGGGATCGGCGCCCGCGGTGTACTCCTGGACCGAGTCCGGCGGGCCGAGGTCGACGGCGAAGGTGATGCGACCGGCGGCGTCGGGGACGGCGCTCGGCGTCGTCGCGCCGTGGAGCTCGACCAGGTCGGCTCCGGCGAAGAGCGGCGGCGAGGTGATGGTCGTCCTGCCGGACCCGGCGACGATCAGGCCGGCGGAGGTGACGTTGCTGAGACGCATGAACTCGAGCGCCCGCCGCGGGTCGGCGGCGACGTGCCAGCCGTAGACGTCGAATTCGGGTTCGATCGATTCGTAGGAAAAGGTGGTCGGTTCGGGTGTCGGGTCGGCGAACTGTTCGGTGAAGGCTTCAATCGTCGCGGCGATCTCGCGTTCGAAGTTCTCCGGCGTGTGACAGCCCGGCCCGTATTCCTTCCAGAGGTGCGGGATCCCCAGTTCGTCGAGCTTCTGATTGAAGCTGACGGTGCCGTCGTGCACCCCCGCCTCGATCACGCAGGAGACGGTGTCGACCGAGAGGAGTTCCTCGCCGATCGCCGGGTTCGGGATGCCGTTGGCGGTCCGCACCTGCAGGTTCAGACCGCGCAGGTTCGCCGCGAGGTC
>JAFDWG010000289.1 GCA_018268605.1 Actinomycetota bacterium | reverse complement strand
CGACCGGGACCTGGCGCGGCTCGATGCCCTTGGCGCGCAGCTGGGAGGGGACGTCTTCGCCCGGTTTCAGGGACGGCCGGCCGAAGCGGTTGGCGAGGCCGCCGAAGTTCTCCGAGCCGCCGGTCGCGATCGACGGGTGCAGGCCGGTGTCGACGAGGACCGGGCCGACCGTCGGGTGGCGGATGAGGAAGGCGGGGACGGGGACCGATTCGGCCTGCCTGGAGCTCGACATCGCGCGCGCGAGCCGCAGCGTCCTGAAGCTGCCGCCGGGGTCGACCATCGCCGAGCGGGGGAAATCGACGTGGCCGGCGATCAGCGGTTCGACCGCGACCGTGGCGCCGTTGGAGCCGCCGGGGAGCGACGCGCTCAGAGGTTGTGGTTCGACATGGACCGCCATCGGGTCCCAACATAACCCCGCGCATCGCGCTTGTAGGCTGGCCGGCGATGGCTGAAAGCTCGCGTTCGCAGGTGTTCCGAGACGGTCTGCTCGAGGGCCGGGTGGTCGTCGTGTCCGGGGCGGGGAGCGGGCTCGGCCGCGAGACGGCGCTGGAGATGGCGCGCCTCGGCGCGACCGTGGTCGGCTGCGGACGGCGCGAGGAGCCGCTGTCCGAGACGGCGGCGCTCGCCGAGGGGCTGCCGGGCGCGTTCGAGGGCGACGCCCTCGACATCCGCGAAGAGGAGCGGGTCGACGCCTTCTTCGACCGGCTGCTGGAGCGGCACGGGCGCCTCGACGTGCTGGTGAACAACGCCGGCGGCCAGTTCCTCTCGCCGGCGGAGGCGATCTCGCCGAAAGGCTTCCGCACGGTGGTCGAGCTCAACGTGACCGGGACGTGGCTGATGTCCCACGCGGCCGCGACCAAGGCGTTCATCCCGGCCGGCGGCGGCAAGATCTTGAGCGTCACCCTCTCACCTCATAACGGGATGCCCGGGATGGTGCACTCGGGCGCGGCCCGCGCGGCGGTGGAGAACATGATGCGCACCCTCTCGGTCGAGTGGGCGCGCTTCGGCATCACCACCTGCGCGGTCGCCGCCGGCCAGTTCGCGACCGAGACGCTCCTGACGAAGTATCCGCCCGAGGTCGTCGCGAACGTGGAGCGCTCGATCCCGCTCGGCCGCACCGGCCGCCCCGAGGAGATCGCCTGGCTCCTCGCCTACCTGGCCTCTCCGGCCGGCGACTTCTACTCCGGCACGACGATCACGATCGACGGTGCCCGCGACAACTGGGTCGGCCCCTGGCCGCCCGACACGGTCGCGACCGAGTCGGGCGACTTGCCGGCGGAGCAGCGCCGCTAGCAAGCCGGCGACCGGGGAAAGGGACGCAAGGGCCTGCGGCGAGCACGGCCGTCCCGGCCACGGCCCGGGC
>JAFDWG010000288.1 GCA_018268605.1 Actinomycetota bacterium | reverse complement strand
TTATAGGAATACGGGCCCGGCGCGGAAGCGCGGGGTGGGGAGCGTGGCTATCGCTGGGCGCAGTACTTTTCGAGGCCGACGCCTTCGATCACGAGGCCGTTGGCGAAGGTGAAGATGCCGTGGCTCCGCAGGATGTGATCGCTGCAGCGGGCGGCGAGGTAGCTGCGCTTCACGCCGCCCGCGGTGTAGCGGCGGCCGATCTTGACGCTGAGGTGGGTGATGGCGCCGCGGCCGCCCGCCAGTTCCGGCAGGTTGACCGTGGCTCGGTAGCGGAATTCTCCACGGCGCTTTTCGATCGGCACGACGAAGGCGTAGGTCTGGGTCGCCGGGATCTGGATGCGGGTGTGGACGACCACGGTCGGGTGGCCTTCGGCGTCCCGCGGGCCGTTGAAGAGGGTGAGGGCGGAGCTCGTCGGGACCGGTCCACCGGGGAGCGCGATGAGCGCTTCCAGCTTGCCGGTGCCGACGATCGCCCCCTTGCAGACCGCGCGAGCTTCCTCGGCGCCGAGCTCGGCGACCTGTTCGGCCGCGCAGGTCGGCAGGCCCGCGACGTCGAGGCGGCCGTCGCGGTCGAAGTCCATGACCACCTGGGTCAGCGCGGGCGGGACGCCGCCGCCGGGCCGGGCGATGTCGATGTAGCCCTCGAACTGGACCGGGGCGAAGCTCTTCTTCGGTAGGCTCAGCGGCTGGAACTTGGCGTTCAGCTTCAGTCGGATTTCTCGCGTTTCCACCATCGCGGCTCCGAGCGCCCCCTCGACCGGCAAGGCGCAGACGAGGATCGCGACGAGGAAGAAGAGGGCGCGCCGCCCCCGCCTCGCCGCTCCCGATCGTCTCAGCCGTTGTGGCATGGCGAGGTGAGCAGCGACTGCAGCAGGCTGCCGTCGGCGAAGATCAATTTGCCGTAGACCTGCAGTCGCCCGCCGACGCATTCGGCTTCGGCGAACCCGATCTTCTTGCCGTGGCGCACGTAGGTGCGGCCGAACCGGGCTTCGGCGAGGATGGCGGCCCCGTCCCCGCCGGCGATCGGCGGCAGTTCGATTTCGGTCCGGTAGCCGTAGCGCCCGTGGTTGACCTTTTCCACCGTGAACGGAACGAGCAGCGCCTGCGGCGAAGGGATCGTCTCGTACGCATCGGCGATGAACGCTGGCTTGCCGCTTTCCGGCGGCGCGTTGAAGATCGAGATCGGGGAGCTGATCGTGAACGGCGGCTTGCCCGGCATCTCAACCATCGCCTTGCCGGTCCCGGTGCCGAGAAGCGCCCCGGAGCAGCGTTTCCGGGCTTCGTCTGGCGTGGTGCCTTCGAGCTTCGCCTCGGTGCAGGTCGGCATGCCCTTGAAGTTCAGCCTCCCATGTTTGTCGAATTCGAAGATCAGCGTCTT
>JAFDWG010000287.1 GCA_018268605.1 Actinomycetota bacterium | reverse complement strand
CAGTGCTGCTTCGATTCGAAGTAGTGGTAGAGGGCGGTCGGCCCCAGCCCGACGGCGGTGGCGACGTCGGCCCACTTGGTGTCTTCGTAGCCGTTGTCGCCGAAGAACTCGGTCGCGACGGCGATGATCTCGGCTCGCTTGTTACGCGGCGACGGCCGCGGATCTGTTCGTTCGTCACCCCCTCTGCCTGGCATGGCCGCCTCCTCGGGTCCGGTTTACCGATCGGTGTCCGCCTCTCAGGACGCGGGCAACCCTACACGGGAATGTGGCGGGTTTCGAAGTACTTTCGAACGCTCCGCGGCCCATGCGACAATCGGGGCGATGAGCGCCGCCGCGACCCCACCGAATCCGGCCTCCCCGGGCTTCCAGGAGCCCGGGTGGTTCACCCGCAACGTCTTCAACCGGGCCGTCGCCGGGCTGATGGCGTTGGGGGTCAGCGTCCAGGGCTCGCGCGTCCTCGAAGTGAAAGGCCGGAAAACGGGCGAGTGGCGCTCGACCCCGGTCAACCTGCTCGAGGTCGACGGCACCCGTTATCTGGTCGCGCCGCGCGGTAACACCCAGTGGGTCCGCAACATGCGGGTCGCGGGCGGCGGTCGGTTGAAGCTGGGGCGAAAGACCGAGGACTTCAAGGCGACCGAGGTCACCGGCGAGGCAGCCGTGCCGCTTCTTCGTGCCTATCTGAAGAAGTGGAAGTGGGAGGTCGGCGCGTTCTTCGGCGGGGTCGGCCCCGACGCGAGCGACGCCGAGCTCCTCGCGATCGTCCCTGACCACCCGGTCTTCAAGCTCGACTAGCGCCGAAGGGCGCGGTCCTACCGCTGCGCCAGCGGCCGATACTGCCCGCCGTGGAAGACCAGCGGGGTGCCGGAGGCGGTCGTCAGGTCGGTGACGGCGCCGGTGAGGATCACGTGGTCGCCGGCCGCGATCACGTCCTGGAGGTCGCAGGCGACCCAGAGGAGGGCGTCGTCGATCGCCGGCAGGCCGTCGCGCTCGGTCCAGGAGACGCCGGCCCACTTCTCCGCGCGTGGGGCCTTGGTGGCGAAGGCGCGGGCGACGCCCTCCTGGCCGTCGTGGAGGACGCTGACCGAGAAGCGGTCCGCGGCCTGCACCGCGAGCAGCGTCCGGGACCCCCGATCGAGGCAGGCGAGCATCAGCATCGGGTCGATCGAAAGGGACGAGACGGCGTTCGCGGTCGCCCCGGCCGGCCCGTCGGCGTCGTTGGTGGCCACGATCGTGACCCCCGTCGGAAGGCTTGACATCGCGGATCGGAAGTGGTCTGGAGAGGGTCTCGGCATGGCGGACTGATCTGGATCGGCGTCAAACAATATGATCCGCGCCGCGTGCGTCCGAAGACGATGATCCTGATAGTCGCGGTGATCGCCGCCGCCCTCGGC
>JAFDWG010000286.1 GCA_018268605.1 Actinomycetota bacterium | reverse complement strand
CGCCGGACGGAACGTATCGCGCTCCCACTAGGTTCGAGTTCGATGTCGTGACGCACCAGGTCGTCGGCCTCGGGGCGGGGCAGGATTCGGCTCGTCACCCCTGCGACAGCCGGGTCAGCGTCCAGTGCGGTCAACAGCGGGGCCAGCCAGTTGTCATCCGCCGGCAGCGCGCCTTCGTTGAGGTATACGAGGACATCCCCTTGGGCATGATCGGCCAGCAGGTTGCGGGTCAGCCCATGGTCGAACTCGACCGGATCGATGCCGATCGCGGTCGCGTCGAACTCTTCGAGCACGGCGATCGTGTCGTCGCGCGATGCCGAATCGACCGCGACGACCTCGAGCTCGGCCGCAGCCTCTTGCTCGAGCAGCTTCGGCAGGATCCGACGCAGAGCGTCTCCCGCGTCCATAAGCGGCATCAACACCGAGACCTTATGGTTACCAGGTCCCTTCCTGAGGGTCTGAAACCTGCCTCGGTTGAGGAGCTCCGCGGAACCTCCGGTACGACGGCGCGGCGGATTTGCGGTCGGCAGTTCGATCTCGGCGCGACGGTGATCGAGGGCGGCCCGGGTGCGCTCAGCCTGCAGTTCGAATACCTGCTCGGTGCGGGCGGCCAGCAACGTCTCGAGCCGATCCCCCTCTCCGGTCTCACGGTGCACCGTCGCGAGCAACGGCGAGATCCAGAGGGAGAGCGGATGGGTCGAGGAGTACTGCACCCGAATCAAACCATCGGAGAGATAATGGGAGAAGTCGTCTGGTTCGATCTTGTCGTGCCAGCGGTCCTCGAAGAGTCGGCTGTTGTGCTCGACACCGGCCGCCCGCTCTTCCGACCACCGGGTCACCGACTCGAGGTGATAGAGCACACTCGAGGCGCAATATCTGGTCTTCTCTTCCCTGTCGACCGCGAGGCGCAGGCAGAGGTCGATGTCCTCGTAGCCGTTCACGTAGGCAGTGTCGAAACCCCCCAGGGCCTCGAAGGACTCCCGCCGTATCAAGACGCAGGCCGCCGTCGCGGCAACTACGTCGCGCGACCTGGACACCGCGGCATGATCCGCGGGGAAACCGGCGTAGAGGTGGCGCGGCCAGCGGTCCTGGCCGATCATCACCCCGGCGTGCTGGACGGTCCCATCCGGATACAGCAGTCGGGAACCTACGGCGCCCAGGTCCTTACGCCCGGCCACCTCGTCCACGAGGGCGTCGAGCCAACCTGGCAGCGCCACCGTGTCGTTGTTCAGGAACACGACGTAGTCCACGTCTCCGGCGGCGTCGGCACCGTCGTTGCAGGAGACCGCGAAGCCTTTGTTCTGCTTGTGCGCGACCACCGTCACTGGCGGTTCGTGGCGAGAGAAACGATCGACGGTCGCGTCGTCGGAAGCGTCGTCGACGACGATCACCTCCATCTCACAACGCTCCGGCGGGTGGGCGAAAATGGACTCCAGGCAGGTGCTGAGGAGGTGCGCGCCG
>JAFDWG010000285.1 GCA_018268605.1 Actinomycetota bacterium | reverse complement strand
CCCGGTCGCCGGTGGCGTCGACATGACCTTCCGCGAGCCGCTCGGCGTGGTCGGCCTGATCGTCCCCTGGAACTTCCCGCTGACGATCGCCTCCTGGAAGGTCGCCCCGGCGCTCGCCGCCGGCAACACGATCGTCCTGAAGCCCGCCGAGCTGACGCCGCTGACGGCGATCGAGTTGGAGCGTATCGCGCTCGAGGCAGGGATACCGGAGGGCGTCCTGAACGTGGTCGTCGGTCCCGGCTCGGTCTGCGGCACGCGGCTGGTCGAGCACCCCGACGTCGCCAAGATCGCCTTCACCGGCTCGACCGAGGTCGGCCGGGGGATCGCGCGAGGCGCGGCGGAGACGATCAAGCGGGTGACGCTGGAGCTCGGCGGCAAGTCGGCCAACGTGGTCTTCGCCGACGCCGACATCGAGAAGGCCGCTGCCGCCGCGCCCTGGGCCGTCTTCGACAACGCCGGGCAGGATTGCTGCGCGCGCTCGCGGATCCTGGTCGAGCGCGAGGTCCTCGACGACTTCCTCGCCGCGCTGGCGCCGGAGGTCGAAGGGATCAAGGTCGGCGACCCGCTCGACGGGTCGACCCAGATGGGCCCGCTGATCTCTGCCGGGCAGCGCGAGTCGGTCGCCTCCTTCGTGCCCGAGGGCGCGCCGGTCGCGGTTCGCGGCTCGGCCCCCGACGGCGACGGCTTCTGGTTCCCGCCGGTCGTCCTCAGCCCGGTCTCCAACGACGAGCGCGCCGCCCGCGAGGAGATCTTCGGCCCGGTCGCCGCCGTCATCCCCTTCAGCGGCGAGGAGGAGGCGATCGCGCTCGCCAACGAGACGATCTACGGCCTCTCCGGCTCGGTCTGGACCCGCGACGGGGCGCGCGCCCTGCGCGTCGCGCGGGCGATCGAGACGGGCGTGATCTCGATCAACTCGAACAGCTCGGTGCGGGTCTCGACTCCCTTCGGCGGCTTCAAGCAGTCCGGCGTCGGCCGCGAGCTCGGCCCCGACGCGCTCGAGGCCTACACCGAGTTGAAGAACGTCTACTACGCGACGGAGGAGGGCCCGTGACCATCAACAGGACCGGGGGACGGCTTGCAGGGAAGATCGCCCTGATCACGGGGACGGCGAGCGGGATCGGCGCCGAGTCCGCCCGGCTCTTCGAGCATGAGGGCGCGACGGTGGTCGGGATCGATCTCGACGCCGAGCAGGCGGTCGGCGCGCTGACGATCGCCGCCGATGTCGCCGACGAGGAGTCGGTGCGGGCGGCGATGGCGACGACGGTCGAGCAGTACGGCCGAATCGACGTGCTGATGAACAACGCCGGCATCAACCCGACGGACGACGGCTCGGTGCTCCACACGAGCCTCGAGTCCTGGCAGCGCGTCCAGGACGTGAACCTGCGCGGCGTCTTCCTCTGCTGCAAGCACGGCATCCCGCACATCCTTGACGCGGGCGGGGGCTCGGTGATCAACGTCGCCTCCTTCGTCGCGGTGA
>JAFDWG010000284.1 GCA_018268605.1 Actinomycetota bacterium | reverse complement strand
CGCAACTACAACACCGACTCGGCCGAGCGGCTGGGGGCGGTGCTCGACTGCCTCGCCGCCGCCGAGCGGCGCGTGATCTTCCCCGTCCACCCGCGCACCCGCAAGAGCATCGAGTCCTGGGGGCTCGAGGTTCCGCCCAACGTCGAGGTGCGCGACCCCGTCACCTACACCCAGATGCTGGCGCTGGAGCGCGACGCGGTCGCGATCGCCACCGACTCCGGCGGCGTCCAGCGCGAGGCCTACCTCTGGGGAGTGCCCTGCGTGACGATGCGCGAGGAGACCGAGTGGATCGAGACGGTATCCACCGGCTGGAACACCTTGGTCGGCGCCGATGCCGGGGCATTCCGCGCGGCGATGGCGAAGCCGGCCCCGGCAGAGCGCCCGCCGATCTTCGGCGACGGTACCGCCTCGCGGAAGATCGCGGGCCTCTGCGTCTCACTGCTGGAGCAAGAACCGAGTCGGGAGCGGAGCTATGTCTGAGCGTCTACGCGTCGGCGTGATCGGTTGCGGGGTGATGGGCGGCTTCCACGTCCGCAACTACCTGAACCTCGACTGCGCCAAGCTGGTCGCCGTCGCAGATCCGTCGCCGGCCTCGCGGGAGCGGGCCCTGGGGGAGAGCCAGGTGCTCGAGTACGACAACTGGCGCGACCTGATCGAGTTCGGCGCCGACAAGCTCGACGCCGTGTCGGTCGCCTGCCCCTCGGAGCTGCACGCCGAGGTGGCGCTGGAGGCGCTGTCGGCCGGCCTCCACGTACTGGTCGAGAAGCCGATCGCCACCAACCTTCCCGACGCCCTGCGGATGCGCGGCGCGGCGCTCGAGGCAGGTCGCAAGCTGATGGTCGGCCACGTCGAGCGCTTCAACCCGGCGATCGCGAAGCTGCGCGCGCTGGTCGCCGAGGAACGGCTCGGCCAGATCTACCGCGCCCACACGACCCGGGTGGGCCCGCTGCCGACGCGGATCCAGGATACCGGCGTCGCGATCGACCTCGCCACCCATGACCTCGACGTGATGCAGCACGTGCTCGGCTCCTCGATCGGCGAGATCTACGCCGACGGCGGGCGCTTCATGCACTCCTCTCAGGAGGATCTGCTGACCTGTCTGGTCCGCTTCAACGCCAAGGCGGAGGGCGACCCGGGCGCGCTCGGACTGCTCGACGTCAACTGGCTGACCCCGGAGAAGACGCGCGAGATCGCGCTGATCGGGGAGAACGGCCTGCTGCGTGCCTCCTACATCACCCAGGACGTCTGGTTCGTCGAATCGCCGACGGCGCCGGTCCACTGGGACGGCCTCTCGATGCTGCGGGGCGACGGCGAGGGGGCCGCGGTGCGGTTCTCGCTGACCAAGGCCGAGCCCTTGGCCGCCGAGCTTCGCGCCTTCTGCCGCTGCGTCCTCGACGACACCCCGGAGCCGATCTCCGCCCACGACGGCGTCAAGGCGCTGGCCGCGGCGCTGGCCGTGCGCGAGTCGGCGGCGGTGCGGCGCCCGGTCGAACT
>JAFDWG010000283.1 GCA_018268605.1 Actinomycetota bacterium | reverse complement strand
CGACCATGCCCAGGCGACGCTCCATGACCTTCTCGGCGCCGAGCTCGACCAGGGCGCCGACGACGGCCATCCGCACCGCCGGGTCATTCTCGGCCTTCGGGGCGACGATCAGGCCCCAGCCGGCCGCGGCGCTCGCGGCGGAGCCGGCGAAGAGGTATGGCAGCTCGCGCCGGCCCTCGTGCCAGGCGGGGACGGCGGTGTTGGCGATCAACGCAGCGGTGTAGGTGGACACCGCGGCCCCGAGCGTCGCGGCGCCGAGGCCCGCGGCGCGACCGACCTTCGGCAGGCGCCCGGAGACGTCGCTCGCGGCGACGCCGGCGGCCAGTGGGGCGTAGCCGACGAGGATCCAGACGCCGACGCTCATCGGCGAGGTCGGCTTGAAGACGCGCAGCATGTTGAGGAAGCGCTCGGGGCGTCCCAGGTCTTTGACCAGGGCGAGGAGGGAGATGCCGATCGCGCCGCCGGCCATGACGCGGGAGCCGCGGGCGAGGGTCGGGCGGCCGCTGAGGTCGGCGCCGGCGGCGAGGAGCGAGGACGCGCCCGCGAGGCCGCCGGTGAAGAGGTAACCGGCGATCTCGCGCTCCTCCCAGACCGGCGGGTTGATGATCGGCCGCCCGTAGTAGGAGTCGCCAGGGTGATCCTGTTGCGGGAAGTTACGGTCCCGGCCGTCCTTGCGCCGGCGGCCTTCGCGTCCCGGCCCGGCGCCGTTGCCGCCGCTCACCGTCGCGCCCCCACGAAGCAGACGGCGGCGCCCGCCAAGAGCGCGCCCGCTGCCATGCCGACGTGCTTCCACGTCTCCGGCAGGTCCCGCGTCGTCACCTTCGGATCGGGCGGCAGGCCGTAGACCTCGGGCTCGTCCAGCAGCAGGAAGAACGCGCCCGCGCCACCGACCCCGTCGTCGGGGCTCTCGCCGTAGAGGCGCGCGTCGCCGACGCCGCGCTCGTGCAGCTCCTGCACCCGCGCACCGGCCCGCTCGCGCAGCTCCTCCAGCTCGCCGAACTGGATCGAGTCGGTCGGGCACGCCTTCGCGCACGCCGGTTCCTCACCCTCCCCCAGCCGGTCGTAACAGAGCGTGCACTTGAAGATCCGCCCGTCTTCCTCGCGCTTGTCCAGCACCCCGTAGGGGCAGGCGGGCACGCAGTAGCCGCAGCCGTTGCAGATGTCGGGCTGGACGACCACGGTGCCGAACTCGGTGCGGAAGATCGCCCCGGTCGGGCAGGCGTCGAGGCAGGCCGCCTCGGTGCAGTGCTTGCAGACGTCGGACTCCATCAGCCAGCGGAAGTTCTCCGCGTCGCGGCTGAAGTTCGCCTGGTGGTCTCCGCGCGGCACGCGCTGCTCGACGAAGGCGACGTGGCGCCAGCGGTCCGCCCCGAGGCCGACCGAGTTGTCGAACGAGCTGCCCGCCCAGCCGACCAGGTCGTCGGGCACTTCGTTCCACTCCTTGCAGGCGACCTCGCAGGCCTTGCAGCCGATGCAGATCGAGGTGTCGGTGAAGAATCCCATCCGCGGCGGGT
>JAFDWG010000282.1 GCA_018268605.1 Actinomycetota bacterium | reverse complement strand
TGACCGAGGGCGACATCCTGATCGGCGGCGAGTCGGTCAAGCGCAAGGACGCCGCCCGCCTGCGGCGGGAGATCGGCTATGTGATCCAGCAGGTCGGCCTCTTCCCCCACCGCACGATCGCCCAGAACATCGCCACGGTGCCGCAGCTGCTCGGCTGGGACAAGGACCGGATCCGCGCCCGCACGAGCGAGCTGCTGGACCTCGTCGGCCTCGACCCCGAGCTCAGCGAGCGCTACCCGGTGCAGCTCTCCGGCGGCCAGCAGCAGCGGGTCGGCGTCGCCCGCGCCCTCGCCGTGGACCCCCCGGTGATGCTGATGGACGAGCCCTTCGGCGCGATCGACCCGATCGCGCGCGAGCGTCTCCAGAACGAGTTCCTCCGCCTTCAGGCCAACATCAAAAAGACGATCCTCTTCGTCACCCATGACATCGACGAGGCGATCAAGATGGGCGACCGGATCGCGATCATGAAACAGCACGGTCGGGTCGAGCAGTACGCGACGCCCGCGGAAATCCTGATGGACCCGGCAAACGAGTTCGTCGAGGACTTCGTCGGAGCCGACCGGGCTCTGAAGCGCCTTTCGCTGATGCGGGTCGGCGACATCAACCTCTGGCGCGCGCCGAACGCGCGACCGGGCCAGTCGACCGCCGAGGTCCGGGCGCAGCTCGCCGACCCCAACGTCGAAGTCCCCTACGCCCTGCTGGTCGACGACCGCGAACGCCCACAGGGGTGGCTGACCCAGCGCGACCTCGCCGGGGATACCGTCCCCGCCACCGCCGACGCGCCGCTCGGCCCGGTCCTGGAAACCGGCGACGTGATGCGCGACGCGCTCGCCGATCTGCTCCAGGGCGAGTCGATGTACGCGCCGGTGGTCGGCCCCGACGGCTGCATCGTCGGCATCCTCTCGGTCGAGATCATCTCCGAGTTCCTCGCCTCCCCGGTGGCGAAAACCGAAGAACAGAGCGCGGTTGAGCGGCCCATCGGCGAGGACCGCGAGACCCAGATCCGGGCCGATGAATAGCGCCGTGCTCGGGATGCCGATTGCCGCGGTCGGCGAAGTCGGCGAAGGGTTCCTGAAAAAACGCACTGAATCGACGCTCGGCTGCCAGGCCTCGGAAACCCACCTCTTCTGCTGGGACTGGGCGAAGGACAACATCGACCGCTACGGAACGCCGACGCTGCAGCAGTTCGAGCTGGTCGTCTTCTCGGTCCTGATCGGCTTCGCGATCGCCTTCGCCCTCGCCCTCCTCGCCCACCGATTCCGCTTCTTCCAGGCGCCGCTGCTGGCCGGCACGGGCATCCTCTTCGCGATCCCGAGCATCTCGTTCTTCCTGCTGCTGCTGCCGATCACCGGTCGCGGGCGCGAGACCGCGATCATCGCGCTGAGCGCCTACACACTGCAGATCATCTACCGCAACGTGATGACCGGGCTGAAGAACGTGCCGGAGTCGGCGAAGGACGCGGCGCGGGGCATGGGCTTCACCGACCGCCAGGTGCTCTGGAAGGTGGAGATCCCGCT
>JAFDWG010000281.1 GCA_018268605.1 Actinomycetota bacterium | reverse complement strand
GCCCACGATTAATCCATCCCGAGCCTCGAGGGCCGGCTGGAGGTCCTTGGGCAGCGGAGTCGGCGGCTGAACGAGAAGTGATCCGCGGGTTCCAGGCAGCTGGAATTGGGCCGAGACGGAGGCCTTCTGCTTCAGGATCAGGGCGCCTCGCGGCGGACGCCCTCCCCGGTGATCCGCACGGGCCCACGATCGCCGTGGTCGCTGGCAACGCAGCGATAGCTTTGCCTCAAGCGGACAGAATATTAAAATCTCACTTCGCGGGCTGGCTCCTCGGCACCGTCGCTTTCCTGGAGGGAGAGAGCCCGGCGACCTTGAGGGCCGAGGGCTCGAAGAGGCGGAAGCGCAGCTTGCTGGAGACTCCGTCGCTCTCCTTGCAACGGGGGCAGTCGCTTGCGGCAGCGGCGACCGTGGCGTTGAACCTGCTTTCGCATCGCTCACAAAAGAACACGAGGACATCCTTTGGTAGATGGCGAGATGCGGCCGGTGGGTGGAATGACACTAGTCCCCTTGTACTGAGCGTCCAAACAGGCCTTAGGGATGCGCCGACCCGCCACAGTCGGCGCATCCTCTCGACTCAAACGGTCTTTTGAACGGCGAATGCAGGCATTACCGCGGCTGCGATCGAAATTTTCATGGCACCTCCTTCAAATTTGGGGGATTGGTCCGCTTTCAGACCCTTCCACCAGAAGAAGACGCTCTTATGTACTAGCCGATTCGTCTAAAAAGCCGCACTGACCGATCTAATGGTGCTTATTATGCGAGCTAATTCGCTAAATAAAACGGGGACCATGGATCGATTCGCAAAAACCCAATCGCAAGCGCAGGTTGAGTCCCTTGGGGCTATCCTTTCGCACACCCTCCGACGGCGAATCTGGGACTCGATCAGCGAACGCCCGGTTAGCCCACGCGAGTTGGCGGACGAGCTCAAGGTCCCCGTGAACGACGTCGCCTATCACGTGAGAGTGCTCCGAGGCTTAGGCGTGATCGAACTCGCCGGAACCCGCCCGGTGCGAGGGGCGACCCAGCACTTTTACCGGGCGGTGCGGAGGCCCCATCTGACCGACGATGAGGTCGCGGCAATGTCGCGGGAGGATTCTCTCGCCAACGCCGTCCAGGTCTTTCGGTTCCAGTTCGCCGACGCCGCCGGATCGATCGAGGCGGAGAAGCTCGTTGAGCGCCCCGAGCATTACCTCTTCCGGCTTCCGGCGAATCTCGACGAGGAGGGATGGCAGGAGTTCCACACGATCTTCGCCGAGGCCGCCGAGCGGCTCTACCAGGCGGAGGCGCGTTGTGTCGAGAGGCGCAGCAAGACCGAGGAAGAGTCGGAGTCGGTTTCGGTCGTCGCTCACCTGAACCTCTTCGAGCGGGGGTAGATTTCGCGGGAGTGCCGATCTATGAGTTCGAGTGCGAAGAGTGTGGGGCGGGCTTTGAGGAGCTGGTCGCGGCGGGGACCGAGTCGGTCGCCTGTCCGGAGTGTGGGTCGGCGCGGTCGCGGAGGCTGATCTCGGCGGTGTCGCCGCCGG
>JAFDWG010000280.1 GCA_018268605.1 Actinomycetota bacterium | reverse complement strand
ATCGCGTGATCGAGGATTTCCTCCGCCGGCGGTTCGACCCCATGGTCATCGCGGAGGTCCTCACCGAAGACCAGCACACCCGACTGCATCAGGTCCCGCCGGTCGATCGCGGGGAACCGGGACCCGGTCGGCGGCGAGGCGAACTGCGACCACGGGACGTGGAAGACGGAGAGGCGCTCCGCCACCGGCGATTCGGGGAGGGCCAGCTCGACCTCCC
This sequence comes from Actinomycetota bacterium, assembly GCA_018268605.1. Classification (GTDB taxonomy): domain Bacteria; phylum Actinomycetota; class Thermoleophilia; order Solirubrobacterales; family 70-9; genus VAYN01. The sequence continues at coordinate 1,312 of JAFDWG010000280.1, read as the reverse complement.
CTTCGATCACCTCGACGTCCGGCGGTCCCTCCGTCGAGTCTGAGGTAAGGAGCGCCAGGTCCACGTCGCTCGCCGCGGCGCTGAACCCGCCGTGGCCAAGGCTGCCGATCGCGTACGCGGACACCAGGGCATCGCCGAGGCTCCGCCGCGCCGCGTCCACCGCCGCGTCGATCACCCGCCACCCGGCCTCGGTGCCGGGCTCCCGCATCGCTCCCTCTGCCACGGCACCGATTATCCCGCTGCCATGCTGGGGGCATGGCTCAAGGTCCCGGAGGGGTCAAGCCGTTGGGATTCGCGGCGCTGCGGCCGGTCTTGGTCGGGTGCGTGTTGGTGGCGGACGCGGGGATCGTCCTGGTGCTCGGGATCGGGCGCCACAAAGGGTGGCTTCCGCCCTTCATCGGTTTCGGGATCGTGCTCGTCGGATTGGTGTGGTTCATGGGCTGGTCGTTGCGCCATCGGCACGACGACGACCCGGATGGCTAGGCTGCAACCGTGCCTGGAGCAGACCTCGACAGCGCGGTGCGGACGGTGGTCCGCAAGTGCATGGGCGTCAACGCCGGCGAGGAGGTGCTCGTCGTCTGCAACCCGGTGACCGAAGAGATCGGGGCCCTGATGCGGATCGAGGCACAGGGCGACGGGGCGGACGCGACGTTGGCGGTGATCTCGGAGCGCGAATCGCACGCGGCCGAGCCCCCGGCCCCGGTGGCCGCGGCGATGGCGGCGGCCGACGTCGTCCTGGCGCCGACGATCCAGTCGCTGTCCCACACCGCGGCGCGCAAGGCGGCGACCGAAGCGGGCGTGCGGATCGCGACGCTCCCCGGGGTGACCGAGGAGATGCTGGCGCGGCTGATGAACGGCGACCTGGAGGAGATGCGCCGGCGCGGCTGGGCGATCGTCAACACGATGAACCGCGGCTCACGGGTGCGGATCACCGACGGCAACGGCAGCGACCTGACCTTCTCGATCGAGGGGCGCGAGGGGATCGTCGACGCGGGGGAACTCACCGCTCGGGGCGCGTTCGGCAACCTGCCCTGCGGCGAGGGGTTCATCGCCCCGGTGGAAGGGACCGCGGAGGGCACGCTGGTGGTCGACGGCTCGATCGCCGCGATCGGCCTGGTCGAGTCCCCGGTCCAGCTGACGATCGAGGGCGGCAACCTGGTCGGCGCCACCGGCGACGAAGGCGCCCAGCTGATGGAACTGCTGACGCCGCATGGGCCGGGCGGCACGAACCTCGCCGAGCTCGGGATCGGCACCAATGAGGAGGCGATCCTCACCGGCAACATCCTCGAGGACGAGAAGATCTTCGGCACCG
>JAFDWG010000027.1 GCA_018268605.1 Actinomycetota bacterium | reverse complement strand
TGGGGCGAATTGCGGCTCGAAGGGGGTGTCGGCCAGGTCGGCGAGGGTGTGGGAAAGGGTGAGGACGTCGGTCTCGATGCCGGTGCCGACGTTGACCGGGCCGGTGAGGTCGGAGGAGGCGGCGGCGAGCATCGCGGTGACGACGTCGCCGACGAAGATGTAGTCGCGGGTCTGGAGGCCGTCGCCGAAGACGGTGGGGTGGCGGCCTTCCTGGAGGAGGCCGCAGAAGATGGCGATCACGCCGGCCTCGCCGAGGGGGTCCTGGCGGGGGCCGTAGACGTTGCCGAGTCGTAGGCAGACCGAGGAGACGGAGTAGAGGCGCTCGTATAGGGCGATGTAGAGCTCCGCCGCCTGCTTACTCTGACCGTAGGGGGAGAAGGGGGCGAGGACGGCGTCCTCGGGGAGCGGCAGGGTGCGGCCCTCGCCCTCACCGTAGATGGCGCCGCCGGTCGAGGCGAAGACGAGGCGCGGGACTTCGGTGGCGCGGACCGCCTCGAGGACGTTGGCGGTGCCGGCCACGTTGATCGAGGCGTCGAGGGCGGGGTCGGCGACCGAGACCCGGACGTCGATCTGGGCTGCCAGGTGGAAGACGACCTCGGGCGCCGCGTCGGCGACCGCGGCCTCGAGCGCCGGTCGGTCGCGGATGTCCAGCTCCAATAGCTCGGCCCCGGCGTCGAGCGCCGAATCGAGGTTCTGCAACCGGCCGGTGGAGAGGTTGTCGACGATCGTCACCCGGTCGCCACGCGCCAGAAGAGCGTCGACCAGATTCGATCCGATGAAGCCGGCTCCGCCGGTGACCAAGGCCCTCATCCGGCCGAGCGTAGGGCAACTCAGGCAACCGGCAAGGGAATCTCATCTATACCCCCCAAACCGATTGGAACAGACGTCCAGTCTGTTTGGAGGCGTGGCTAAGGTGATTTTTCGCGCTGCGTCTTCCCCGTTATTGGGCAGGCGAGCACACCCGGTTCAGACGCCAAGAGATCGGCATTTCTGTGGAGTTTCGGAAGTCAGGGGATTTCACGATCCCCCCATCCCAGAAGCAGACACGCCGTTTCCGCACTCGCGGTCGTTCACTCCTGCTGGGTGAGGAGAAGTTCCACGCGCGCGGGGTGACGTACGGGACCTTCCGGCCGGTCGAAGGCGTCGCGTTCCCGTCGCGCGCCCGGGTCGAGGAGGACTTCGCGGCGATGGCGGCGGCGGGGGTCAACTCCCTGCGCACCTACGAGCGTCCGCCCGAGTGGCTGCTCGACGCCGCGCTCGAGCGCGGCCTCCACGTGATGGTCGGCGTCGCCTGGGAGCAGCACCTCGCCTTCCTCGAAGACCCGTGGCGCTCGCGCGAGATCGCGCAGCGACTGGCTGAGGAGGTGCGGCGGTGTGAGGCCCATCCGGCGATCCTCTGCTACTCGGTCGGCAACGAGATCCCCGCCGCGATCGTGCGCTGGCACGGCAAGCGCGCGGTCGAGCGCTTCATCGAACGGCTCTATCTCGCGGCGAAGGAGGCCGATCCGGACGGCCTCGTCACCTACGTCAACTATCCCTCGACCGAGTACCTCGAGCTTCCCTTCCTCGACCTCGCCGCGTTCAACGTCTACCTCGAGGACGAGTCCACCTACGCCGCCTATCTCAGCCGCCTCCACAATCTCTCCGGCGATCGCCCCCTGCTGCTGACCGAGGTGGGGATCGACAGCCGCCGGGGCGGCGTCGACGCGCAGGCCCGGGTGCTCGACTGGCAGCTGCGGCGGGGCTTCGCGGCGGGCGCCGCCGGCACCTTCGTCTTCGCCTGGACCGACGAGTGGCACCGCGGCGGACACGACGTGCTCGACTGGGACTTCGGTGTGGTGGACCGCGAGCGCGAGCCGAAGCCGGCGCTCGAGGCGGTGAGCCGCGCCTATGCCACCGCCCCTTTCGCCGATGAGGACGGCTGGCCGGCCGTCAGCGTGGTCGTCTGCACCTACAACGGGGCGGGGACGCTGGACGAGTGCCTGGCCGGGGCGGGTGCGCTGAACTACCCCGACGTCGAGCTGATCGTCGTGGTCGACGGCGGCGACCACGCCTGCGTCGAGATCGCCCGTGCCCACGGCGCCACCGCGATCGAGACCGCCCACCGCGGCCTCGGCCACGCCCGCAACGTCGGCATCGAGGCGGCGCGGGGCGAGATCGTCGCCTTCCTCGACGACGACGCCTTCCCCGACCGCGACTGGCTCCTCTTCGTCGCCGACCTGATCCGCCGCGGCGGCTACGGCGGCGTCGGCGGGCCGAACGTGCCCCCGGACGACGACGGCTTCGTCGCCGAATGCGTCGCCGCCGCCCCGGGCGGCCCTATCCACATCCTCCTCTCCGACGTCGAGGCCGAGCACGTCCCCGGCTGCAACATGGCCTTCCGCCGGGATGTCCTGATCGAGATCGGTGGCTTCGACGAGCGCTTCCGTACCGCGGGCGACGACGTCGACCTCTGCTGGCGCCTGCAGAAAGGCGGCCACCGGCTCGGATTCAGCGCCGGCGCGGTGGTGATGCACCGTCGCCGCGACTCGGTCCGTCGCTACCTGCGCCAGCAGTATGGCTACGGCAAGGCCGAGGCGCTGCTGGAGCGCAAGTGGCCCGGCCGCTACAACCGGGCCGGCGCCTCGCGTTGGTCGGGTCGGATCTACGAGGCCCCCGGGCAGCCGACCGGCCGGCGTCGGTCGGCCGTGCTCTACGGGACCTGGGGCAGCGGCCTCTTCCAGTCCGTCTACGACGCCCCGACCGCGCTGCCGGGCATCCTGGGCGCGCCCGAGGGTCTGCTCATGGTCGGCGCCCTCGCGATCGTGTCGCTTTTCGGCTTCGTCTGGCCGCCGCTCTTCCTGGCGGCGCCGCCGGTCCTCCTGGTCGCCGGCTGGATCGGCGCGGAAGCGGTCGCCAACGGCTGGCGCGCCCACCGGGCGACACCGGGGCGCTCCTGGCTCTACACCCTGCGCCTGCGCGACCTCACCGCCCTCCTCTTCCTGCTCCAGCCCGCCGCGCGACTGGCCGGCCGGCTGCGCAACGGCCTCTCGCCCTGGCGCCGCCGCGCCCGCTCCCGGCCGGGCCTGCCGCGCCCCCGCACCGTCGCGGTCTGGAGCGAGCGGTGGGCCTCGCCGCAGAGCTGGATCGAGGCGCTCGAGGAGAGCCTCACCGCAGCCGGCGGCCTGGTCCGCAGCGGCGGGCCGTTCGACCGCTGGGACCTCGACCTGCGGGCCGGCGCGCTCGGCGGGGTCAGGTTGCGCACCGTGGTCGAGGAGCATGGCCACGGCAAGCAGCTCCTGCGGATGCGGGTGTGGCCGCGAGCGACCTTCGCCGCCAGTGCCGCCGCGGCCGTCCTGGCGGTCTTCGCGGGGCTCGCCGTCTACCAGCAACAGTTCGGGCCGGCGATCGCGATCGGCCTGCTGATCGTGTTGGCCGTGGCGCTCGCGCTGGAGGGGACGGCGACCGCGACGCGGCTGGCCGTCGGCGCGATGGGCGATCTCGGCGAGCGCCTCGGCGATGCCGAGGCGCAGCGCCGGGCGCGACTGCGCCGCGCGCTGCCGGGTGCCCGGCGACGCGACGGCGCCGAGCCCTCGCGGCGGCCGGCGCCGCCGATCGCCGGGCGTCACCTGGAGAGGGAGGAGCGGCGATGAGCCCCGGTATGGGCCCGGTGCGGATGCGCAGCCGTTTCGGCCGCGGTCCGCGCGGCAAGGATCAGGATCAGGGCGCCTGGGAGCTGTGGAAGGCGCTGCCGCGGATCAAGCCCTACCTGCGCCCCTATCGCAAGCGGCTCTACGTGATCGTCGGGCTCACCGTCGCCGCGGCCGTCTTCGGCCTGGCCGAGCCGTGGCCGCTCGCGGTGATCCTCAACAACGTCCTGCACGAAACCGAACCGACCGGGATCGTCCGCGACATCTTCGGCCCCGACCCGACCGTCTGGGTCGTCCTGGTCAGCATGGTCACCGCCCGGTTCCTGCTGATCGTCTTCGGTAACGGGTTCACCGTGCTGAATCACTTCCTCGGCGCGAAGACCGAACAGAACATGGTCCTCGACCTGCGCAGCGACCTCTTCGCCCACGCGCAGCGGCTCTCCTTCACCTTTCACGACCGCCGCCAGACCGGCGCGCTGATGAGTCAGATCAACCTGCAAGCGTCGGCCATCGGGACGATCGTGATGGTGATCCCGCCGATTGCCGAGGCGCTTCTGACGCTGATCGGGATGCTGGTGATCTCGCTCCTGATCGATTGGCAGATCGCCCTCATCGCACTGATCATCCTGCCCTTCCTCTTCTTCTCCTTCAACCTCTACGGCCGGCGGATCGTGCCCCGTCTGCAGCGGGTGCAGAAGCTCGAGTGGGACAGCCTCTCGATCGTCAACGAGGCGATGACGATGCTGCGGGTGATCGTCTCCTTCGGCCGCGAGGAACATGAATACAAGCGCTTCCGCGAGCAGGGCCAGACAGCGGTCGACGAACGGGTGAAGCTGACGGTCAGCCAGAGCCTCTACACGCTCGGCGTGCAGACCGCCTCGGCGCTCGGCATCTCGATCGTGATGGGCCTCGGGGCCTGGCACGTGATCCAGGGGAAAATCACGATCGGCGAGCTGATCGTCCTGATCACCTACATCACCTCGGTGTACCAGCCGCTGGAACAGATCAGCACCACGGTCGGGACGATCCACGAGCAGCTGGTCCAGTTCCACTCCTCGTTGAAGCTGCTGGACACCGAGCCGGTGGTCAAGGAGAAGCCGGACGCGCTCGAGATCGAGCGGGCCCGCGGCCGGGTGACGGCGCGCCAGGTCTCCTTCGCCTATCCCGGCCGGCGGCGCACGCTGGAGGACATCTCCTTCGACGCGCTGCCCGGCGAACGCGTGGCGATCGTCGGCAAGACCGGCGCCGGCAAGAGCACGCTGATGAGCCTGCTGGTCCGCTTCTACGACCCGAGCCGCGGCCGCATCGAGATCGACGGCGTCGACCTGCGCGACCTGAAGCTGCAGTCGCTGCGCGAGCAGATCAGCCTGGTGCTGCAGGAGCCGCTGATGTTCTCGGGGACGATCCGGGACAACATCGCCTACGGCAAGCTCGGCGCGAGCGAGGAGGAGATCGTGTCGGCGGCGCGGGCCGCCAACGCCGACGACTTCGTCCGCAATCTCCCCGACGGCTACGACACCGAGCTCGGCGAGCGCGGCGCCCAGCTCTCAGGCGGCGAGCGCCAGCGCCTCTGCGTCGCCCGCGCCTTCCTCAAGGACGCGCCGATCCTGATCCTCGACGAGCCGACCTCCTCGATCGACTCGAAGACCGAGGCGGTGGTGCTCGACTCGCTCGACACGCTGATGGAAGGGCGCACCTCGTTCGTGATCGCCCACCGGCTCTCGACCGTTCGCCACGCCGATCAGATCCTCGTCGTCGACGCCGGCCGCGTGGTCGAACGCGGCACCCACGAGGAGCTCCTCGCCGCGGGCGGCGCCTACCGCGGGCTGCACGACGCGCAGACGCGCGAGCGCCGGCGCCCCGCGCGGGGCCCGCGCGAGCTGGTCGCCGCAGACGCCGGGATCACCTGGACCCAGGTGGGAGGTGCGGCGTGAGTCGTCGTCCCAAGGTCGTGGTGCTGGGGATGATGAGCAAGATGCCGGTGGCCGGCGTCGTCTGGCAGAACCTGCACTACCTGCTGGGCTTCGAGCGGCTCGGCTGCGACGCCTACTACGTCGAGACGCACGCGCGGACGCCGTCGATGCTGATGACCGACAAGGGCGACGACAGCTCGGCGCTGGCGGCGGAGTACATCGCCGCGATCATGCGCCGCTTCGGGCTCGCCGACCGCTGGGCCTTCCGCGCCCTGCACGACGACGGCAGCTGCTTCGGGATGAGCGAGCTCGAGCTGGAACGGCTCTACGGCTCCGCCGACCTGCTGCTGAACCTCCACGGCGGCACCCAGCCGCTGCCCGAGCTGGCCGCGGGCGGGCGCCTCGTCTACCTGGAGACCGACCCGGTCCAGCTGCAGCTGGAGCTGCACCACGGCGTGCCCGAGACGATCGAGTTCCTCGAGCCGCACTCCGCCTTCTTCACCTTCGCCGAGAACTGGGGCGGCGCCGACTGCGCCCTCCCGGCGCAGGACCGCTTCCCCTTCGTCCCGACCCGCCAGCCGGTCGTGCTCGACCTCTGGCCCGACCGCGGCGCCCACCCGGCCGACCTCTACACGACGATCGGCAACTGGCGCCAGGAGTGGCGCGACGTGACCTACGGCGGCGAGCGCTACACCTGGTCCAAGCACCACGAGTTCCTCCACCACCTCGACCTGCCCGCGCGCTCCGGCGCCTCCTTCGAGCTGGCGCTGAGCAGCTGCGAGGAGAGCGACCGGGAGCTGCTTCGCGCGCACGGCTGGGGGGTACGCGACGGCCTCGAGGTCTCCCGCGGGATCGACGTCTACCGCGACTACATCGGCGCCTCGCGTGGCGAGTTCACCGTCGCCAAGGACCAGAACGTGCGCCTGCGGACCGGCTGGTTCAGCGACCGCAGCGCCACCTACCTCGCCTCCGGGCGTCCCGTCGTCACCCAGGACACCGGCTTCGGCGCGGCGCTGCCGACCGGTGCCGGGCTGCTCGCCTTCGACGACGCCGACGGCGCGGTCGAGGCGATCGAACGGGTCGATGCCGACTACTCGATCCACAGCTTCGCGGCGCGGGACATGGCGCGGGAGTACTTCGACCACGCCGTCGTCCTCGGCGCGATGCTTGCTCACCTCGACATTCATCCGCAGGCGCCGCGGCCGCGGCGTCCCGACACCGTCTTCCCGCGCGACCTGGTGCTGGAGCCGGTCTCCCGTCGGCCGACCCGGCTGGCGCCGAACACGATCCTGGTGGCGGCGCGCCAGCCCGCGGCGCCCCGTTGGGACGAGCCGCCGCGGCTCGGCCGCGGGAGCGCCGGCGTCGTCGTCGTCACCTACGGCGGCCTGCCGTTCAACCGCCTCTGCCTGGAGACGGTCCTCGCCCACAGCGGCGAAGTCGACCTCGAGCTGATCGTCGTCGACAACGGCTCGACCGACGGCACGCCCGAGTACCTGACCAGATTGGCCGGCGCCGACGCCCGCGTCCGCGTGCTTCTGAACGGCCGCAACACGGGCTTCGCCGCCGCCTGCAACCAGGGTCTGGGATTGGCGGGCGCCGAGCACCTGGTCCTGTTGAACAACGACACGATGGTGCCGCCCGGTTGGCTGCCGCGGCTGATCGCCCATCTGCGCAACCCCGAGGTCGGGCTGGTCGGGCCGGTGACGAACCGGATCGGCAACGAGGCGGAGATCGAGACCGACTACCGGCGCTGGGGCGAATTCCTCGACCTCGCCGCGCGGCGCGCCCACGAGTTCGCCGGCAACTGGATCGAGCTGCGCTCGCCCGCGATGTACTGCCTGGCGCTGCGGCGCGAGACCTTCCTGAGGCTCGGTCCGTTGGATGAGCGCTACGAGGTCGGCCTCCTGGAGGACGACGACTACGCCGATCGCGCCCGCGCCGCCGGCTACCAGCAGCGCTGCGTCGAGGACGTCCTCGTCCACCACTTCGGAGAGGCCTCCTTCGGCAAGCTCGTCGCGGGCGGGGAGTACGGGCGCATCCTGCGCGCCAACCAGTCGCGCTACGCGGAGAAGTGGGGACGCGACTGGCAGCCCTACGGCCGCCGGCCCAACCCACGCTACGAGCGCGAGACCCAGCACCTGCGCGAGGCGGTCGTCGCCGCCGTTCCCGACGCGGCCGACGTCCTGGTCGTCAGCCGCGGGGATGACGCCCTGCTGGACCTCGATGGCCGCCGCGCCCGCCACTTCCCGCAGGCCGCCGACGGTGGTTGGGCCGGGCACCATCCGGCCGACTCGGCCGAGGCGATCGGCCACCTCGAGCGGCTGCGCGCGAGTGGCGCCCAGTACCTGGTCGTGCCGCCGACCTACCGCTGGTGGCTGCGCCACTACGAGCACTTCCACGCCCACCTCGACGAGCACTACCAGGCGGTCCACTCCGACGAGCGGGGCGGCGACATCTACCTGCTCGAGGAGAAGGCGGAGGTGCCGGCGTGAGCGCGCGCGAGGCCGGTGAGGCGATGCGCGCCTCGGTGATCGTGCCGGTGCACGGCCATGCCGCGCTGACCGAGCGCTGCCTCGACGCGTTGTTGCCGACGCTGCCCTCCGGCTGCGAGGCGATCGTCGTCGACGACGCCTCGCCCGACGCGACCGCGGCGCTCCTTGCCGGCTACGGCGAGCACATCCACGTCGTCTCACTAGACGAGAACGTCGGCTTCGCCGGTGCCTGCAACGCCGGAGCGGCGGCGGCGCGAGGCGAGGCGCTGGTCTTCCTCAACAACGACACCGAGCCGCGCGCCGGTTGGCTCGCGGCGATGCTCACCTACGCCGAAGAGCACCCGGCGGCCGACATCGTCGGCGCGAAGCTCGTCTTCCCGAACCGGGTCGTCCAGCACGCCGGGGTCGTCTTCGGCCAGGACGGCTACCCGCACAACCTCTACGCCGGATTCCCGGAGGACCGGCCGGAGGTGAACCGCCGGCGCCGGCTGCAGGCGGTCACCGGCGCCTGCATGCTGGTCCGGCGCGACGCTTTCGAGGCGCTCGGCGGCTTCGATCCCGGCTTCCTCAACTCGCTCGAGGACGTCGACCTCTGCCTGCGCGCCGGCGCCCGCGGGGGAGAGGTCCACTACTGCCACGAGGCGGTCGTCGTCCATCTCGAGTCGGCCTCGCGCGGGCGCTCGGATCGCTTCGAGCGGAGCGTCGCCCTCTACCGTGAGCGTTGGCGCGACACCGTGCGCCGCGACGACCTCGAGGTCTACCTGGAGGACGGGCTGCTCGACGTCGAGTACGCGCCTACCTATCCGCTGCGGCTCACCGTCTCACCGCTCCTCGGCGCCCTCGACGACGGCCGCCGCGACGAGGTCGAGCCGCTGCTCGAGACCTACGCGCGCCAGGTGTCGGACCTGCTGGCCGAGGTGATGAGGCTGACCGCCATCGCCGGGACGGGCGAGGCGCCTCGGCCCGCGGCTCCGACCGGCACCGCGGTCGACCACCGCGGCCTCCTCGCCGAGGCGAACCGACTGGAAGAGGAGGCGCGCGATCTGCAGCGTCGCTTCGTCGCCGCGCGCGAGGAGGGGGGGGCGGATTCGGCACTGACGGCGACGGGCGGGCCGCCGCTGACGGCAACGGACTCACTCGGCTACCGCCGGCAGGTCGAGCGGGTGCGGGCGGCGATCGAGGAGGTGGTGCCGGGCGACGCCGAGGTCCTCGTCGTCAGCCGCGGCGACCGCGAGCTGGTCGCCCTCGGCGCCCGCGCCGCCGGCCACTTCCCCCAGGACCCGGCGGGCGGCTACCTGGGCCACCACCCGGCCGGCAGCGAGGACGCGATCGCCCAGCTCGAGCGTCTGCGCGCCGCCGGCGCCTCCCACCTCGTCCTGCCGGCGACCGACTACTGGTGGCTCGACCACTACCGCGACTTCGCCGCCCACCTACGCGACCGCTATCCGGCCGCCGACCGCGACGCCTGCACGATCTTCCACCTCACCAAAGGTGCCGCGTGAAGCTTTTTGGTCCCATAACGACCAAAAGGCTTCAGCGAGCAGCGGAGTGGTTGCTGTGAGCGGGCGGCTCGGGGAGCTGGAGTACGCGGAGCTGGTCGGCCGCGTCCAGGCGGCGGTGCTGTCGAACCTTCCCGGCGGGGCGTCGGTGCTCGTCGCCGGCAAGGGCGACGCGGCGCTGCTGGAGCTCCCCGGGCTGCGCGCCGCGCACTTCCCGCAGTCGGAGACCGGCGGCTACGCGGGTTACCACCCACGCGACGGCGCCGCCGTGATCGGCGAACTCGAGGAGCTGCGCCGGCGCGGCGCTGAGTACCTGGTGATCCCGGCGACGCTGCAATGGTGGCTCGACCACTACGAGGGGCTCGGTGCCCATCTCGGCGGACACGGCCGCCTGGTCGTCGATGCCCCCGGCGTCTGCACGATCTTCAGTCTCGGGCCGGAGCTCTCGCCGCCGTTGCTCCTGACCCCGATGGGCCCGCCGCGCGCCTCGGTCGAGCAGTTGCGCGAGTGGATCGAGCTGCTCCTGCCCGAAGCCGCCGGGATCGTCGTGCTTGAAGAGCACGGCGAGGCGATCGCCACCGGTCTGGCGCCCCTGCGGGCGACGGCGCTCCCGCTCGTCGGCCTCGACTCCACCTCGGCGATCGTCGAGCTGCACGAGCACGGGCGGGCGGGAGCCGAGTACGTCGTCGTGCCGCGCATCCTCGACGCATGGCTGGCGGGACATGCCGCGGTCGACGCGGTGCTGGAGGAGGATTTGACCAAAGTCGCGGACCAACGCCACCTGGCGCGGGTCTTCGCGTTCGAGCAGAGAGGAGAGCGATGAGCGACCTGCGTGTTCTTTTCGTCGCGCACAACCATCCGACGTTGCACCCCGGCGGAGCCGAGGCCTACGCGTTGGAGCTATACGAGGCGATGCGGGAGACCCCCGGCGTCGAACCGCTGCTGCTGGCCCGGATCGGGACCAACGTCGCGCGCCGTCGCGTCGCCCATCCCGGTACCCCGTTCAGCGCCGTCAACGGCGACCCCGGCCAGTACTTCCTCTTCACCGAGACCGAGCACTTCGACTTCTTCACCCTCACCTCGCGCGACAAGGCGCTCTACACGCGGCACCTCACCGACTTCCTGCTCGCCCACCGTCCCGATGTCGTCCACCTCCAGCACACCCACTTCATCGGGGTCGACCTGCTCAGTCAGATCCGCCGCGTCCTGCCCGACGCGTCGATCGTCTACACCCTCCACGAGTTCCTGCCGATCTGCCACCGCGATGGCCAGATGGTCCGCACCTTCGACGACGACCTCTGTCCCGAAGCCTCGCCGCGACGCTGCAACGAATGCTTCCCCGAGCTCTCCCCGCAGGCCTTCTTCCTGCGCGAACGCTTCGTCAAGGGGCATTTCGCCAACGTCGACCGCTTCCTCGCGCCGAGCGCTCAGCTGATGGAAAAGTACCTGCGCTGGGGGATCGAGGAGGAGCGGATCGAAGTCGAGGAGTACGGCCGGCTGACGCCGCCGGAGCGGGCCGGCGATCCCAAGCAGATGCGCTCGCCGACGAACATCGGCTTCTTCGGCCAGCTAAGCCGCTTCAAGGGGGCCGAGGTGATGCTCGACGCGATGGCGCAGCTCGATTCCGACTGCGACGCCCACCTGTGGCTGAACGGGGCGAACCTGGAGCTGCAGACGGAGGAGTTCCAGGCCGAATTCGCCGAGCGCAGCGAGGAGCTGCGCGACCGGATCACCTTCCGCGGCCCCTACGACCACGATGAGCTGCCGCGCCTGATGGAGGACCTGCACTGGGTGATCGTCCCCTCGATCTGGTGGGAGAACTCGCCGCTGGTGATCCAGGAGGCGTTTTTCCACCGGCGGCCGATCATCTGCAGCGATGTCGGCGGGATGGCGGAGAAAATCCGCGACGGCGTCGACGGCATCCACTTCCGGGCGGGGGACGCCTGGAGCCTCGCGCGCACGATCGAGCGCGCGACCTCGAGCGCACCGCTCTGGAACGAACTGCGCGCCGGGATCGAGGAGCCGTACGCGATGGACGAGCACGTCGGGCGGCTGCTCGACCTCTATTCGGAAACGATCGACAGCAGGAAGGCGGTGGTGGTCGGTGCCTAGGGCGACGGTTGCGGAGAAACGGCTGCGAAAGGCGCTCGACGCCGACGAGCACGAGCTGCGGGAGCTGCTGCGCGAGGAGTACGCGGGCCTCGACGCCGAGGAGCGGGCGAAGCTGATGCAGAAGCTGGCCAGCACGGCGGTCGGCGGCAATGGCGGCTCGCCGGTGATGAGCGCGCGCCTCCACGGCGTCCGCGAGGTGCTGCGCGAGCGCCTGCCGATCTGCGTGGTCGACGAGCGCCAGCCGATCGGACTCGCGGTCGAAGCGATCCTCGGGGTCGACGAGCGCTCCTTCTGGATCAACGGCTGGGCGCGCACCGAGGACGGGCCCGGGGAGCTCGTCGCCATCTCTCCGGAGGGATGCCGGGTCGAGCTGGGCGAGGCCTTCCGCTTCGAGCGTCCCGACGTGGTCCAGTTCTACTCCGGGCTGGGACGGGCCGACGACCGCGACCACGGCTTCACCGCGTTCTTCGAGCTGCCCGCGGCGAGCCGGCTCGCGGCCGGCTGGGTCGTCGAGCTCCACACCGCCGGCGGCGTCGCGGTGGAGGTCGGGTGCCCGCCGGTCAACACGGACCCCCACTCGGTCCGCGCGAGCATCCTCGGCGAGCTGGCCGCCCGCGGCCCGTTGGCGGGGCCGCTCGCCGCCGAGCACGGCCGTCATGCCCTGACCCGGTTGCAGGAGCGGATCGTCACCGCCGCGGAGATCGACGAGGTCGAGGTATACGGGGAGCCGCCGAAGTCCCCGGAGGTGTCGGTGGTCGTGCCGCTCTACCGCCGGATCGACTTCCTCGAGCACCAGCTGCTGCACTTCTCGGTCGATCCGGAGCTGGCCGAGGCGGAGCTGATCTACGTGCTCGACTCGGTCGAGCAGCGCGAGGAGCTGGCCGCCCGGGCGCGCGAGCTCTTCGCCCTCTACCGCCTGCCGTTCAAGGTCGTCGTCCCGACCGCCGGGAGCGGCTACGCCGGGGCGAACCGGCACGGGGTGGAGGTGGCCACCGGCCGCAAGCTGCTGCTGCTGAACTCCGACGTGATCCCCGACCGGCCGGGCTGGCTGGGGGAGATGTGCCGGTTCTACGACGAGGGTGAGGGGATCGGCGCGCTCGGCGCGAAGCTCCTCTACGAGGACGACTCGCTGCAGCACGCGGGCCTCTACTTCCACCGGCTGCCGGGGACCGAGGTGTGGGAGAACGCCCATCGCTTCAAGGGGCTCCACCGCCACTTCCCGGGCGCCGACGTCGCCCAGCCGGTGCCGGCCGTGACCGCCGCCTGCGTGCTGATCGACCGCGAGCGCTACGAGGAGGTCGGCGGCCTGCCGTTCCACTACGTCCAGGGCGACTACGAGGACTCCGAGCTGTGCCTGCGGCTGGCGGAGGCCGGCTACGAGAACTGGTACCTGCCGAGCGCCGAGCTCTACCACCTGGAGGGACAGTCCTATGTCGCCGAGGCCCGGCGCGGGCTCAGCGACTACAACATGTGGCTCCATTCCGAGCTCTGGGGCGAGGCGATCGCCGCGGCGATGGAGCGCTTCGACCCCCACGCGGCGGCGGTCGCCTGAGGAGGGCGGAGCGATGACGGTGGTGACGATCGAGCAGGTGAGGGGACGCGAGGACGGCGTCGTCGGCGGGCTGGTCTCTCCGGCCCCGGGCGACGGGGCCGGTGTCTTCTCCTTCAACGTGCGTGGCTGGGCGGTGGCGCCGGAAGGCGCCGAGATCGCCGCGTTCCGGGTCCTCGACGGCGAGCGGGTGAGCGCCGAGGTCCCGCCGAACCGGCCCCCGGGCGCGGCCGCGGAGGAGCATGAGGGCGCGGTCGGCTTCGAGGCCCTGGTGCGGGCGATCGAACTGGCGCCGCGCTTCGAGGTCGAGGTTGTCGCGGTCCTCGGCGATGGCAGCGTCGCGCCGCTGGCCTCGGTGGCCGGGTCCCGTGAGCTGCTCGCGGTCCCGCGTGAGGCGGAGGTCGACCCGGCGATGATCACGACGATCGGGCGCAGCGGCTCCAAGTGGATGGCGCGGCTCCTCAGCTGCCACCCGGGCGTGCTCGCCTTCCAGCCGCTGGTCTTCGAGCCGCGGGTCGCCACCTACTGGATGACGGTGCTGCGCGAGCTGAGCGCGCCGAAGAGCTACCTGCGCCAGCTCCACACCGAGCGCTGGGACCAGCCGCGCTGGTTCCTCGGCGACGGCGCCGTCGCCCTGCCCGCGCCGGTCGACCTCGGCATGGCCGACTGGCTCGGGGACGACTCGGTGCGGCAGGTCGCGGCGATGTGCCAGGAGCGGATCTGCGCCTATTACCTGGAGGTCGCGCGGCGCTCCGGCGAAACCGAGGGGGTCCGCTACTTCGCCGAGAAGTTCCTGCTCGACCCGATCCTGCTCGACCTCACCACCGAAGTCTTCCCCGGGGCGAAGGAGCTGATCCTGGTGCGGGACTTCCGCGATCGGCTCAGCTCGGTCTTCGCCTGGAACGAGAAGCGCGGCGACCACGGCTTCGGCCACGACGCCGAGATGACCAAGGCCGAGTACCTGGTGGAGCGGGTGCGGGGCGACGCCGACGACCTGATCGACCGCTGGCGGCGGCGCGGGGACGCGGCGCACCTGGTCCGCTACGAGGACCTGATCCTGGAGCCCGAGGCGACCCTCGCCGGGATCTTCTCCTACCTCGAGATCGACGCCGACGAGGCCGCCGTGCGGGCCGTGCTCGACGAGGCCAACCAGCCGACCGAGCACCTCGACGCGCACCGCACGGTGAGCGATCCGAAGCAGACGATCGGCCGCTGGCGGCGCGACCTGCCCGACGACCTCGCCGCCGAAACCAACGAGCTCCTGGCGCCGGAGCTGGAGGCCTTCGGTTACGCGTGATGCCGACGATCGCCATCGCCGGATCGATCGCCCAGCGGCCGCGCCGGCCCGGGCATGCCTGGGCCCTGCTCGCCTACCCCCTCGGCTTCCGTGAGCTCGGCTACGAGGTCGTCTTCGTCGATCGTCTCGACGCCGGCGGCGACGCGGGCTGGTTCGCCCAGGCGATGGCGGTGGCCGGGCTGGAGGGTCGGTGGGCGCTCCTGCGCGGGGACGAGGAGCCGCTCGGGCTCTCGCGGGCGGCCCTGAGGCGGGAGCTGGAGGGCGCGGAGCTGCTGCTCAACATCAACGGCTTCCTCGAGGACCGGGACCTGCTGGGCGCGGCGCGGCGGCGCGTCTACCTCGACCTCGATCCCGGCTTCGGCCAGATCTGGGCCGCCCAGGGGCTCGCCGACACCTTCGCCGGCCACGACGACTTCGTCACCGTCGGGACCAACGTCGGTGGGCCCGGCTGCACGGTGCCGACGGTCGGCCGCGAGTGGATCCCGACCCTGCCCCCGGTGCCGTTGGGACGCTGGCCGGCCGTCGACGGCGGTCGGGGCTACACCAGCGTCGGCAGCTGGCGCGGGCCGTTCGGTCCGCTCGAGCACGAAGGCGTGACACTCGGCCTGCGCGTCCACGAATTCCGCCGCTTCGCCTCTTTGCCGCGGCGCGTCGAGGGGCGCTTCGAGGTGGCCCTCGACATCGACGCCGCCGACGTGGCGGACCGGGTGCGTCTCGAACGCGGCGGCTGGCGGGTCGTCGATCCGCTTGGCACGCTCGGGGACTTCGATTCCTACGGGCGCTACCTGCGCCGCTCGGCGGCGGAGATCGCGGTCGCCAAGCACCTCTACGTGGCGACGAAGGGCGGGTGGTTCAGCGATCGGTCCGCCGCCTACCTGGCGAGCGGCAAGCCCGTCGTCGCCCAGGACACCGGGTTCGGCGCGGCGCTGCCGACCGGTGCCGGCCTGCTCACCTTCGCCGACCCCGATGGCGCCGTCGTGGCGGTGGAGGAGGTGGCGGCGCGGCCGCGTGAGCACGCGCGGGCGGCGCGGCGGCTTGCCGAGGAGCACCTCGACGCGCGCCTCGTGCTCGGCCGCCTGCTCGATCGACTGGGGGCGCGATGAGCATCGATTACCAGGGCACCGCGGTCGCCACCGACAGCCTCGAGATCCTCGAGGTGTCGCGCGACCGCGGCGAGGGACTCGACGGCCACTTCCGGGTGATGGGGACCGAGCGCAAGCTCGAGATCGTCGGCTGGACGTTGGCCGAGGAGGGCACGGTGCGCGAGGTCGTGGTCGTCGCCGAGGGCACCCAGGTGGCTGCCGTCCCGCTCACGATCGAGCGCCCCGACGTCGCCGAGAAATACCCGGACCGGCCCGACGGGGCGCGCTGCGGCTTCCGCATCGAGTTGGCCGGCGAGGGCGACGGTCACAGCCTGCTCGAGCTCTTCGCCGTGCTCGAGGACGAGACCCGCGAACCGCTGGGACGGATCCTGTGCCACTCGCGGTCCTAGCCGGGGCGATCGCGAACAAGCCGGGCAACGGCGGCGAGGCCTGGGTGCGCCTGAACTGGCTGCTCGGGCTGCGGCGGCTGGGTTGGGAGGTCCTCTTCGTCGAGTGTCTGGGGGCGGGGCTCGAACAGGCGGCGGGGCGCGACCACCTCGACGCGGCGATGGCCGAGCACGGTCTCGGCGACCGCTGGGCGCTCCTCGACGAGCGCGGCGGGAGCGTCGGCGGCCTCCCGCGTCCCGAGGTCAACGCGCTGGCCGCCGAGGCGGAGGTCCTCTTCAATCACAGCGGGCACCTGCCGCCGGGGCCGCTGCGCGACGCGCCACGCTCCCGCGTCTACGTCGACCTCGATCCCGCTTTCACCCAGATCTGGGACGCCGATCCGTCGGTCGCGTTCTCGGTCGCCGGCCACGACCGTCACGTCACCGTCGGGCTCGCCATCGGCTCGGATGGGTGCCGGTTGCCGGCCGGGGGCATCGACTGGATCCCGACGCCGCCGCCGGTGGTCCTCGATCTGTGGTCGCAGGCGCCGCTCCCGGCGGGCGGCCCGTTCCGTTTCACCACCGTCGCGACCTGGCGGAGCCCCTACGGAGGACTGCCCGTCGACGGCCGGATCGCGCCGGGAAAGCACCACGAATTCAGGCGCCTGTCTGAGTTACCCGGGCGGGTCGAGCGGGGGAGTTTCGAGCTGGCACTCGACATCCACCCCGGCGACGCGGCTGACCTCGAGGCGCTTCGCGGCGCGGGCTGGACGGTGGTGGCGCCGGCCGACGTCGCGGCGACGCCGGCCGCCTTCGCCGCCTACGTGCGCGGCTCGGGCGCCGAGCTCTCCGCCGCCCAGGGCGCCTACGTCGCCTCCCGTTGCGGCTGGCTCAGCGATCGCACGGCCGCCTACCTCGCGAGCGGTCGGCCTGCCCTCGTCCAGGACACCGGGGCCGGCGCGGCGCTGCCGGTCGGGGAGGGGCTCCTCACCTTCACCGACCTCGCCGGTGCCGAGGAGGGCGCGCGCCGGCTGCTCGCCGATCCCGCGGGCCACGCAGAGGCGGCGGTCGACCTGGCGCGCACCCACCTCGACTCCGACCTCGTCCTCGCCAACCTGCTCGAGCGGCTCGGACTCGGCTCGCCGGTGTCATGAGCCGCGAACGGCTGAAGATACTGCTGGCCGGCATGGTCGCGGGGGACCCGTGGCAGGGGGGAGCGACGAGTGCCGTGCTCCAGTACGTCGAGGGGCTGCGCGGCCTCGGCCACGAGGTCGTGGTGGTCGAGCCGGTCGACGCCGCGGCTCTCCGGCCCGGCGGCTCGGTCGCCCGCTACTTCGGCTCGCTCTCATCGCTTCGAGGTCGGGGCGCACTCCTGGACCGCGGCGGCACCGCGACGCTCGGCCTCCCTTATATAGAGCTCGAGCGCTTCGCCCGCGATGCGGACCTGCTGCTGAACGTCTCCGGGATGTTGCGCGACGAGCGCCTGCTCGAGCCCATCGCGGTCCGCGCGTTCCTCGATCTCGATCCCGGCTTCAACCAGGTCTGGGCCGCGGAGGGGTTCGACTTCGGCCTCGATCTGCATACGCACTGCGTCACGGTCGGGTCCCGGATCGGCGAGCCCGACTGCCGCGTTCCGACCTTGGGGCGCCACTGGATCACGACCCTGCCGCCGGTTGCGCTGCCGAGCCGGCCCGTGCCGGAGGGGCCGGGGCGTGCCTGGACCACGGTCGGCAACTGGCGCAGCTACGGCTCGCCGACCTTTGGAGGGCGGCGCTACGGCCAGCGCGCCCACTCGGTGCGCGCGTTGATCGATCTGCCGCGGCGCAGCGGCGCGCGCTTCGAGACGGCCTTCGGGATCCACCCCGACGAGCGGGACGACCTCCGTGCCCTCGCCGACAATGGCTGGACGCTGGTGGACCCGGAGGCGGTGGCGGCGACGCCGGCTGCCTACGCCCGGTTCGTCCGCGGCTCGCGGGGGGAGCTCGGAATCGCCAAGGAGGGCTACGTCGTCAGTCGCGGCGGCTGGTTCAGCGACCGTTCCGCGGCCTACCTTTCGAGCGGCCGGCCGGTGGTCGCCCAGGACACCGGCTTCGGTGCCGCCTTGCCGACCGGGGCGGGGTTGCTCGCGTTCGACGACGTCGACGGTGCCGCAGCAGCGATCGAGGAGGTCGAAGCCGATCCGGACGCGCACCGGCGGGCCGCGCGGGAGCTAGCCGTCGAGTACCTCGACGCGGCGCGGGTGCTGTCGGGGCTGCTGGAGCGGCTCGCCGTCCCCGAGCGGGTGGCGGTGCTGTGAACGCCCGGGTCATCAGCCGCCGCGACTCGGCCTATCGGACCAGCTTCCCGATCGAGGAGCTCGAGGTCGAAGTGCCGGGGGAGGGGCG
>JAFDWG010000279.1 GCA_018268605.1 Actinomycetota bacterium | reverse complement strand
CGCCAGGTGCGGACGATGATCCGCTACGAGGCGGTGATCACGGCGCTGATCGGCGCGATCCTCGGCCTGATCATCGGAGTCGTCTTCGCCGCCCTGATCGCCCAGCCGCTGAAGCAGGAAGGCTTCACGCTCAGCTATCCGATCGGCACCTTGATCGGGATCCTGATCGTCGCCGCCCTGCTCGGGGTGGTCGCCGCGATCATCCCCGCCCGGCGGGCGTCGCGGCTCGACGTGCTCGAGTCGCTCCAGTACGAGTAGCGCTCTAGGCTGCCGGGGTGTTTCGGCTCTCCGCCAGATCGCCTTCGACCGCACTGGGGATCATCTTCGCGATCGTCGTCGTCGCGGTCGGGACCGGGGTGGTGGCGGCGCTTGAATCGATCGCCGAGCCGGTCTCGCTCGCCATCATCTTCATCCCGGGGGTGCTGCTGATCGCGACGGTGTGGGGTCTCTGGCTCGGGATCGGCACGGCGGTGGGGAGCGCGCTCGCCTTCAACTTCTTCTTCCTGCCGCCGCTGCGCACCTTCACGATCAACGCCCAGCACGACATCGTCGCCCTCGTCGTCTTCATCACCGTCGCGGTCGCCGGGGGCACCCTCGCCGAGCTGGCGCGGGCGCGCGCGGCCGAGGCCGAGCGGGGGCGCGAGGAGGCCGACCAGGCTCTGCGCGAGGCGGCGGCGCTGGCGGCCGAGCGCGACCGGATGCGCGAAGAGGCGATCGAGGCGGACGCGGTGCGGCGCTCCGACGAGCTGAAGACCTCACTGCTGCGCTCGGTGTCGCACGATCTGCGGACTCCGCTCACCGCGATCATCGCCGCGGGGGCCGCGCTCGACTCACCGAGCGTCACCGCCGAAGAGCGCCACGAGCTCTCCGAGGCGGTGGTCGACGAGGGGCAGCGCCTCTCGCGGCTGGTCGAGAACCTGCTCGACGTCTCCCGCCTGGAATCGGGGAAAGCCGAGCCGCACCGCGAGCCGGTCGAGGTCGGCGATCTGCTCGCGGCCGCGCGAGAATCGATCGGTCCGTACGGTGAGCACGTGCGCCTCTCTCTCGACGACGACCTGCCGCCGCTGCGCGCCGATCCGACCCAGCTCGAGCGCGCGTTCGCCAACCTGCTGGAGAACGCGGTCGTCCACGGCGAGGGCAAGCCGGTGCTGGTGCGCTCGCGCCTGGTCGGGCCGCGTCTGGTGATCCGGGTGGTCGACCAGGGGCCCGGCATCCCGGAGAACCTGCGCGAGCGGATCTTCGAGCCGTTCTACCGCGCCCCGGGCGCCCCGAGCGGCACCGGCTCGGGCCTCGGCCTGGCGATCGCGCGGGGCTTCATCGAGGCCAACGGCGGCGAGGTCGAGGTCGAGTCCCTCCCCGGGCAGGGATCGAGCTTCGTCGTCACCTTCGGGGGGCCGGAGTGAGTGCCGCCCGCATCCTGGTCTGCGACGACGAGCCGCAGATCCTGCGCGCGCTGCGGGTGATCCTGCGCGACGCGGGCTTCGAGGCGGTGACCGCGGCGACCGGGGAGGAGGCGCTCGACCTGGCGGCGGTGAAACCGCCGGAGGCCGCGATCCT
>JAFDWG010000278.1 GCA_018268605.1 Actinomycetota bacterium | reverse complement strand
CGGGCTCTACTGACATCGCGACTCCTTCCATCGAGATTGCGGTGTCGACCAGCCTCGCTGCGGCAGGCCCTGCCCGCATCCGGGCAATACCGCACCGTGAGCGCGGTCAGACGTGGAGGGCGGAGGCGCGCAGGTGCCGGGACGTCGCCGAGCTCGCACGCAACCGCTTCGCCCAAGCACGGTTCTCGAGGGCGCGGGCGCAGCCGAGCCGCGCCCGGATCCCGGCCAAGGCGGCCGCTTCCCGGACCGCTTCATAGGTCGCCGAGGAAGGTACATCGCACGCTTCCGCCGCATCTGGCCCGGCCGGGACGCGCCTTGGCACTCCCCAGTCGGGCACGATGAAGGCCTCGTTCAACCCACGGGTTCCCGACGGGTTGACCCGGTAGAGCCCCGACCCCGAGGCCGCGCGGGCGATCGCCTGCCGTGCCCCGCTCGCATCGACCTCGCCGACGGGCGTCCAGTCACCCAGATAATGACGGTCGACGCTGAAGCGCATTCAGTCAACATCCCCGTGTGGACGAATCCCATGCGGATGTCGACGCTTAGCGTTTCCTGCGCTAAATTCAACCTCAGCCGGTCGGCGGCGAACGCGACGTAGGCCGGAACACCCCATTGGAAGGTCGCGCCGCATGAAGGCCACCCGCGACGCCGTTCTCCAGCTCGCCTGGAGCGTGCTCTCGGATCTCGACTTGGAGCTGGTCCTGGAGCGCGCCCTCGACGCCGCCCGATCCGTGACCGGCGCCCGCTACGCGGCGCTCGGGGTCCTCGATGATCAGAAGAGCGAACTGGCCCGCTTCCTGACCGCGGGCATCGATGCCGGGACCGCGCGGGAAATCGGCCCACTGCCTCGCGGGCGCGGCGTGCTCGGCGAGCTGATCCGCGACCCCCGCCCGCTCCGCCTGGACGACGTCGAAGCCCACCCGCACGCCTTTGGCTTCCCGGCCGCGCACCCGCCGATGCACAGCTTCCTCGGTGTCCCGATCATGGTCCTGGGCCAGCCCTACGGCATCCTCTACCTCACCGAGAAGGAGGGCGACCGGCTCTTCGACGAGGAGGACGAGGCGACCGTCGTCGAGATCGCCGAGTTCGCCGGCGTGGCGATCGACCACGCCCGCCGCTACGAGGGCTCGGTGGCGCGCGAGCGCTCCGCCCGCCGGACCGCGAACGCCCTCGAGGCGACCACCGCGATCGCCCGAACCCTCGCCGGCCAGACCGAGCTCGAGGTCATCCTCGACCTGATCGCGAAGCGAGGGAGGGCGCTGGTCTCCGCCCGGGCGGTGCTGGTGGAGCTGCTCGAGGAGGGGCGGCTACGGGTCGCCGCGGTGGCAGGCGAGATCCATCCCGAGCTGAAGGGTGTCTCCCTCGACCCCGGCGAATCGCTCGCCCGGGATGCGCTGGCCAGCCGTCTGGTCCAGCGGGTCGGTGAGGACATCGCCGACAACCCGATCGCCGAATACGGCGACGGGCGTCTCGGCTTCGGCTTCGAGGACGCGATCGCGGTCCCGCTGGTCTTCCGTGGCCGTATCTACGGCGCGATGATCGCCGTCGATCCGCGGCTG
>JAFDWG010000277.1 GCA_018268605.1 Actinomycetota bacterium | reverse complement strand
CCTCGGAAGGCGAGCAGACGCTGCTCGTCGACCTCGACCCCCAGTGCAACGCGACCGTCGCCCTCGGTGGCGATCGCGACCTCCACCCGTCCTCCTACGACTGCCTGACCGGGGACACCGAGGTGGCCGCCGCCGCCCGCCCGGCGGGCCCGGACAACCTCTGGATCGTCCCGGCCAACGTCGACCTGGCGGGCGCCGCGGTCGAGCTTCCACGGATCGAGAACTCCGAGACGCGCCTGCGCGAACGGCTCGGCCCGGTGCGCGAGCGCTTCGCCCGCACCTTCCTCGACTGCCCGCCCTCGCTCGGTCCGGTCTCCGTCAACGCCTTGGTGGCCGCCGACCGCGTCATAGTGCCGGTGCAGGCCGAGTACCTGGCGCTCGAGGGCCTGGTCCAGTTCCTGGACACGCTGGGCATGATCCGCCGCCAGCTGAACCCGCGTCTGGAGGTGTCGGGCTTGCTGATAACGATGCACGACGAGCGCACGCGATTGGCGCAGGACGTCGAGGCCGAGCTTCGCTCCCAGTTCCCGGGCATGGTTTTCGAGACCGTGATCCCCCGCAGCGTCCGGGTCGCCGAGTCCCCTAGCTATGGTCTCCCCGTGACCGAGCACGCCCCCTCCTCTCGCGGCGCCGTGGCCTACCGGGCCCTCGCCAAGGAGCTCTCGACACGTGGCTAGCCCGACGAAAAAACGGCGCCCGGGACTCGGTCGTGGCCTCGCCGCGATCCTTCCCGAGACCCCCGCCGACGCCGCCAACGGGGAGCTGCTGGAGCTGCCGGTCGAGCTGATCAAGCCGAACCCGAATCAGCCTCGCACCCACTTCGACCCCGAGGCGCTCGCCGGCCTGGCCTCCTCGATCGAGGCGACTGGGATCGTCCAGCCGCTGCTCGTCCGCCCACTCGCCGACGGCAGCTACGAACTGGTCGCCGGCGAGCGTCGCTGGCGCGCCGCGCAGCAGGCCGGGCTGGAGAAAGTACCCGTCGTCGCCCGTGACCAGGCTGAGCCGGAGCGCCTCCAGGCGGCACTGATCGAGAACATGGTCCGCGAGGACCTGAACCCGGTCGAGGAGGCGAAAGCGTGTTCCGCCCTGGTCGAGGACCTCGGGCTGACGAAAGAGGAGCTCGCCCGCCGCGTCGGCCGCAGCCGCCCCGCCGTCTCCAACCTGATCCGCCTGTTGGAGCTGCCCGACGAGGCGCTCGAGATGCTGGAAAATGGGGACCTCTCGGAGGCCCATGGGCGCACCATCCTCGGCGCCCCGGGCAACGACGTTCGCCGACGCCTCGCCCGGGAGGCGGTCGCGGGGGGGTGGTCCGTCCGCGAGACCGAACAACGGGTTCGGCTGGCCGGCCAGCCGAAAGCGCGGCCGAGGAAGGCGCCGCTCGACCCCGACCAGCGCGCCGCCCTCGACGACGCCACCGATGCCCTGGAGGCCGCCCTCGGCCACGAGGTGACCGTCAAGGCCCGCGGCAACGCGATCGTCGCCGAGCTACGTTTCGACAACGTCGACGAGGCACACCACCTGGCTCGCGAGCTGCGGCGCCGGGCCAAGTGATCGACTCGCTCGCGCGTCGCTATCATCGCCGTCCCCGGGCGATTAGCT
>JAFDWG010000276.1 GCA_018268605.1 Actinomycetota bacterium | reverse complement strand
TCGGCCACGGCCACAGCCAGCCCGGGCCGTGGACGGGACGGCCGGGCTCGCCGCAACGCCCTGCGTCCCTTGCCTCCGGGCGCCACCGCCCGGAGGCCGGCCCCCCGACGCCCCGAACGTCAGAATCTCCGCGTGCAGCGTTCGATCCGGTGGACGTTGCCGTTCGCCCGCTGAACGCAGTGCAGGAGCTTTTCCTGCTTCCGCTGGGTGCCGTTGACCTTGGTGGCATGGAACGAGTGTTCGACCTGGGTCTGGACCTGCTTGTTCACGTCTTCGATCTGTTTGTTGACGCTTTCTTCGATCGATTTGGTGTCGAAGTTGGCGCTGTCGAAGGAATGTTCGATGGCTTTGTTGGTCGTGTTGACGGTGTTTTCGGTCGTATGGAGGACCGGCTTGACGATGAAGAAGTAGACCGCCGCCAGGATGCCGACCGTGACCGCGAGGCGGATGATCCCCGAGGTCAGATTGCCGAAGAGGTTGGAGAGGAATTCCATTTCGGCGTGAGCCTAACCGGGGATCGGCGCTTCGCCTAGGGCGGTAGACCGACGACTTAGAAGAGCCTGGCGCAGCGCTTCATCTTGTCGATGTCGCCGTCGGCGCGTTCGATGCAGTGGGCCAGGCGCTTCGGACTGGCCTTCTGTTCCAGCGAGTGGAGGGTGTGGCGGACCTTCTTCTCGCCGCTGTCGATTGCGGGCTTTAGCAGGACCAAATAGAGGACGACGAGGATTCCGGCGAAGATCGCGAGCCGGATAATCGAGGAAGTCAGCCACCTCAGAGGTGCGAGCAGCAGTGCCATTCAGCGCGCGCGGACTATCCTGCGATACGTGGCAAAGGACACCGAGAAGCTGATTCGACAGCTCTCGCTGATCTCATTCCTCATGGCTCAGGGGAGGCCGGTTTCGGCTCTGGAGATCAAGCGGGAGGTCGAGGGCTATAGCGACATGAACGACGACGCCTTCGCGCGCCGCTTCTATGCGGACCGCGCCGAGCTGGAGAGCCTGGGGATCCAGCTGGGGGTGGAGAAGCCGGGGGAGGGATTCTTCGAGGCCGAGCTCTACTCGCTCCCGCCGGAGAACTTCTACCTCGACGCGATCAAATTCTCCGATGACGAGCTGGCGGCGCTGTCGACGGCGCTGCTCTTGCTGACCGACGGCGGTTTCGCCTACGCCGAGCCGCTGCGATTGGCGCTGCAGCAGGTGGCCTGGGGCCATCCCAACCCGCTGGCCGAGGGCGAGCGCGCGCCGGTCGAGATGGCGATGACGGCGTCGGCCGGCGGCCGGGACCTCTCGCAGCGGCTGTCGAAGATCGAGACCGCGATCTCCCGCCGCAAGACGATCGAGTTCACCTACTTCACGATGGAGCGCGGGGACACCTCCAAGCGCAAGGTCGACCCCTACCACCTGGTCTTCCGCGGCGGGCAGTTCTACTTGATCGGCCTCTCGCACGAGCGCGACGCGGTGCGGGTCTTCCGCCTCTCCCGGATCCAGGGCAAGGTCGGCTACGCGACCAAGGCCGAGCACGACTTCTCGCCGCCGGAGGACTTCGACCGCCGCGACTACGGCAGCCGCGCCGACTGGCAGCTGGGGGAGACCCAGGGCCGCGC
>JAFDWG010000275.1 GCA_018268605.1 Actinomycetota bacterium | reverse complement strand
AAGCTGACCAGCGTCGGTTCGTTCCAGACCCACCAGTGGCCCCAGGAGCCCTTCGCCCAGATCGAGCCGGTGATCAGGGCGCCGACGGCGAAGATCACCGAGATGTGGATCGAGACGTAGGAGTAGGCGTCATAGCGCGGGTCGTCACGGCGCAGGTGGAGGATCGCGAAGATCCCGCCGACGATGAAGCCGCAGAGGGAGACGATCGCCAGCGGCACGTGCAGATAGAAGATCTTCTGCAGGAAGCCCTGGTCGGCTTCGATCGGGGCGTAGAAGAAGACCAACGCGAGGGTGATCGCGAACGCCACGGGGGTCGCGATCGAGAGTGGTCTGAGTCCTTTGCCGTACATGCTCGGTGGGGCGCCCATAGCACCGGCCGCGGCGGATCAATCCTCGAGCAGGAAGTCGAATACCGCGTAGCCCAGCAGGGCGAAGATCAGATCGTATAGACCCAGGACCATCAGCCAGGTCCCGAAGCGGTGATAGGTGACTCCGCCCAGCAGCATCAGGGGTTCCGTGGCGGCCGTCGCGGCGATCATCAGCGGCACCACCAGCGGCAGCAGGACAAGCGGCACGAGCAGGTCCCGGGCGCGGGAATTGACCGCCATCGAGGAGATCAGCGTGCCCGCCGAGGCGAGCCCGATGTCGGCGAGGAGGAGGACCAGGGCCAACGGCGCCAGCGACGCCGCGCTGTTGAGGAAGAAGACGGCGAAGATCGGCACGGCGATGATCTCGAGCGCCACCAGGTAGATGACCAGCGCGGCGACCTTGGCGGTGAAGAGGACCGAGCGGTCGATCGGGGCGAGGCGGATCGCGTCGAAGCCACCCTCCTCG
Organism: Actinomycetota bacterium; assembly: GCA_018268605.1. GTDB lineage: Bacteria > Actinomycetota > Thermoleophilia > Solirubrobacterales > 70-9 > VAYN01. Next base: position 835 of record JAFDWG010000275.1, on the reverse strand, counting down.
CGCTCGGCGACGAAGAGGCGGTTGATGCCGAGGACGGCGGCGAAGAGGAGGGTCGCCCAGAGGACGCCGGCGGCGAGCGAGCCCGAGAGGCTGGTGCGGTTGAGGCCGAAGCGGAAGATCACGAACGAGGTGATCGCGAAGAGCGCCATCGCGGGGAGCGACTGCAGGGTGCGGAGCTCGGCCCTCAGGTCCTTGCCGAGGATCGCCGCGAAGGCGGTGCGCGAGGGGGTCACCGCGACACCGCCGCGGGCTCGTTGACGTCGAGGCGCAGCACCTGGTCGGCCTCGGGGAGGAAGCGCTCCGGGTCGTGGGTGACGACGACGCGGGTGTGGCCGGCGTCTGGGCCGATGAGGCTTTTGGCGATGTCCCGTCCCTCGATGTCGAGGTTCGAGTCCGGCTCGTCGAGCAGCAGCAGCTCGGGTTCGTGCAGGACGCAGCGGCAGATCGCGAGGCGCTGGCGCATCCCGGCGGAGAACTCATAGGTCCGCTCGTCGCCGCGGTGGGACAGGTTCACCTTCCCCAGCAACTCCTCGATCCGCTCCTCGGCCCGGGCGCCGGTGATCCCGTGCATCTTCGCGTGAAAGCGCAAATTCTCGCGGCCGGTGAGGTCGCGATAGAGCAGCGGTTCGTGGCCGAGGTAGCCGATCTTCCCGCGCAGCTTCCACGCCTCGCTCGGCAGCTTGCAGCCGAGCACGCTGACCTCGCCACCGGTGGGCCGCAGGAGCGTCGCGAGAATCCGCAGGAGCGTCGTCTTGCCCGCGCCGTTGGGACCGAGGACGACGAGCGAGTCGCCGACCGCGGTCTCCAGCGTCAGGTCGTCGAGCGCCGCCCGGTC
>JAFDWG010000274.1 GCA_018268605.1 Actinomycetota bacterium | reverse complement strand
TTCCTCCACGTCGTCGCCGGGATCCTCCTCCTGCTCCTCTTCGGCTACGCCTTCTCCTGGGTCTTCGCCTTCATCGGCCTCACCTCCTCATCCCCGGAGGCGGCCCAGTCCCTCGGCTTCATCGTCATCTTCCCCCTCACCTTCGTCTCCTCCGCCTTCGTCCCGCCGGAAACGATGCCCGCCGCCCTCCAGTGGTTCGCCGAATGGAACCCCTTCTCGATCACCGTCAACGCCGTCCGCGCCCTCTTCATCGGGGACCCGGCCGGCAACTCCGTCTGGGGCGCCGTTGCCTGGTCGGTCGGCATCGCGATCGTCTTCGGCGTCCTCGCCGTGGCGAAATACAAACGCGCCGTCGTGCGCTGAAGATGCCTACACTCCTTCCCAAGGGGCCATAGCTCAGCTGGCAGAGCGCCTGCTTTGCAAGCAGGAGGTCACCGGTTCGATCCCGGTTGGCTCCACTCTCTTGTCCTTCGAGGGCTCATACCTCTGGCGGCTCCGGCAGAAGATCGGGCATGACCTCGTCCTTATGCCGGGGGCCGCGATCGCGGCGCAGCGGGAGGATGGGCAGGTGCTGCTCGTGCGGCGCGGGGACAACGGGGTCTGGGCCCTTCCGGGGGGCGGAGCGGAGATCGGCGGGAGCTTCGCGCGGACGGCGGTGGACGAGCTGCGGGAGGAGACGGGGCTCGTCGTCGATCCGGCCGACCTGATCCCGGCCGCCTGCTTCTCCGACGCCGAGCGCCACACGCTCCACTATCCGAACGGCGACGTCGCCCACTACTTCTCGATCTGCTTCGTGGTGCGGCGGTGGGAGGGGGAGCCGGTGCCGGACGGGGAGGAGAGCATCGAGCTTCGTTTCGCCGACCTCGACGACCTGCCCGAGCCCTTCGAGGGCTCGACCGCACGTGTGGTCGAGCTGCTCCGCGGCTACCTCGCCACCGGCAGGTTCCAGATCGGCTGAGATGCCGTTCGAGGGCTCATATCTGTGGCACCTGCGCCAGAAGGTCGGCTCCGACCTCGTCCTGATGCCCGGCGCGATGGTCTTCCTCGTCGGCGACGAGGGCGCCGTCCTCTTCACCCGTCGTGCCGACGACGGCCAGTGGTGCCTGCCCGCGGGCGGGGCGGAGGAGGGCTCGAGCTTCGCCGCCACCGCACTCACCGAGCTTCGTGAGGAGACCGGGGTGGATGTCGACCCCGCCGCCCTCGAGGCCTTCGCCTGCCTCTCCGATGCCGAGCTCCACACGATCACCTATCCCGGCGGCGACGTCACCCACTGCTTCGCGATGCTCTTCTCGGCGCGTCGCTGGGCCGGCGAGCCCGCCCCCGACGGCGTGGAGACGACCGAGATGCTCTGGGCCGACCCGGCCGCCGCACCGTCCCCGATGCAGGAGCCCTCCGCCCACGCCCTCGACCTCTACCGCGCCTACCTGCGCAGCGGCACCTTCCAGGTCCGCTAGCGCTCCAGCACCCAGCGGGCGTTCGGCTGGCAGAAGAGGCGGCGTAGCTCCAGGGCGCGGAAGTACTCGTCGACGGAGAGCCGGACGAACTCGGTGCCGAGGCCGGAGCGCCGGCGAGGCTCCTCGACGATGTGGAGGTGCATGAAGGCCTGCTCGCCGAAGTCGATGTTGTCGACGGAGCTGAAGCCGACGATTCGATCGTCGAGCAGCCAGGCGAGGCTAGGTTTCCCGCTCGGTCGAGG
>JAFDWG010000273.1 GCA_018268605.1 Actinomycetota bacterium | reverse complement strand
GCGGGCGCGAGCACGCCCGCCAGGTGCGGGCGCGGCGCCCGACCGCGCGCCTGACGGAGGCCGACTCGGACGCCTACTTCGCGAGCCGCGCGCGCGAGAGCCGCCTCGGCGCCTGGGCCTCACCACAGAGCCGGCCGCTGGCCGACCGAGCGCAGCTCGACGCCCGCCTCGCCGAGGTGCGCGAGCGCTTCGACGGCGTCGAGGTCGTCCCCATCCCTCTTATACACGAACCGATCGTGCAGCCGCGCCTGCTGTCCCTGCCAGAACTCGATCGTCTCCGGGCGCAGGATGAAGCCGCCCCAGAAGTCGGGGCGGGGGATGTCCTCGACGCCGTCGAAGCGCTCGCGCGCCTCCGCCAGGCGGGCGTCGAGCTCCGCCCGGTCGGGCAGCGGCCGGCTCTGCGGCGAGGCCCAGGCGCCGAGGCGGCTCTCGCGCGCCCGGCTCGCGAAGTAGGCGTCCGAATCCGCCTCGGACAGGCGCCCGATCGGTCCTCGTGCCCGCACCTGGCGGTCGTGCCCGCGCCAGTGGAGGATCAGTGCGGCGCGCGGATGGGCGTCGATCTGGCCGGCCTTGACGCTCTCGTAGTTGGTGAAGAAGCGGAAGCCGTCGGGCCCGTGGCCCTTCAGCAGGACCATGCGAGCGTCCGGGCCGCCGTCGTCCCCGAGCGTCGCCAAGGTCATCGCGTCGGCCAGCGGCACCTCCGCGCTCGCCAGCTCATACCAGCGCGCGAACTGCTCGAACGGGTCGGGGGAGAGGTCGTCCTCGTGGAGCGGGGGAAAAGCTCGTCGCTCGGTCATCGCCTCAGCATCTTCGCGCAGAGCGTTGTACAAAGCCGACAGGGGTACCTCAATACGATCTAGAGGATGAGCGAGGCGGCAAGGGACATCGAGGCAGGCAACTTCACGCTGCTCCGCGCCGACGAAGTCGACGGCTTCTTCGCGGCCGACTCGATGGTGCGCCGCCTGCACCGCGAGCGCGTCGTCGCCTTCTCCGGTCTGCGCGCCCTCTTCATGCAGGCATGCGAACCGCTCGGCGTCGTCGGCTTCGAGCAGCACTCGATCATCTTTGACGACCCCCGCACCCGGCTCCTGCGGACCGACGAGCGGATGTCTCGGATCTACTTCGGCACCGCCGAGCAGGCGGAACGCACCGGGCGGATCGTCCGCGCCATGCACGGCCGCGTGCGCGGGGTGACCGCAGAGGACTACGGCCCGGTCCCGGCGGGGACCGCGTACGACGCGTCCGACCCGGCCCTCGGCCTCTGGGTCCTGGCGACGCTTGCCGACTCCGCGCTCCTCTACTACGAGCGCGTGATCGGCACCCTCGACGCCGCCCATCGCGAGCGCTACTGGGCCGAATACCGGCGCGTCGGAGAACTGCTCGGACTGCCCTCGGGCTCGATGCCCGCCCGCGTCGCCGACCTGCGCGACTACGTCGACGGCCGCCTCGCCGACGGCAGCCTGTGGATCAACGAGAATCGCCGCGAGCGCGCGAAGAGGATGCTCCTCGAGCCCCCCTTCACCGGCTTCATGCGGGTCGCCGTCGCGCCGATCCACGAGACGATCAAGCTGATCTCGGTCGGCATGCTCCCACCGCACATCCGCAAGCTCCTGGGCTTCTCCTGGGACCCGGCCCGCGAGGCCCTCCTGCGCTCCTACCTGCTCCAGCTCCGCCTCGGCTCCCGCTTCTGGCCCGACGCCGTCCGCCTTCACCCGGCGGCGCGCG